>NZ_BAAAEH010000047.1:149789-454324 GCF_039522915.1 Sphingomonas oligophenolica
GAAGCTGACGCGTGCGCCGACGCGGATCGAGTAGAGAGACGAACCGTTCACGGTGATCAGCTGATCAGCCAGGAAAGAGTCGGTGCTCGGCGCCGAATAGGTGTATTGCGCGCAGGCGTTGGTGCCGACCTGCTTGCACGCCACCTTAGTGACCACATCGGTGTACGGGAAGAAGTTGCGCAGCTGCTCGCCCCATTTGTGGTTGATGAGGTTGGGCAGATTTTCGATGTCGGCAAAAACCGAAATCCGCGACTTGCCAACGAACGTCGGAATTTCCTGCTCGAGGTGCAGATCGAGCTTCGTGAACCACTTCGAGTTGAAGGCATTTCGCGGCGCGATCTGACCACGGTACTTGGCCAGGCCGGTCGAATTGATGATCTGATCAATCCGAGCCGCCACCTGATCCGCCGTCTGCGTGACCACCCCACCGACGACCGTCGGCGCGTAAACGATCTTCGGGTCGTTAACCCCAGTCGGCACGTAGAACAGGAAGCGGCTGGTGTTGCCGGCCGTGCCGAACGTCTGACTACGCCCGCTGACCGTTCCCGCGTCCTGCATGGTGTAGCTGTATGGCGAGCCGATCCGGGTTTCGCCGAACAGGTTGACCCTGGTCTTGTAGTCGCCGAAGAAGGCATGCTCGAAGCCGAGGTTGTACTTGAACGAGTAGCGAACTTCGTCGTTCGAATGGCCGAATGCGGCGCCATTCGCGTCGAGATAAGCGGTGTTGCCATAGTTCGACGACGCGATCGACGAGGTGGTTGCTGTCTGGTCCCACACGTCCTGATAGGTGAAGCTGCCGAACAGGTTGAGGCCGAAGTCCCATTTCTTGGCGAGGCTGACGACGCCGATATAGCCATGGCCGCGCGTGGTGTTGCCAAGAATGGTATCAGCGTTGCCCGAGACGCCACCCTGGCTGACAGGGGTAATGTCGAAGTAGCGCTGGCGGCCGTCGGGCGTCAGCGCGCTGTCGCCGACGATCGGGTGATCGCGGCCATCCCTGTACAGAATGCCCTGGCGGGTCTTCGAGATGAGGACATTGGCCGCGAAGATCCAGTGATCGCCCATCCCGCCGAGGTTGAAATCATAGGTGGCTGACAGCGACCCGCGCCACTGCGACGCGATCTTGAAGTTCGGATCAAGGGCCGCGACCGGGGCGTTCTTCGTCCCGTTCAGCGCCGCGGTAGCACCTGCCGGGACCTGGGTGAGGCTCACATTGTTCAGATACGCGGGGTTGGTGGCGGTGCTGAACAGTACGGGCTGGACGCCGCTCGAGGAGAAGCTGTTGCCGATATACACGTCGGGCGTGCCGCCACCGAAGATGCCCACGCCGCCGTGGATGTTGAAGCGCGGTGTCGCCTTCCAGTCGAAGCCGACACGCGGCTGGAACAGGCCGCGCCCGCTGAGGAACGCGGTGTTCGCGAAACCTTCGCGGTCATAAAATGCCTGGTTGAACAGCGGACGATCATGGCCGGCAAACAGGTCGTAACGCGCACCGTAGTTGATCGTCAGCGTCGAGTTAACCCGCCAATCGTCCTGGAGGCCGAAGGTGTGCGTCGCATAGCTGAAGATCGCGGCGGCGTCGTTCGGATTGCCCGTCGTCGCGTTGGCATAGCCGAACTCCTGCGCGATGCCGGCCTGGAACGCAGCGATCGAGTCGAAGTAATAGGCGCCATAAGCACCGGACGAGATGCCGGTGCTGCCCGGGTTCGCCGTCTGGCCGATGAACAGATTATAGTTGGATACGTGCTGATAGTCGTACAGCAACCGGATATTGTGATCGCCGAGCGAGACGCGGACCAGTTCCTGTGCGTCGAATGTCTTGGTGCGCAGAATGTTGGTTTGCGCCGAGCCGAGCGGCCCGACGGCGAGCGTGCTCACGTTAGACGAACACTGTGTCGCGTTGGAGCCGACGGTGATCGCCCCGGCCGAGCCCGCGTCGGTGCAGATCAAGGCCATCGCCGTTTTCGCGAGGATAGGATTCTGGCCGCTCTGATAGTTCTTGTACATGACGCGGGTTTCGGTCGAGACGACGGGTGACCAGGTCGAGTTCAGCGTCGCGACGGCGGCCCAAAGGCGGTTCGGCTTCACATAGTCGTTCGATTCCGTCGACTGGGCAGTTGCCGAGTTGAAGCCCAGCGTGTTGATCTGGTCCTTCGTGTAGATTCCGGTGATCGAGAGACGCTGCCCATCGGTGATGTTGGCATCGATACGGCCGACGATGCGATCGTCCTTGTCACCCTGATTGGTCAGCTTGCCGCCGGCGTCCACATTGTACTTAGTCTTGGCAATGCTGACGATCTGGTCGAACTGCGCCTGAGTGATAGAGCTTGCGGCGACGTTGAATGGATTGTCCGCCCGCACGCGCTCGGCCGCCACCATGAAGAACAGCCGATCCTTGATGATCGGGCCGGACAGCTCGATGCCATAATCCTGGCTCTTGAACTTCGGTTGATTGGCGACGCCCGTAGGATTCGAGATGTAGGGCTTGAGTCGCGAACCCGTCAGCCCGTCCGTATTGATGCTGTAAAAACCCGTGCCCTGGAATGAGTTGGTGCCTGAGCGCAGAATGGCGTTGATGACACCGCCCTGGAAGAAACCTTCGCGGATGTCGTACGGCGCGACCTTGGTCTGGAACTCGCCGATGGAATCGATCGGCACCGGGCCACGGCGTGACGGCAGTGCGTCAGGGTTGAGGCCGAAGCTATCGGTGATCGGAACGCCGTCCACGGTGAAGCGGTTGAAGCGCGGGTTGGTGCCGGCGAAGGTGACCTGGCGACCGGTGGACTGTGACGTGTCGAGGGTCGCGAACGGGTCGCGGCGCATCAGGTCGCGGATGTCGCGGTTGACCGATGCGACATTCGCAATGTCGTTCGCCGTGAGAACGGTCGCGGGTCCGGAGCCGATGACGCCGGCGCCCTTGATGTGCGAGGCCGTGACGACGACGTCGGCGGTCGTCTGCGCAGCGATGTCGATCGGCAAGTTGAAGGGCTGGCCCGCGACCGTGTAGATATCGGTGACGGTGCTGTTGCCCTGGGTGCTCGTCACTTCGACTGTGTAAGGCCCACCGGGACGAAGGCCGGAAAAGGTGAAATTGCCATCGGTACCGGTTACGGTTTCCGACCTCGTGCCCGAGGGAACGTTGGTCGCGACCACTTTCGCGCCGGAAACGCCGGCGCCGTTCGCCGTGACTGCGCCGCTGATGACTGACGTTGTCTCCTGCGCGCTTGCCGCAGCCGGAATGACGAGCGCGGCGATAGCCACACCCAAGAAAAGATTATGTCGCATGGTTTTCCCCTTTGAGGCTCAGTCGATGGAACTGCGGTGATTTCACCGTTGCTGGCCCCATGCGACTCGAACATTTCGGATAAATGACAACGGGGAATCTTCAAGTAGTGCGCAGCATTCGCTCATGCTGCGTTGCAAAAAGGCATCACTCAGCAGTTGCGACGATCTGGGCCCATTCAGCCTCGTCGATCACCCTAACCCCCAGTTCTGCCGCCTTTTTCAACTTCGATCCGGCACCGGGCCCGGCGACGACGAGATCGGTTTTGGCCGATACGGACCCGGCCACGCGGGCACCCAGCGCCTCAGCTTGGGCTTTGGCCTCATCGCGGCTGATCGTCTCCAGCGAGCCGGTGAAGACAAGCGTCTTTCCGCTCACCTGGGACTCGCGGATTTGGGAAACATAGGGCGCCGGACTGACTTCGGAGAGCAGGTCGGCCCAAGCCTCGCGATTATGCCCCTCGGCGAAGAAATCGACCAGCGCCTCGGCGACGACGGGGCCGATCCCGTCGATCGCGATCAGCTCGGCACGCGCCTCTTCGTCGGTTGCGGCGCGGGTCGCGACCTCGGCGACGCGTTCGACCGTCCCGAATGCCTTGACCAGATCGCGCGCGGTGACGCTGCCGACATGGCGGATGCCGAGCCCGAACAGGAAGCGCGCCGGATCGGGCGTGCGCTTGGCCGCGATCGCGGCGAGCAGATTGGCCGACCAGACGCGCCCGTCCTTCTTGCGGGGGAGCAATTGCTCCTCGGTCAGGCGGAAGATGTCGGCCGGGCTGTGGATCAGGCCGTCGTGGAAGAAATCCTCGATCTGCTTGAGGCCAAGGCCTTCGATGTCGAGCGCGCCACGGCTGACGAAATGACGCAGGCGCTCGATGCGCTGCGCCGGGCAGATCAGCCCACCGGTGCAGCGGACATCGACCTCGCCCTCCTCGCGCACGGCGTCCGACTGGCATTCGGGGCAGACGGTCGGAAAGGGCCAGGTGCCGCGGCTCTCGTCGCGCGACAGATTCTCGGTGATCTGCGGGATGACGTCGCCGGCACGCTGCAGCACGACGCGGTCGCCGGGCCATACATTGAGCCGCTCGATCTCATGCTCATTGTGGAGTGTCGCGTTGGTGACGACGACGCCGCCGACGGTGACCGGCGTGAGCCGGGCAACAGGCGTGAGCTTGCCGGTGCGGCCGACCTGGATGTCGATCCGCTCCAGCGTCGTCTGGGCGCGCTCTGCGGGGAATTTATGGGCAAGCGCCCAGCGTGGTGCCTTGGCCACCGCGCCGAGCCGCGCCTGCCAGTCGAGCCGGTCGACCTTGTAGACGACGCCGTCGATGTCGAAGGGCAGGTCGGCGCGCTCTGCCTCGATGGTGCGATACTGCGCCAGCGCTTCAGTGATGCCGTTGACGCGGACGAGCATGTCGCTGACCGGCAGGCCCCAGCCGGCAATCGCCTGCATCACGCCATATTGGGTGTCGGCCGGCATCGCGCTCGTCTCGCCCCAGCCATGGGCGAGGAAGCGCAGCGGGCGGCTCGCGGTGACGGCGGCGTCCTTCTGGCGCAGCGATCCGGCGGCTGCGTTGCGGGGATTGGCGAACTGGCGCGCCTTGAGCGGATCTTCTGCCTCGGCCAGCAGTCGGGCGTTGAGCGCGGCGAAATCGGCCTTGGCCATATAGACCTCGCCGCGGATCTCGAAGAGGTCGGGCGCTGCGCCGACGAGCTGCGCCGGGATATCGGCGATGGTCCGCACATTCGCGGTCACGTCCTCGCCAACGGCACCGTCGCCGCGGGTGAGCGCCTGGACCAGCCGCCCGCGTTCGTAGCGCAGCGAGCAGGACAGGCCGTCGATCTTGGGCTCCGCCGTCAGCGCGACCGGAGTATCTTCGGGCAGGTTGAGGAAGCGCCGCACGCGAGCAACGAACTCGATCGCCTCGTCATCGGCGAAGCCGTTCTCGAGGCTCATCATCGGCCGGGCATGCGCCACCTTGGCGAGATGGGTCGAGGGCGCGGCGCCGACCTTCGCGTTCGGCGAGTCAGCGCGAATCAGGTGGGGAAAAGCCGCCTCGATCGCACTATTGCGGCGGACGAGCGCGTCGTAATCGGCGTCCGAAATCTCGGGCGCGTCGTCAGTATGATAGAGCCGGTTATGGTAGGCGATCTCTTCCGCCAGTCGCGCCAGTTCGGCGGCGGCTTCGTCGTCGGTCGTGGGCAGCGGCTCAGTCATCATCCCCGCGCTAGCGGAGCGCGGGGGATCGGATCAAGGCCCGCCCGAGCATTTTCCCGTCGGGTTGAAGTGCCTGACGATCGGGAAAAATGCGCAAGAAGCAACGGTCAGTCGTCGGCCATCATCTCGGCGATCATCTTCGCCTCTTCATTGACCGATCGCCGCTCGGCGGTCTTTTCCGCCCGGGTCGCCATCTCGTCCCAGGCCTTGGCGGCGCGCATCCAGCGCGTGCGCACATTGTCCAGGGTCGCTGCATTCGCATCGGCTTCCGCCTGACGGGCGCGATCGCGATAGAACAGGGCGGTGGTGTTCGTTGGACTGCTCCCAGGCGGAGGGGCGGGCTGGGAAGGGGCGCCGACTTCGTCGGCGCCCACCCCTGGCTTATGCTGCAGCGAGATTGACCGCGGACATCTTGCCGCGGCGATCCTGCTCGAGCTCATAAGACACGCGCTGCTCCTTATCGAGCGTGCGCATCCCGGCTGCTTCAACCGCGCTGATGTGGACAAAGGCGTCGTTCCCGCCGCCCTCAGGCGCGATGAAACCATAACCCTTGTCGGCGTTGAAGAATTTTACGGTGCCGATCGGCATAGTCATTTCCTTGGGTAGCCCGGTGGTGGCAGCGCCTTGCACCGGTTTGGGGCCGAGAAGAGAGAGCGGAGCACCGTCCGGCCCCGGCCGGCGCATCCGAACACGGTCGCGCTATTCCGCGAACACGGAAGCGGTGCGAAAAAGGACAGGGATGAGGACCAAAGGACGTTCCAGCAGCTTTACAAGCGGGAGCGCGAAGGTCTCTCAGTCACGCGATGCTTGTAGGGGAATCGCGAGATACAGGGATCTTAGCACGGTTCTGCGAAAAAGTCGCATTCTAAAAGGCCGCTCGATTGTCGCCACAATGCGCCGCTAGCAACGTTGGGCAAATTGGAGACGGGCCACATGATGGCGGCGACGCTGATAATGCTCCAGTCAGCGCTTCGGGCCTCGGTCGAGGAAGCAAAGCCCTATAGTCCGCGCGTGACTCACACCACGTGCTCGAGCCAGGGCGACGCGGGCAGCGATATCGTGGTCTGCGGTCATGTCGATGCCGATGAGCGATATCGGCTCGAGCCGCTCACCCATCAATATGATCCGGTCGGAGCCCCGGCCTCGGCACGCACGTCGGCGCCGGGCAGGCCAATCTTTACACGACCGGCCAGAAGAGCCCCGACGGCAAGCCCGACAAGCGCATCATGGTGACGCTGAAGCTGCCTTTCTAGCGGTGAAGCGGCTCGGCCCGGTTCGGTCGATTCAACCCATCCGGCGATCATGGGACGCAACGGGCTGGCGCACGGGTTGCGTCCGTCTCGCTCTTTGACATGACCGAAAGATATCAGGCCGCGGTCGCCGCTGTTATTCCGACAGGCTAGCTGTTCTTCCTGCTGTTCCCCGCTGTTTTTTCCGCTGTTCCGCCGCTGTTATTCAATAACAGCGAGATTTGCCGTAAGATACTTAGAAAAAAAGAAAAAATAGGCCGGTAAATCCAACATAACAGCGGCGAAAAAGTTTTTCCGGAATAACAGCGGGGAACAGCGGGAAAAGTGTCGCGGCGCCGTACCCGATGGCTGGCGGATGCCTTGCTCAGGCGGCTTCCAGCAACCGCTCCGCCTGCGCGCGGGCCTCGTCCGTAATCGTCGCGCCGGAAAGCATGCGCGCGATTTCCTCGCGGCGCTGCTTCTCGTCGAGCAGGGTCACGTCAGTGCGGGTGACGATGCCGTCATGGCTCTTGGCGATCAGCAGGTGATGCGCGCCGCGCGCCGCGACCTGCGGGCTGTGAGTCACCACCAGCAACTGGGTGTTCGCCGCCAGCCGCGCCAGCCGCTCGCCGATCGCGCTCGCGACTGCGCCGCCGACGCCGCGATCGATCTCGTCGAAGATCATCGTCGCGGCGCTGCCCTGCTCGGCGAGCGCGACCTTGAGGGCGAGGATGAAGCGTGACAGCTCGCCGCCGCTGGCGATCTTGGTGAGCGGCGCGAAGGAGGCGCCCGGGTTGGTCGAAATCTCGAACTCGACCCGGTCCTTGCCCGAGGCCGCCCAGTGATCGGCGCCCAGGTCCGCGACCACGGTGCGGAAGCGTGCCGCGTCGAGCTTGAGCGGCGCCAGCTCGCCCTTGACCGCGGCGTCGAGCCTTGCTGCCGCTTCGATGCGCGCCGCGCTCAGGGCGTCGGCCGCCGCGCCATAGGCTGAAGCCGCCTCAGCCACCGTGCGTTCGAGCGCCGCGATACCGGCGCCGCCGCTCTCGATTCGCTCGAGCCGTGCGCCGAGCTCGGCCGCCAGCGTCGCGAGATCGTCGGGCTGCACCCGGTGCTTGCGAGCCAGCGCACGCAGCTCGAACAGCCGGGTTTCGTCGGCCTCGAGTTGCGCCGGATCAAAGGCGAGCGCTTCGGCCGCTTCGTCGACCTTTTCCTGCGCGATTCCGCCCTCGATGATCGCACGGTCGATCGCGGCGAGCGATTCGGCCAGCGCTTCATGGTCGTCCGCGATTCGCTCGATCACACGCGCGGCCTGCCGCAACCGGGCGAGCCCGCCCTCGGAGCCTTCGAGCAGGTCAGCGATCGCCTGCAGATCGGCGGTGATCTTCTCGCCGCGCTGCATCGCCGCGCGCCGGGTCGCCAATATCTCCTCCTCGCCGGGCTCGGGGCCGAATCGCACAAGTTCCGCGACCGCATGCTCGAGCCATTCCTGGTCGCGCGCGACGGTGTCGAGTTCGGCCCGCGCCACCGCCAGCGCGTCCTCGGCCTCACGCCAGGCGCGATGCGCGCGCGCGACCGGGCCGGCATCGAGCCGGCCAAAGGCATCGAGCAACGCCCGGTGGCCACGCGGGTTGAGCAGGCCGCGATCGTCATGCTGGCCGTGAATCTCGACGAGATGCACCGCCAGCTCGCGGAGCAGGCCGGCCGACGCGGGCTGGTCGTTCACAAAGGCGCGGCTGCCGCCATCGGACTTGACGATTCGGCGGATGATCAGCGGCTCGCCCGGCTCGACGTCGAGGCCGTTCTGCGCGAGCAGCGATGCGATCGGGCCCTGCCCGTGCGGCGTATCGAAGCTGGCGCTCACCACGGCCTGGGCCGCGCCCTGACGCACCAGCCCGATCTCGCCGCGGGCGCCCAGCGCAAGGCCCAGCGCATCGAGCAGGATCGATTTGCCCGCCCCGGTCTCGCCCGTGAGCACGCCGAGACCATCGCCGAAATCGAGGTCGAGCGCCTCGATCAGGACGACGTCACGGATGGAGAGCGAGGTCAGCATTCAAGGCGGACCCGGGAGGCGAGAATGGGGTGCTGGAGGGGAAGCGGCATAAGCGCCGCGTCAGGCGCCCGTCTTGGCCGGTGCCGCCGCCGGCACCGGATGCTCCTGCATCAGCTTGTATGCGTGGCTGTACCAGTCAGTGCCGGGATAGTTCGCACCGAGCACGGCCGCTGCCTTGTTCGCCTCGTCGGGAACGCCGAGCGCCAGATAGGTCTCGGTCAGCCGCATCAGCGCCTCGGGCACATGAGTCGTCGTCTGATAGTCGTCGACCACGCGGCGGAAGCGCAACGTCGCCGCCAGCCATTGCCCGCGCTTCTCGTAGAAGCGGCCGATCTCCATCTCCTTGCCGGCGAGGTGATCGCGGACCAGATCGATCTTCAGCCGGGCATCGGCGGCATATTTGGAATTGGGGAAGCGCCGCGTCAGCTCGCCCAGCGCGTCGAGCGCCTGCTGGGTGATCTTCTGGTCGCGGGTGACGTCGCTGATCTGCTCATAATAGCCGAGCGCGACGAGATAATAGGCATAGGGCGCATCGCGGTTGCCCGGATGGACCGAGATGAAGCGCTGCGCCGACTGGATCGAGTTGGTATAGTCCCGGTCGAGATAATAGGCGAAAGCGCTCATCAGCTGGGCGCGGCGCGCCCAGATCGAATAGGGATGCTGGCGCTCGACCTCGTCGAAGATCAACGCCGCTTCCTTGTAGCGGTGCTGGTCGAGCCGCTTCTTCGCCATCGAATAGAGCGTGCCGACGTCGCGCGCGACATAGGGCAGGTCGGTCTTCTTGTTACGGCCGCCGGCGCAGCCGCTGACCGAAAAAGCCGAAGCGGCAATAAGCGCAAGCGCGATCGAGCGGGACATGGGGATACGCATCGCCGGCATCCTTAGCGCAAGGCTTCGCGCCCGAACAATGTTTTTCGCATGAACGCGTGCAGGGATCGGATGGCGCGATCGACGCGTTGGCGCTACCTTGCGCCATTCCGAGGGGACCGCCCATGACCGCCACCTTGCTCGCCACCAAGCGCGTCGAAAAGCCATGGGGCAGGCATGTTCTTTGGCCCGGTTTCGCCGACCCGGCAAAGGACGGCGCCGCGATCGGCGAGGTCTGGTTCCAGACGCCGCATGCAGCCGAGCCCGAGCTCCTGATCAAGTATCTCTTCACCAGCGAGAAGCTGTCGGTCCAGGTCCATCCCGACGATGCGGCGGCGCGGGCGGCCGGCTATGCGCGCGGCAAGGACGAGGCCTGGGTGATCCTCGCCGCCGAGCCGCATGCGACGATCGCGCTCGGCACCAAGGCGCCGATGACGAAGGAGGAACTGCGCGCGGCGTCGCTCGACGGATCGATCGAGCATCTGCTCGACTGGAAGCCGGTCAAGGCCGGCGACTTCTATTACTCGCCGGCGGGCACCATCCATGCGATCGGTCCGGGACTGACGCTGGTCGAGGTCCAGCAGAATGTGGATCTCACCTACCGCCTCTATGATTATGGCAGTGATCGCGAGCTGCATCTCGATGCGGGCGTCGCGGTTTCGAATCCCGTACCGTTCGTGCCGCTGCCGTCTCCGGGCAAGGTTTCGGACGATCGGACGATCCTTGCCGAGGGGCCGAAATTCGTACTCGAACGCTTGCCCGGCGGCCACCGCGTGGTGACGCTGCCGGCGGGCATGACAGGCTGGTTCGTTCCGCTGAGCGGCGAGGGCGCAGCTGACGGCGTCGCGTGGCGCGCGGGCGAGTGCCTGACGCTGGAGGGCAGGGTGGAGATCATGGCGTCAGTGGATAGCGATCTGTTGCTTGCCTATCCGGGCGACAAGCGGATCTGATCCCGTAGCGAGGATGGGCAGCGCGGCTTTAACCTTCGCACGCTAGAGGTGCGTCATGCTCCGCGTGCTGACCCTCTCGACCCTGTTCCCCGATGCGACGCGGCCCAATTTCGGGGTGTTCGTCGAACGGCAGACGCTTGGGCTCGCGGCGCATCCTGGCGTCGATCTGCGCGTCGTGGCGCCGCTCGGCTTGCCGCCCTGGCCGCTCGCCCTGCTCTCGCACCACCGCGCGCTCCGCACGGTACCCGAACGCGAGACCTGGAGGGGCCTTGATGTCCGGCGCCCGCGCTTCACCACCATCCCCGGCACCGGGGCGCGCTTTCATGGTTCGGCGCTCACCAGGCGCCTGATCCCCTTGCTGGCTGAAATGCGCGGCGACTTCGCCTTCGACGTGATCGATGCCGAGTTCTTCTTTCCCGATGGCCCGGTTGCGGTCGCGCTTGGCAGGCATTTCGGTGTACCCGTCTCGATCAAGGCGCGGGGTGCCGACATCCATTTCTGGGGTCACGCAGCTGGGACCGCCGCGTCGGTACGCAGGGCGGGGCTCGAGGCTGATGGCCTGCTTGCGGTATCCGAAGCGATGAAGGCGGATATGGTCGCGATCGGCATGCCGCCGGCCGATATCCGCGTCCACCACACCGGCGTCGACCTCGCCCGCTTCGCACCGCGCGAGCGCGAGGCGGCAAAGGCCGGGTTCGGCGTCGCCGGTCCGTTGATCGTTTCGCTGGGTGCGCTCATTCCGCGCAAGGGCCATGAGGTGGCGATTGGCGCCGTCGATGCGATCCCGGGCGCCACGCTGCTGATCGCCGGCGAAGGGCCGGTGCGGCCGGCGCTGGAGGCGCAGATCGCCGCCCAGGGGCTGTCCGATCGCGTCCGGCTGCTCGGCAGCATGCCGCATGCCGAGCTTCCCGCGCTGCTCGCCGCCGCTGACGTGATGGCGCTCGCCTCGGCGTCGGAGGGGCTCGCCAATGCCTGGGTCGAAGCGCTTGCCTGCGGCACGCCGATCGTCATCACCGATGCGGGCGGCGCGCGCGAAGTGGTCACCGAGCCGGCGTTCGGCCGCATCGCCGCGCGCGACCCGCAGGCCTTCGCCACCGCGATCAGCGCGCTACTCGATCATCCGCCGGCACAGGCTGATGTCCGCCGCGGCGCCGAACGCTTCACCTGGGAAGCGAACAGCGCCGCCCTGGTCGATCATCTGACCAGCCTGGTGGCTCACTTCTTGTAGGGCACCCCGCGCCAGGCAGCCGCCTGGTGGTCGGCCAGGTCGACGAGGTTGCCCATCGCGATCGGTATGTCGAGCAGGTGCAGCCCCCAGTCCTTCAGCACGGCGCCGCCCACTACCACGTCGCCGACGATGGTGTCAGTGCGCGGGTCCTTGGGATCAGCGTTCACGGTGACGGCGAGATAGTCGAAGCCGCCCTGCGAGACGCATTCGGCCGAGATCAGGCCCGGCACCTTGACGAAGTCGGTGGTGACCGGCGCATTGTCGGTCGTCCACGGCCCCATCGGCGCGCTGCCCGGGCCGGCGCTCTTTGCGCCGAGGATCGCATCGGTCACTGCCTTGCCGCCGCCGAGCGCGGCGGGATTGGTGCAGCCGGCGACCATCCCTGCATCGGGCACCTTGCCGAAGCGGCTGTTTGCCGGCGGCGGCGAATCCGCCCTGAAGGTGACATAGGTGACCACACAGCCATATTGCTGGTCGCTGCGGCAGAGCGGCATCCGCTTGAAATCGCCACCGACATCCTTGCCGGCGGGCACCGCGACATTGGTACCGAGCAGCATCACCGAGATGATGTTGCGCCGGATCGGCTGGGTCTCGATCGCCTGTGCCACCAGGGACTTCAGGACGAGCGACCCCTGGCTGTGCCCGATCAGCACGACGCCGCGCCCCCCATTGTCGCGCGCGAGGTAGTCGTTCCAGGCCGCGGTCACGTCGGCGAGCGGCGTGTCGCGGTCCATCGTCACCGGCTGGCCGGTGATGAACGCCTTCAGCGCGGTCAGCGTGACCTGGCGATAGAGGGGTGCGAACACCCGGCATTTCGACGCGAAGCGCGCCGCCTGGGTCGCGGCGACGAGATTCTCCTCGGGGCCGGGGTTCATGTCGCTGTTTGGCGTCGGGTCGTTCGAAACGGTCGGATAGACGTAGAAACAGTCGAACTGCGGCGCCACCGCCGGCTTGAACTTCTCGATCTTCCGCTTGCCGTTCGCCTGGATGACGGTGACGTCCTGGTTCGCGGAACAGGCATCGGTGCGACCGGGGCGGCAGAGCCAGGCGGAATCCTGCCTGTAATCGGGCGCCGGCGCCGTGCTTGCCGAGGGAGCGGCTTGCGCCGCGGCGGAAACGGGCAGGACGGGCACAATCAGGAGTGCCATCGCAGCGAGCAGCTTCATCTCATTCTCCCCCAGCTTTAAGCCGATGGCATGATAGGCCCGCGCCCCCTGGCGGTCAAAGCGGATAGAGCGCGGCGGCGATCCAGCGGCCCTCACCGCGCAGCACTGCCCAGGCGCGCGCCGCAGCACGGCTGTCCATTGCCTCGATGCCGAGCCCGCGAGCCTCGATCGCGCGGACGAAAGGCAGGGGCGGGCGGACCAGCAGCGGGCCGGTGCCGAGCAGCAGGAATTCGGGGAGCGGATCGAGCGCGAACAGCGGCGCCACATCGTCCGCGCCGAGCGCGGCAATGGGCGGCGGGGACCAGCCATCGGCCCGCTGCGGGGTGATCAGCAGGGCGCGGTAGACGCCGTCATCGACCTTGAACCCGCCGCCGGAAAAGCCCGAGATGATCGGGCCGTCGGTCAGCTGGTTCTTGTCCATCCTCACGATCGGTCCGCGCGCTCTTTACGGGATGTCCTTGAACGCCACCCGTTCGGCCTTCGCGGCGGCTGCGGTGGCCGTCGCTTCCCCCTTCGGCTCGGCGCGCAGGCCGAGGGAGATCAGCAGCGACGACGACACATAGATAGACGAATAGGTGCCGACGAACACGCCGAGGATCATCGCCGCCGTAAAGGCGCGCAGCACATGCCCGCCGAAGATCAGCAACGCGAACAGCGCGAGCAGGATCGTCAGCGAGGTCATGACCGTGCGGGGAAGCGTCTCGTTGACCGAAAGATCGATGATCTGCGGCATCTCCATCTTGCGGTAGCGGCGCATATTCTCGCGGATACGGTCGTCGATCACGATCTTGTCGTTGATCGAATAGCCGATGATGGTCAGCACCGCAGCGACGATGTTGAGATCGAATTCGAGCTGGGTCAGCGCGAAGAATCCGAGCGTCATCAGCACGTCGTGCACGATCGCGACCACGGTGGAGACGCCGAATTGCCATTCGAAGCGGACGATCGCGAACAGGCCGATGCCGAGCACCGCCAGCACCACCGCCAGAATGCCGTTCTGGATCAGCTCGCCCGAAACCTTGCCGCTGACCGCATCCTGCTTGGAGAATGTCGCGTCGGGATAGACCTTGTTGACGGCCACCTGAACTGCCTGGACCACCTTGTTGGTCGCGTCCTTCTCATTGCTCTTGGGCGGCGGCAGCTTGATCGAGATGGTCTTGCCGTCGGTCCCCACGGTCTGCAGGCGTGCTTCGCCGAGGTTGAGCCGGTCGACCGCCTGGCGCAATTTGTCGGTCGATGGCGGGCTCGAGAACTTCTCCTCGATCATCAGCCCGCCGACGAAATCGACGCCGAGATTGAGGCGCTGCGTGAACACCAGGGCGATGGCGGCGATGGACAGCAGCATGGTCAGCGCGAACGCCCATTTGCGCAGCGAGACGAACGGGAGGTTCGTGTTGTCGGGAACGATTTTCAGGAGACGCATATGCTGTCCGCCGATCAGATATTGAGGTGGGTGGGGCGCGTACGGCGGACCCAGAGCACGACCAGCATGCGGGTGAAGACCACGGCGGTGAACACCGATGTCACGATGCCGATCAGCAGCACCACGGCGAAGCCCTTCACCGGCCCGGAGCCGAGCAGCAGCATGATGACCGCCGAGATGGCGTGAGTCACGTTGGCCTCGAAGATGGTGCGGCTCGCTTCCTTGTAGCCGAGCTCGACCGACTGGATCACGGTGCGGCCGCGCCTTTGCTCTTCGCGGATCCGCTCGTTGATCAGCACGTTCGCATCGACCGCGGTGCCGATGGTCAGCACGAAGCCGGCGATGCCCGGCAGGGTGAGCGTGCCGTTCAGCAGCGCGAGCACGCCCATGATGACCACCACGTTGATCACCACCGCATAGTTCGCATAGATGCCGAACCGGCCATAGGTCACGAACATGAAGGCGATCACCAGCACGACCGCGATCGCCGACGCAGTGATGCCGGCATGGATCGAATCAGCGCCAAGTTCGGGACCGACGGTGCGCTCCTCGATCACCTTCAGCGCGACGGGGAGCGCGCCCGAGTTGAGCTGGATGGCGAGATCGGCGGCTGACTGGACGGTGAAATTGCCCTCGATATAGCCGCTGCCGCCGAGGATCGGCGTGTTGATCGTCGGCGCCGAGATCACCTTGCCGTCAAGCACCACGGCGAAACGCTTGCCGGTATATTCCTGGGTGATCCGGGCGAATTTCTTGCCGCCCTGGCTGTCGAACGTGAAATTGACGATCGGGCGGTTGTCTTCCTGCTTGAAGCCCTGGCTTGCCGAGACAAGCTGCTCGCCGGTCAGGATCGCCGGCCGCTTGACCAGGATCGTCCCGCCGCCTTCGACATAGGGAAGCAGCTGGGTGCCGAGCGGGGTGATTCCGCTCTTGATCTGGTCGGGGGTCAGGACGGTATCGTCGACCATCTTGAATTCGAGCTTGGCAGTTTCGCCGAGCAGCTTCTTCAGGGCGGTCGGGTCCTGCAAGCCCGGCACCTGAACGACGATCCGGCTGTCGCCCTGCCGCACGATGGTCGGCTCGCGCGTGCCGAGCTTGTCGATGCGGCGGCGGATGACGTCGGTCGCTGCGTCCATGGCGGTGCTGACCGCCTGGTTGAGGCCGGCCTGGGTCGGCGCGACGACGAAGCGGCTCCCGTCAACGACGCTGATATCCCAGACGCGCTTGCCGGTCAGGCCGACGCCGCTGCCGGTGATCGGCAGCAGCCGCTCGCGCGCAGCATCGACCTGGGTCACGTCGCGCACGAAGAAGCTGAGCTTGCCGCCTTCGCTCGAGATGTCGCCGATCTCGATCTTGGGATTGCCGCGCTTCATCTCGGCCGCGATCTGACCCTTCATCGAATCGAGCCGCGAATTGGCGAGATCGTTGGTGTCGGCTTCGAGCAGCAGATAGCTGCCGCCGGCGAGATCGAGGCCGAGATTGATCCGGGGGTGCGGAATCCAACCCCATTGCTTGGTCTGGCTCTCGGGGAAGAAGCTGGGGATCGCCAGCGTCATCAGCGCGGCGATCAGCACCAGGATCGAGACGACCTTCCAACGCGGGAAATCGAGCATGGGACTAATCGTTCGCCGGCTTGGTGGTGCCCGGGGCGGTCACCTCGGCGAGAGTCGACTTGACCACGCGCACCTTGACGGTGGGGGCGATCTCGACCTCGACGAACCGGTCGTCGACCTTGGTCACCTTACCGGCGATGCCGCCCGCCGTGACGACCGAATCGCCCTTCTTGACTGAATCGATCCTCGCCTGATGCGCTTTCATGCGCTGGTTCTGAGGCCGCCACAGGAGAAAATAGCCGACGAACGCCACGGCGATCATCGGAAGAAAGAAGTTCAGCGTGGCGGACAGCCCGGCCCCGGGGGCGGTGCCGGCGGTGGCTGCGGCAAGGGCGATGGTTGCGAACATGGCATCCTGAATGGCTTGGCCAAAAATGGCTTGGGGTGGCGGGACCGGTACGGCCCATTTCTACAAGGGCCGCGCGCTATCACTTGTCCGGTGGACGCGCAACAATCGCTTGGGTGCGGGGCGCTTGCGAGGGCGGGGATCTGCGGTCTCCTCCGGATTGGCATGAGCTTGTGTAGCGGCGCGGCGGTTGGGGTTGAATCAGACGATATCGTCAGGAATGTCATGAGGGTTGCTGACATTTTGCGCGGACGGCATGACCAATAATAAGTATTTATAATCAAATAATTATGAGAAAGTTGAAGCGAAACGGCCTCCTTTCGGTTCGCCCTGGCCTGACGGCCGTCCGCACTGCGCGTTGCGCCAATGGAGGCTGGACAGAGGAGCCCCGCGATCCGGAACCGGAATCTTGATCGAATGGGGTATGCTGGCCTCGAGCAGACCGAACATTGCGCACCCGCGCCACGGCGCTTGCATCGCGCGCGCCACGCGCATATGTGCCCCACCCTCGGTCGGGGCGTAGCGCAGCCTGGTAGCGCATCACACTGGGGGTGTGGGGGTCGCAGGTTCGAATCCTGTCGCCCCGACCAAGAATTTCCGCAGCGTTACAGCCACTGCTCCGTTGGCGGCGTCGATGAGCGGAGCGAACGGGGGGAAACCGCGCGTGGCCCCCGGCGACCGGGTGCCACTTTCTCCCCCGAGCGAGCCGCGCTACGAACCGGCAATGAAATCCGACACCTCCGACGACCTGTTGCGGCGCGCCGTCCTATGGGTCGCGATGCTCAACCTTGCCTATTTCGGCATCGAGTTCGCTGTTGCGCTGGATATCGGATCCGTGTCGCTGTTCGCGGACAGCGTCGATTTCCTCGAAGATTCGCTGGTGAATATCCTGATCCTCACCGCGCTTGGGTGGAGTGCGAGGAACCGGGCGCGGGTGGGCATGGTGCTTGCGGCGATCCTGCTGGTTCCGGGCCTGGCGACGCTCTGGACGGCATGGACGAAGGTCAATCTGCCCGTGCCGCCGGCCCCGTTCGCCTTGTCGATCACCGGAACAGGGGCGCTCGCCATCAACCTGTTTTGCGCATTCCTGCTGGCGCGGCACCGCCATCGCAGTGGAAGCCTTACGCGCGCCGCGTTCCTGTCAGCGCGCAACGACGCCTTTGCCAATGTTGCGATCATCGCGGCGGGGCTGGTTACCGCCTTTGCCTGGCGTTCGGCATGGCCCGATATCATCGTCGGCCTCGCTATCGGGGTGATGAATGCCGATGCCGCGCGTGAAGTGTGGCAAGCGGCGCGCGAGGAACATAGTGCGGCGGCTTAGGGCCGGTCGGATTTCGCCGCTCCGTCGCAGCGACACTTCGCGCCGGGCCGAGACAGGAAGAAACAACCTGGGAGTGGCCTACCGAAGGTCCCGGGAGCTTTGTTTCACCCCCGGTATAGGTATTTTCCCGATGCAGTGGCCAAAGGACTTCGCAACAGGTCTTCTCCTAGAAGGGGGAGCACAGTCCTGGCCTCGCCCCCCGAGGTCGAGGCTGCGCGCGTCTGTATCGTTCGACAGACTGGGCGACGGTCGATAATCCCCCCCATCGACCGTCGCCACCCTTCCTGCGAGACCCGATCTACGTCGCGCCGAAAGGCGGTGACATGAGCCGCGGTGAAGCAGTGAATATCCCGCAAGACAGCCGCGCGCCGAGTATGGCGGCCGCTTATCACGCCCGCGCCTGCGTGGCCTGGGTGCCTTGCCGAAAACATGATCAACGAATTGTAAACAAGTCGTTGATAAGAAGGGGGGGCGCAGCTTCAGACCCCACCCCCCTCGGGATCGAGGATGCGCGTGTCTGTGTTGTCATCAGACGAGGCGGCGGTCGATTGATTCCCCCCAAAAGGCCGCCGCCACTTCTCCGCGCCCATTTGGGAAATCCTCGTTTCCGGCCTGCTTCAACCTCGTGCGCCTTGCCGCGTGCGGCGCAATCGCTACAGATCGTCAGCGGGGGCTTGATGAGGGATGATCCGGGGCAATATGAACTGCGCTCCCCGGCCGCGGTTGCGCAACCGGGATCGCCGATGCCTGTCTATTTCCTCCATCTCTGGGAACTTGCCGCGACCCAGGCCGAATGGGCGGAAATCGTCGCGGGAGGGGCGCCGCGGGTCCTGAACGCGCTTCCGCCGCGGCGCCGGGCCGCGCTGTTCGGCCGCGCGCTGCCGTTCCGGGTAGTGGTCGTGAACGGAGATTGCTGCCCCGTCCTCTTCATTCAGTCCGACATAGTGACGGATCTCGCCGCGCATCATGGGCGGCTGAACGACAGGGAATCGATGCCGTAAAGGCTCCCCCTTTGGAGGGCGAGCCGGCCTCAGGGAATGGCGGGATCGCGCCGCTCCGGCGTCGGCGCGCCCTCCCAGCCGCCGCCCAGCGCCTTGAACAGACTGACCTGCGCATCGGCCACCGCAGCGTCCGACGCGGCAAGCGCGGCGCGGGCGTCGGCCCGGTCGCGTTCAGCTTCGATCAGCAGCAGGAAGCTGTCCGCGCCGTAATCGAAGCGCAGTTTGGAGAGCTTTGCCGCGTCGGTGCTCGAAGCCTCGGCGCGGCGGAGCGCTGCGTTGCGGTCGAGTGCACCGGCATAGCGTGCCAGTGCCTGCTCGACTTCCTTGAGCGCGGTCAGCACCGTGCCGTCGAAGCGGGCGAGCGATGCGTCCGCGCCGGCGCGGGCCTCACGGACCTTGGCGCGGGCGATGGTCTGGTTGGGGAAATTCCACGAGATCAGCGGCCCGATCGACCAGGACAGGCTTGGCGACTTGAACACATCGCCTGCCTTTGGCGCGCCGAGGCCGATCGAGCCGAGAAGCTGGATCGAGGGATAAAGGGCGGCGGTCGCGACGCCGACTCGCGCCGTGTCGGCCGCCAGGGTGCGTTCGGCAGCGCGGACATCGGGGCGGCGGGCGAGCAGCGCAGCGCCGTCGCCGACCGGCATGGTGGCGGCGACGCGCGGCGGGGCGGTGCATTTGTCCGCATCGGCATCGATCGCTTCGGGCGCGTGGCCGGTCAGGACGGCAAGCGCATAAAGCGATGCGCGGCGCTCCGCCTCGAAGGCGGGAATTTGCGCCTGGGTGTTGGCGAGCAGCACATCGGCGCGCTGCACGTCGCGGCGGGTGCCGCGGCCCGCGGTAAACAGGGTGTTGGTGAGGTCGAGCGTCTCTTGCTGCAGCGTGACCGTCTCGATCGCGACGGCACGCTGGGCCGCGTTGGAGCAGGCGCTGGCATAAGCGCGCGCGGTCTCGGCCGCGACCGAAACCCTGGCCGAGTCGAGCTCGGCGGCGGCAGCATCCCGGTCGCCGCGGGCGGCCTCGATCGCGCGGGTGACGCCGCCGAACAGATCGACTTCATAGGAAGCGTCGAAGCCGAGCTGAAAGAAGTCGGATTCGAAGGCTGACCCGGTCGCACTGGTCGTCGCCGAGGTGCGGCTGCGGGTATAGCCGGCGCTGAGATCGGTGCTGGGCAGCCGCTGGCCGCGCTGCTCCGAGAGCACAGCGCGGGCGCGGGCGAGATTGGCGGCAGCGGTGCGGATATCGGTGTTGTGGGCGAGCGCGTCAGCGACGAGCCGGTCGAGAACCGGATCGTTGTAGAGGCGCCACCAATGATCGGGGAGCGGGGTTGCGGCAGCGGCGGCGGTATTCGCGGTTTCGGCGAAATTGCCGGTGGCGACCGAGGGGGTGGCGGGACGAGTGTAGTTGGGGCCGACGGTGCAGGCGGAGAGGGCAAGGGGGATTAATCCCAGTGTCAGGCGCCTGGCCGAAATCAGCTTCTTCCCCGGCGAGGGCCGGGGCCCAGTCGGGCGAACCTCAGCGATCGATCGAGAGACCTTCCAAACTGGGCCCCGGCCTACGCCGGGGAAGAAGAGTAGGGAAGGCAAGGAGCCAGGGAGCCGAATCATGCCGGTTCCCCTTCAGGCGCGGCGAGCGGCGGCGCCGACTTTCCGCGCCGCCATTTCTCGCTCACCCAGTCGCCGAACTTGCGGCTGATCACATAGAAGCTCGGGGTGAAGAGCAGGCCGAAGCTGGTCACGCCGATCATCCCGAAGAACACGGCGACGCCGAGCGCCTTGCGCATCTCGGCGCCCGGGCCGGTGCCGATCACCAGCGGCAGCACGCCGAGGATGAAGGCGATCGAGGTCATCACGATCGGGCGGAGGCGCTGCTCGGCGGCGTGCTCGGCGGCTGCGTGCATTTCCATGCCGGCATCCTCATTCTGCCGCGCAAACTCGACGATCAGAATCGCGTTCTTCGCGGCAAGGCCGATCAGCACGACGAGCCCGATTTGCGTGAGGATATTATTGTCCCCGCCAGTCAGGTTCACGCCGAGAATGGCTGCGAGCAGGCACATCGGCACGATCAGGATGACCGCGAGCGGCAGCACCAGGCTTTCATAGTTCGCCGCGAGCAGCAGGAAGACGAACAGCACGGCAAGCCCGAAAACGAGCCCTGCCGTGTTGCCCGCTTGTTGCTGCTGGAAGGCGAGCTCGGTCCATTCGAAAGTCATGCCCTTGGGCAGGGTTTCGCTGGCAAGCTTGGCCATCGCGGTGAGCGACTGGCCCGACGAGAAGCCGCGTACCGTGTCTCCCTGGAATTCGGCCGAAGGATAAAGATTATAGCGCACCACCCGGTAGGGTCCGCTGTCGTTCTTCAGCGTCATCACCGCGTCGAGCGGCACCATCTGGCCCGATGCCGAGCGGGTGCGCAGATGGCCGACATCGGAAATCTGGTCGCGATAGGGGGCATCGGCCTGGGCGGTGACCCGGAAGGTGCGGCCGAGAAAGTTGAAATCATTGACATAGGTCGAGCCGAGATAGGTACCGAGCGTCGAAAAGACATTTTCCACCGGCACGCCGAGCTGCTCGGCGCGCTCGCGGTCGATATCGGCGAACAGGCGCGGCGTGCGCGTGTTGAAGGTGGTGAAGGCGCTCGTGATCCCGGGCGTCTGATTCGCCTTCATCATCATCTGGAAGGCAGCGCCCTCGAGCGCTTTCAGCCCGAGATTGGTGCGGTCCTCGATCATCATCTTCCAGCCGCCGCCGGTGCCGATGCCGCGCACCGGGGGTGGGGGCACGACGAGGATGTTGCCGCCATTGATCGCCCCGAACGCCTTGCGCAGCTCGTTCGCGACGAGGTCGGCATTTTCGCGGTCGCCGAATGCCTTCAGCGGCACGAACATCGCGCCGGCATTGGGTGCGGTCGAGAAAGTCGCACCGTCGAGCCCGGCAAAGGCGACCGTCGCAAGGGTCGCCTTGTTGGCGAGCGCGATCTTGGTCGCGCGCCCCATGATCTCGGTCGTGCGCTGCAGCGAGGAGCCGGGCGGCATCTGGATCACAGCGATCAGATAGCCCTGGTCCTGCGCCGGGATGAAACCGGTCGGGGTCGCAGTGAAGCGCCAGCCGGCGAGGCCGATCAGGCAGGCATAGACGATGCCGACCAGCGCAAGGGCTCGGACGGCGCGGGCGGTATATTTGCCGAAGCGGCGCCCGAGGCCGGCAAAGCCGTCATTGAACCAGCGCGCGAAGCGGGCCGGTGCGTGGAGGATGCCAGGGCGCGGTTCGGCATCGTGGCTCTTCGGCTTGAGGATCAACGCGGCAAGCGCCGGCGACAGGGTCAGCGAAACGAAGGCGGAAATGACCGCGGCCGACACGATCGTCAGCGCGAACTGCTGGTAGAATTGCCCCGAGATGCCCGGGATGAAGCTGGTCGGGATGAACACGCCGCACAGCACCAGGGCGATCGCGACCAGCGCGCCGGAGACTTCGTCCATCGTTTCATGCGCCGCCTGACGGGGGGTGAGCCCCTTTTCCTCCATCAGCCGCTCGATATTCTCGACCACGACGATCGCGTCGTCGACGACGATACCCACCGCGAGCACCATGCCGAACAGCGACAGGTTGTTGAGCGAGAAGCCGAACGCGGCGAGCATCGCCAGCGAGCCGACCAAAGCGACCGGGATGGCGACGATCGGGATCAACGCAGCGCGCCAGCTCTGCAGGAAGAGCAGCACGACCAGGGCGACCAGGATGATCGCCTCGAACAGCGTGTGATAGACTGCCTCGATCGATGCCTGGATATATTCAGTCGGGTTATAGGGAATGCTGTAGGTCATCCCAGGCGGGAAGCTCTTTGCCGCATTGGCGATTTCGGCGCGGACCGCGTCTGCTGTGGTGAGCGCGTTCGATCCCGGCAGCTGGGTGATGCCGATCGCCGTCATCGGCTTGCCGCTCAGCTGCGCATTGATCCCGTAATCCTGCGCGCCGAGCTCGATCCGCGCGACGTCCCGGAGGCGGGTCAACCGGCCCTCGGTGTCGCGTTTGACGATGATCTCGCCGAACTGGTCGGTCGTGGTGAGCCGGCCCTCGGTCTGGATGCCGAGCTGGAAGGCAGTACCGCCCTGGTTGAACGGCGGCTGCCCGACCGAGCCGACCGCGATCTGAGCGTTCTGGCCGCGGATCGCGGTGACGATCTCGTCGACCGTCAAATTGCGGGAAGCGGCGCGATCGGGATCGATCCAGACCCGCATATTGTAATCGCGCCCGCCAAAGCTGCGGACGCCGCCGACGCCGGGGATGCGGAGGAGCCGGTCGATCACCTGCGTCGTCGCATAGTTCGACACATATTGCTCTGACAGCGATCCGTCGGGCGAGGTCAGCGCGATCACCATCAGGATGTCGGGTGAATTCTTGCGCACCGTCACGCCGATCTGGCGAACCTGGTCGGGCAAACGGGGCTCAGCGGTGGCGACCCGGTTCTGCACCAGCACCTGCGCCTGGTCGACATTGACGCCCTGCTTGAACGTCACGGTGATCGCGATAACCCCGTCGCCGGTCGAGGAGGAGGACATGTAGATCATGTTCTCGACGCCGTTGATCGATTCCTCGAGCGGCGCTGCGACTGTCTCGGCGAGGGTCTCGGCGGTGGCGCCGGGATAGGTCGCGCTGACAACGACGGTCGGCGGCGCGATCTCGGGATATTGCGCGACCGGGAGCGACGGATAGGCGACGATCCCGAACACCACGATCAGGACCGAGAGCACTGCCGCGAAGATCGGCCGTTCGATGAAGAAATGCGGGAACTTCACGGGATCAGTTCGCTGTCGCTTCGGAGGCCGGCGGCGCGCTGTCGGGCTGCGAGGTCGGCGACGTGTCGGCGGCGCGGGGCTTCATCGTCACCAGATTGGCTTTGACCGCCATGCCGGGCTGAAGCGTGGTGATGCCTTCGATCACCACTTGCTCGGTCGGGGCGAGGCCGGTCCTGATGACTCGAAGACCTTCGACCTGGGGGCCGGTCTCGACCGGACGCGGGGTCGCCTTGCCGTCCTTGCCGACGACATAGACGAGCTTGCGGGTCTGGTCGGTGATGATCGCTTCGTCGGGGACGAGCATCGCATGATAATGGCCCGAGCCGAGCAGGCGCGCGCGGCCGAACAGGCCGGGGGTCAGGAAACCGTCCGGATTGGCGATGACGGCATGGGCGCGGATCGTGCCCGAATTGGTGTCGATCGCATTGTCGACGAACTCCATCCGGCCGTGCCAGCGATAGCCGCTCTCATCGGCGAGCTGGACCTGGACCGGGTTGGGCGTGTTGCGCGAGGAGCCGCGCTCGCCCTTCCGATCCTGGCGGAGATATTTGAGGTAGAAGCTTTCGGCGCCCTCGAACGAGAACCAGATCGGATCCGTCGAGACGACCCGGGTGAGGATAGTCGTGCCCTCCGTCGCGAAATTGCCCTTGCTGACCCGGCGATCCGAAACGAGGCCGGTGATCGGCGAGCGCACCGTGGTGAAGCCGAGATTGAGCCGTGCGGTGGCGACATTGGCCTGGGCGGCGGCGAGATCGGCGGCGGCGGTGCGGACGGTGGCCTGCTTGGTTTCCTCCTCCTCCTTGCTGATCGCCTGGGCGGCGAGCAGCTTTTCGGCGCGGGCGAGCTCGGAGCGGGCGTTGATCAGCGACGCGTTTGCCTTGGCGGACTGCGCCTGGGCCTGGGCGAGGGCGGCGGCATAGGGGCGCGGATCGATGATGAAGAGGGCTTCGCCCTGGTGGACATGCTGGCCATTCGCGAAGAGGATTCGATCAATCGTGCCGGAGACCCGGGGGCGCAATTCCACGTCCTGGATCGCCTCGAATCGGCCGACATATTCGTCCCAGTCGACGACGTCGCGCTGCAACGGAAGAGCGACGGTGACCTGGGGCAGTGGCGGCTGCGGCTTCGGAGCACCCGAGCAGCTCGATAGCGCCAGCGCCGTACCGGCGATCAGGAGAAGGCGCGAAGGAAAAAAGGCAGTCGGCATCAGCGGCTTCCCAAGTTTGCGCCAGTGCTCTCGGGCGTCCCCTCGAATGGCCCTGGGTCGTTCGCCCGGCGTGCGTCATTCAGCCCGTCAAGTGCGAGCGTCGAGGAGTCTTTGCAAGGGTGGTTCTCGGCTCCCGCGCGGGATGTTTCGTTAAACCAATAAAATTTCGTGATAATTTCTTTCCTCGTGAAACAGCCTTGCTACTTGGGATCGACAAAATTCGTCCGGAATCATCGGTCATGACAGCGGTTCAAATTTGCTTTTCCTATATCCTATATTTGATATAGATGGTTTCGAGAGCTGCGCATCGCGGCCGGCAAAGACCGGTGAAGCAGGAATAGCGGGGACAATCCGGCAAATGCCGGGCCCCTTAGGAGGAGAGAACTGAAATGCATCTCATGAAAGCCCTGGTGAGCGTGAGCATGTTCGCGGCCGCCGTGTCGATCGGGTCACCGGGCTTCGCGCAGGCAGCGCCGGCGCAGGCAATGCCGATGCCCGGCCCGGCGCGCGAACGACCGCCGCTGCTCTTCGGCTGGTCGCCCAAGAAAAATCCGGTCGATGCCTATGTCGCGCCCAACAAGCCGCTGTGGAAATTCGCCGACGTGCTCGCGCTGCACAGGGGGCAGCCGAACTGGATTCAGCCGGTGGTGCGCAACAAGGATCTCGCCGCCGACTGGCATCAGCTCGCGCCGGGCGGAAAGACGGTCGAGGTGCTGTATCCCGACAACCGGGTCGGCATGATTGTCTGGAGCGGCCAGGTCCGGGTCAGCATCAAGGGGCAGGAGCCGTTCGTCGCCTCGAAGGGCTTCGAGATCAACATCCCGCTGCGCCTGCCCTTCACCATGGAGACGGTGGGATCGGACCCGGCGCTCTGGCTCGAGATCCATCAGGCCAATGACACGCCGATCTATCCAGTCACCAGCTCGCCGACCAAGCCGAGGGACATTCCGGGCTACACCTATACCAAGGTCGTGCTGTCGGGCGGGGACGGCGCCTATGACGGCGCCAACAAGCCCTATCTCGATTATTACAAGGACGTGATCGGCGCCGATGCGCGGGCGGGCGCCTTCATCGCCAGCGACCATTTCTTCATGAACAATATTCGCGGCAAGGGCACGCCGACGCCGCCGCCGAGCAATCTCGGCCATTTCCATGTCGACTTCACTGAATTCTGGTTCGTGATGGAGGGCAATATCGACTATCAGATCGAAGGCGTGCCTTTCTTCACCGCTGCCCCGGGCGACATCGTCACCGCGGCAATGGGCCGCTGGCACCGCGCGAGCTTCGGCGGGCCGGTCGGGCAAATGGACACGCGGGTCGCGATCAACCCCTTCCCGCGCGGGCTGCACGATTTCGCGGCGGATTCCGGCGGTCGTCAGTAAGCGGACGATCCGAAGGGAAAGGCCCCGCCGGCGACCGGCGGGCAGGGCCTGCCCCGGATCAGCGCGCCACCACGAGCTGCCCCCTCATGCCGGGATGGAACCTGCAGAAAAAGGAAACAGCTCCAGGCTTTTCAGCACCAGCCTGGCGGTCCCGGCCGGCGACAGGTCGGGATCGAACCCGCCGTCGCGCGCCGTGGCCGTATGGCGGAAGAGATCGCGATTGACCCACAGGATCGTGTCGCCGACGTGCAGGTCCGGCGGCGGCGCACCGAACGCCACTCGAGGCGCTTTCGATATACCGGATCGTCCATCGCGCGTTCGTTCATCGGCGTCAGGATCATGCCAGGCTGGATCGCGTTGACCCGGATGCCCCGCGCGGCCTCCTCGATCGCCACGGCGCTTGCGACCGACGCTTCGTCGCTCACGTCGCACTGGACGATCTTCGCCCGCCGGCGGCGATTACCCCGGCAGCGACGCCCTTTGATTCGGCTTGGTCATTATGGAACAGGATGGCGACATCGTCCCCGATCTCGCCGAAGGCGACCGCACAGGCCGCCCCCGATTCCCGATTCCCCACCCGTCACCACCACGCACCGTTTCTTCGTCATGCCTGCTCCTCGACAGGAACGTAACGAAGTTCAGGTGGCTGGGTCCGCGCTATCCGGGGCAGCGTTATTTGGCGAGCGCCGCCAGCCTGCCGGTGTCGATCGACGCAACCGCCTGTTTCAGCGTCGCAATGTCAGGCGCACTGCCTTCGGCGGAGACCATGAAGCGGCTTGCCGCCATCGTTCCGTAGCTGCCGGAATGTGACTGATTGTCCCATTTTTCGGTGACCATTGCGCCGCCGACCATCTCGGTCTTTTCATAGCCGGTCGCTGTCTGTCTGCTCGACTGCATGTTCATCGCGCCGCCCAGCGACATGATCGAGCCGGCAGCGCTCATATCGGCGACCGACAGGCGGAAGCTCTGATCCCCCTGGGTATAGCGTGCCTCGGCATGGCTGCCATTGATCCCGCCGATGCCGCCGCTCTGGGTTTCGACATCGCCCCGGGTGAAACCGCCGATCGATGCCGGCAGCAGCGCCTGCAATGCCGCGACCGGTACGGCCGAGCTTGTTCCGTTTGCTGCATCGGCCTTCATCCTGTCGGTCGCCGCCTTCAGTCCGGCGACTGCCTCATTTGCCTTGCCGAGATCGACCGACCCGACGCCGGGTACAGTCACGGCTCCGCTCACGCTGCCTGAATCGGCGATGAGCGGCGGGCGGATAAAGGTCCCGCTGATCGACGAGGCCGCCAAATTGACGACTGCCATGGCGACGCAGCAGACGAGGATGGAAACGATGACATAAGCCGGGGCCTTGTCGGCGGGTGCCTTCATCAGCAGCGGTAACCCGATCCAGAGCAGATAGAGGCTGTAGAGTCCGACCAGGCCGAGCCAGCCCAGATTGGGGATGATCTGGAAAATCCCGGCGATCCACGCGGCCGTCATCGAAAAGGCGACCACCTTCATCGCCGAAACCGGATTCTTGGTCGCGCCGAAATTGGGCGCGAGCCAATCGATGACCAACGCCATCACGAACGTGCCGATCAGGGCCAGAACATACATGGTGATCGCGCTGCCAAGCACCACGCCGATCGGCGGGTGATAGGAGATGCCGAGAAAGCCGATCCCGAACACCAGCATGCCGATGAGATGCGCGACGGGTCCGATCGCCGCCAGCGGCAGGACCCAGGTCATGAAGATGCCCTTGACCGTCATCGGCTCGGCATCGATCAGCGGCCATTCCTGGGTCGGTGAAATCAGCAGTCGCTTGATGCGATCGATCATGCCCGCGGATTGATCGCCCGGTAATTGCGTGGCCATGGCTAGCTCCCTCTTGTTCCCCTCCGCAGCAGGCAACCTAAACCGGGCTCGCCCGAAGGATAGGACCAAGGCGACATGCGCCCGGGTTTGTCCCGCTACGGCCTTATCATAGTTCGCGATTGCCGGGCAGCCTTGTCATGCTATCCCGCCGCATCGATCCCTCGGAGAAACCGATGCGCCTTTCCCTGACCGCAGCCCTGCTCGCCGCCGCTGCGACCCCCGCCTTCGCTGCGCCGCTCCACCAATATGCGGGGCTCGCGCTCTCGCAAAAAGGGGATCGGATCGCGACGATCGAGAGCAGTGAAGGGAACCCGCACGGCGTGATCACGCTGCGCGATGCGAAGGAGGGCCATATCCTCCGCACGATCGATCCGTGTGCGAAATGCACTTATTCCGGGCTCAGCTTCGCTGCCGATGGCAGCCTGGCTTTCCTCGAGCGCGATCGGGCAGCGGCGACCGTCACCCTCCTGCTCGACGACGGCAAGGCGCAGCGGACGATCGCGACGATAGAGGGCGTCGCCCAGACTCCGCGTTTCTCGCGCGACGGCAAGCGGATTGCGCTGCTGGTGACGATCGGCGCGGCCAAGGAATCGGGGGCAACCCAGGCCGGCGTCCGCCAGGTGGGTGAGATCGGCGAGAAGAATGACGAGCAGCGGATCGCCGTGTTCGATGTCGCCGGCAGCCCGGTTGCCGCGGCCGAGGTGAAGCCGGTTTCGCCCGCCGATCGCTATGTCTATGAATATGACTGGACGCCGGACGGCGCCGGTTTCGTGGCGACGACCGCGCTCGGCAATGGCGACAATAACTGGTGGGTGGCGACGCTCGACGCGATCGACTCGGCGACCGGCGCGGTCCGCAATATTGCTGCGCCGAAGACGCAGATCAATTTCCCGCGGGTGTCGCCTGACGGGAAGACAATTGCCTATATTGGCGGCCTGATGAGCGATTTCGGCTCGGTCGGCGGCGATGTGTGGACGGTGCCGTTCGCGGGCGGTGCGCCGCGGGACGTGACCGACAAGAGCAACTACACGGTCACCTCGATCGCCTGGCCGGGTTCTTCCGTACGCGGGACGGTGCTGCGCGGCGATAGCGCCGGCCTGCTCAACGCGTCGGGAACGCGTGGGAGCGCCGTTGGCTGGAGCCGCCCGGCGAGCTTCGGCGCGGGCGATGGCCATGCCGTCTTCAGCGCCGATGGCAAGACGGTCGCGATGGTCGTCCAGGATTATACTCATGCGCCGGCGATCTTTGCCGGGCCGACGGACGCGCCGGTACAGATCACCCACGACAACGACGCCCAGCCGGCGCTGGTCAAGGCGACCAGCGTGACCTGGAGGAACGAGGGCTATAGCGTCCAGGGCTGGCTGCTCGCACCGGCCGATGCGGACCCGGCGAAGAAAGCGCCGATGATCACCGTCGTCCATGGCGGCCCATCGGCGGCGAACGTGCCGAACTATGTGTCGCGGGGAACCTTCACGGCCTTGCTCAAGGCTGGCTATTATGTGTTCTTCCCGAATCCGCGTGGCAGCTACGGTCAGGGCGAAGCGTTCACCGCTGCCAACAAGCGCGATTTCGGCGGCGGCGACCTCCGCGACATCCTGGCCGGCATCGATGCAGTCGAGAAAGTGGCGCCGGTCGATGATGCTCGGCTCGGCCTGACCGGCGGCAGCTATGGCGGCTTCATGGCGATGTGGGCCAACACCCAGACCAATCGCTTCAAGGCAATCGTTGCTGGCGCCGGGTTGTCGAACTGGATCAGCTATTACGGCACCAACGGCATCGACCAGTGGATGCTGCCCTTTTTCGGCAAGACGATGTACGACGATCCCAAGGCCTATGAGGATGTGTCGGCGATCTATTTCATGAAAAAGGCGAAGACGCCGACCTTCATCTATGTCGGCGAGCGCGACATCGAGGTGCCGCCGACCCAGTCAGTCGAATATTGGCATGCGTTGAAGGATCAGGGCGTCGACACGAGCCTGGTGATCTACCCCGAAGAAGGCCATGGCATCCGCAATCCCGCCAACGCGACCGATGTGACCAGGCGGACGATCGCCTGGTTCGACAAATATCTGGGCGAGAAGAAATAGGGCTCAGCGGAGCGGCTTGCCCGAGTCCTTCCAGCGGTCGAGAATCTGCGATTCTCCGCCGTCGGTCGTCGTCGCGATCGCGGGCTTGAGCATGCTGCTCTGGGCATAGGCCGGCTGGATCGCCGTAGCGGCGGTGCGCGGTGTCGGCATGGCAGTATCCGCCGAGGCCATCGCGATCGACGGCAAAGCGGGCCGGGCATGCGGGCCGGGGACGGGCTCACGTCCGGCATAAGACTGGTTGAAGGCGGCAGGCGTGCCCCACCAGCCCTGCCAGCGATGGAAGAAATGTGCGCCGATCGCTGCGGTCATCACCAGGCTCCTGTTCCAGGACGGGGTAACCGCATAGGTGTGGTAATGCGTGGCGAGGCCGACTGGGGCGAAGACCCGCCCGTTCAGTGCCGCCGCCGCGACCTTCATCGCGCGTATCCAGTAAGCGCGTGAGGGGATGCGCGCCATCGAGCCGTCACAGGCGAAGCTGAACTGGCAGCCGGTTGTGCGCTCGGAGCCCTGGTAGACGACGCCGCACACGGTCGCCGGGAAAGCGGGATGACGGACTCGGTTGAGGATCACTTGGGCAACCGCCTGCTGCCCCGCGTCGGGCTCGGTCGCCGCTTCATAATAGATCGCAGCGGTAAGGCATTGCAGTGCCCGGCCGCGATCGATCGCACTTGCTGCCGCGGTCGAAAAAGGCTGCGCCGGGTGGATCGAGGCATCGGTGGCGAGGGAAGCTGCCCGGGCCGGGACCGGCAGGTCGGGTAGGGCGGTCGTCCCGGTCGCGCCTGCGCCCGGGGCGGCGCTTTCCTCGGCCACGTAGAAATAGGCTGCGCCGGGGAAATGATCCTCGGCTTCATAGCCCGTGGGCTTCGCCGCTGCGCGGGCCGCCTTGGCCTGCTGGTCGACGATCGCGCGGATCGCGCCCTGTGCCGAAACGCCTGCGCAGATGAGCGCGACGATCCCGACGACACCGAGCTTGCCCAGCCGCCGTATCCGAAACCAGTTTCTGATCGCACCCCAGTTCACGCGCGTTTCATAGCGGGTTTCGAACACCGCCGCCGCCCCTGTTTTCGGGGTGTGTCGAAGCGAAACACTTGAAGGTTAACGTAATCTTCCCGCGCACCGCGCCGGGCGCTTATTTCAGCGCCGCGCTGTCCAGCTTCAGCGCGCTCGCCGGGATCAGTTCGAGGTTGGGATAGTCCTTCCTCAGCGCATCGATGAACAATTTCGCATCGCCGACCACGACGATGCTTGCCCGCGACGGATCGAGCAGCTTGGCCGCCGCAGCCTGGACCGCCGCCGGATCCACCGCCGAGACTGACGCAGTGAAGGTCTTGAGCTCCTCGAGCGGCACTCGCTCGACGACATAATCGCCGAGCACATCGGCGATGCCGCCGGTCGTCTCGACCCGTCGGCCGAAATCGCCGATCAGCGTCGCCTTGCGCGGCTCGAGCTCGCTCGCGGCGACGGGCTCGGTGCCGAGCCGCTTCATCTCCGCGATCATGATCGCAACCGTCTCGGGCGCGGTCGGGTTCTTCGTCTGCGTGCGCGCCGCGATTGCGCCGGGATCGCGCCGTGCCGAAAGCGAGCTGCCCGCACCATAAGCCAGGCCGCGCTTGATCCGGATCTCCTGGTTGAGCCGCGACGAGAAGCCGCCGCCGAGCACTGTGTTGGCGACGCTCGCCGGATAAAAGGCCGGGTCGCGCCGCGCGATGCCCGGCCGGGCGACGATCACGCCGGCCTGTCCCGCGTCAGGCATATCGACGACGATCACGCGCGGCGCGGGCGGGGTGAGAAGTGCGGCAGCGCCAGTCTTCGACCCCGTGTCGGCGGATTCCTTCCAGCTTCCGAAGTTCTTCTCGGCAAGCTCCCGCGCCGCATCCGGGGTGATGTCGCCGACGAGGATCAGCGTCGACTGTCCAGGCTGCCAGGTCGATTGATAGGCGGAGCGGATATCGCTCTGGGTGATCGCCTTGAGCGATTCGGGCGTGCCGGACAGCACATGGCCGTAGCTTTCATTGCCGAACACCGCCCGGCCTGCGACGAGGCCCGCAAGCTGGGCGGGATCCTTGAGGGTGACCGAGACGCCGTCAATCGCTAGCGCACGGGCGCGCTCGAGTTCGTCGGCGGCAAGTGCCGGATGGCGTGCGACATCGGCGAGAATGGCGAGCGCCGGTGTCGCCTGATCCGATTTCACCGTCACCGAAACCGACGACCCGTCCCAGTCGGCGCCGCTTTCAATCGAACCGCCAAGCGCCTCGATCTGCGCCGCGATCTGGGTTGCGGAGCGAGTCGCGGTGCCCTTGGTCAGCACGTCGGCGGTCAGGCTGCCAAGGCCGGCGCGGGCGGCCGGATCGGCTGCCCCGCCGACATCCGAGACGAGCGAAGCAGTCAGCAGCGGCAGGTCGCGCTTTTCCACGGTGACGACGCGCAGGCCGTTGGCGAGCCTGAAGTCGCGCGGCGACGGCATCGAGGCGGCGACTGCCGGCCCCGCTGCGGGCGGTTTCAGGCGATCGGCATCGCCGGCCGGCGTGACGATTTCAACTTTGGCAGGAGCGGCGAGCGGCGTGACCACAACGCTCGGGGCGACCTTGATCGTGTCGCCCTTGACGCCGGCGGGCGCGCTTTCGACGGGAAGATACTGGATCGTGGCCGAGCGTTCGTCGCGAAGATATTTCCGCGCGACGCGTTGCAGGTCGGCAGCCGTCACCAGCGCGATCTGGGCGAGCTGGCGATCGGACGCGCGGGGATCGCCGTCGATGATCACCGAAGCAGCAAGGGTGGAGGCCTTGCCCTCGGCGGTCTCGCGGCCTTTCAGCGCCCCGGTCAGGATCTCGTTCTTGGCCTCGGAAAGCTCGGCTGGGCTGACCGGTGCATCGCGCAACCGCGCCACTTCGCGACGCAGCGCCGATTCGCCGGCATCGGCGGTCTTGCCGCCGGCCATGATCGCCAGCACACCGAGATTGCCCGGACCTTGTTTGCTGTCGAGAAAGCTCTCGGCTGTCTGGGCGAGCTGGTCGCGATAGACGAGCGTCTCGTAAAGCCGCGAGCTCTCGCCCTGCGACAGCACGGCGTTGAGCACGCTGATTGCCGGGCTGTCGGGGTCATTGTCGGCCGGGATCGGGTAGCTGATCATCACCGCCGGCAGCGGCGTGTTCGGCTCATAAACCTTGTAATGGGTTGCGACGGTCCGCTCGGGCTCAGTCACCGACACCCGTGGGATCGGGCGGTCGGGCTTCGCGATACCGGCGAAATACTGGTCGACCCACGTATCGAGCTGCTTCGGATCGAAATTGCCCGAGACGACCAGGATCGCATTGTCGGGCCGGTAATAGGTTGCGTGAAAGGCGCGGACATCGTCGATCGATGCGCTTTCCAGATTCTCGATGCTGCCGATCGTCGACCGCGCATAGGGATGCCGACTATAGGAAATGGCCGAGAAATAGACCGAAAACAGCTTGCCGTAAGGCCGTGCGAGCGTGCTCTGGCGAAGCTCCTCCTTCACCACGTCGCGCTCCGAGGCGAAGCTTTTCGGCTCGACCACCAGGCTCGCCATCCGGTCAGACTCGGCGAAGAGCAGCCGCTGGAGGTGGTTGGCGGGAACTATCTCGTAATAATTGGTGTAGTCGTCATTGGTTGAGGCGTTGTTGTAGCCGCCGACATCCTCGGTCAGCCGGTCCATCTGCTCCGAGACGAGATTCTTCGTCGCCTTGAACATCAGATGCTCGAACATGTGCGCAAAGCCCGAGCGGCCGGCGGGATCGTCCTTCGATCCGACATCGTACCAGACCTGCACCGCGACGTTCGACGTGCCGGTATCGCGGATCGCGTAGACCTTCAGGCCGTTGGCGAGCGTGCGCTCAGTGAAGTCGATCGGCTTGACCGCAGCCGCCGCGACGGGCCCGGGGGCCGGCTTCGCCTGTGCGGTGATGGGAAGCAGGGCAGCGCCGAGCAGCAGGACGGCACGGGAAAGACGCATGAACAAGCTCCGGAACGGCAGGAAGGACTGGGCTTGTGTCGCGCCGGGCGTGGCCGCTGTCAAACGACCGATCCGGCCGCACAGGTTGAGCTTTTCTTGCCAAGCGGCTGAATCGGCACCCGCCAGTGCCCGGTGTGCGTGTGTCAGGCAGCGAGGCGGTCGTCGCGCATGCGGAGCGTGACGATCAAGCCTTCCTCGGCCCAGTCATAGCTGATCGAACCGCCAAGCGCCCCGGTGATGCTCCGCTGGACCAGCTTCGTGCCGAACCCGGCCAATGCGGTGGGCGCGACGACCGGCGGCCCGCCATGCTCGACCCATTTCACCACGACATCGTTTTCCTCAGTCGCACTCGAAACATCGAGCGTGCCGGTGTCGACCGAGAGCGCTCCGTATTTCACTGAGTTGGTCGCGAGCTCATGAACGATCAGGGCGAGGGTGGTCGCCGATTTCTCGCCTACGCCCATCCGCTGCACCGCCACGCGGATGCGGCCGCTGAAGGCGCCGCCGTCGTCATAGGGCGCAAGCAATACCGAGAACAGGTCGCCGAGCAGGGCGGCCCGCCCCTGCTCGCCGGGCAGCGGCCTGACGAGATCATGTGCGCGGCCGAGCGCGCTCAGCCGCTGGGTCAGCTCGGCTGCCATCTCGGCGGGAGTGCCGGTCGAGCGGGAGGTGATCGCCGTGAGCCCGGTCGCTATCGCGAGCAGGTTCTTGACCCGGTGGCTCATTTCGCCGGCGAGGAGTTCGTGCCCCTCTTCGGCCTGTTTGCGGCCGGTGACGTCAAGGAACACGCCGTACATGATCCGGTCGACCATTCCGGCGTCATTGCCCTTGCCGCGCGCCGAGATCCACCGCACCTCGTCACCGATCAGGATCCGGAAATCCGTTTCATAGGCGCCGTCCATTGATCGGGTCGCTGCGAAAGCGGCGCGCACGCGGTCGCGGTCGGCCGGGTGGATATGGGACGATAGCTGCTCGAAAGTGACTGACGGGCTCCACTCCATTCCCCAGAGCGCGAAGCCGGCCGGGTCCATGGTGAGGCCATCGTCATCGACGTTCCAGGACCAGAGCGCGACGCCGGCGGCCTCGATCCCGAGCCGCAAATGGTCAGGATGCCAGTGAAAGCTTTCGGGAGGAGTCGTCATTCTGACCGGTCTTTCTGCGGCTGCACCGGCAGGTTGGTGCTCGATCCGATCGACACGGGCGTGAGCCCGCGTTCGAGCGAACGGGCATTCATCATAGGGGCTTTTTCCGGCACGACCAGATTATCTGTGGGCGGCATCGCGCGTCGGATCGTTGTCGCCCGTATACGAGAGCTATGGCTTTAACCTTGAAAAATGCGTCATGGTCGATCGGGGCAAATTCGTCCCGCAGCCATCATTTCTCTTTCCAGCTGAGCGCGGCGCAGGTGGCAGCGCGCCCCCTGTCGGTCAGCGTCACCCAGGATCGGCGCCGGTCGCATGGATCGTCCGACCGCTCGATCAGGCCGCGCTCCTCGAGGATGGCGATCATGCGGAGCGCCGTGGTCGGCGGGACGTTCGCGGCACCCGAGGCGCTGGTGATCGAGATCCGGCGCCCGTCAGCATCGGCGACGAGGAGGTCGAGGAGGATATCCCAGGCGGGTTCTCCGAACAGATCCATGTCCTTGCCGAACGCTGCGTCGCGTTGCCGTCTGGCGCGATAGACGGCGCGGGCGCGAACCGGGCCGATATCGGCGACAGCGGGCAAGCCGTTTGCCGGGACGTCCGCTGCGGCTAGCGAGACCTCTCCGACGAGCTGCTGCAGCTCGGCATGGACCGCGCCCAGCGCCCGGCTGAGATCATGAAAGCCGCGACGCGGCGTGGTTGGATAAGGATTGGACATCAGATCAATCTCCTGCCGCGCAGGCTCGCATGGCCGGTTGCGCCGATAATCATGTGATCATGGACCGTGATGCCGAGCGGCGCCGCCGCCCGGGCCAGGGTCCGGGTTGCCGCGATATCCGCAGAACTCGGTGTCGGATCGCCCGACGGATGGTTGTGAACCAGGATGAGGCCGGTGGCCTGAAGTTCGAGCGCCCGGTAGACGATGTCGCGCGGTGCGATCAGCGCCTCGGCATTGGTGCCGGTCGAGAGTCGCTCGTCGCGCAACAGGCGGTCCGCTGCGCCGAGAAACAGGCAGCGCACCGTCTCGACTCGTTCATGCGCCATGGTGAACCACAAATAGTCGTGTAGGTCCCGGTCGCTGGCGATGACTGGCCCCGTCTCAAGCCGGTTGCGAAGCGCGAAGTGCATCGCGCGCCGGTTATTCTCGATACAGGCGGTGGCGTCCGCCGAAGCGTCGAGCAGGCGAAGCAGCCGGTCCCGAGGTGCCGAGAGCGTTGCTGCAAGCGTCCCGAACTCGGTAATCAGCCGCTCGGCCCACAGCGCCGCCGCGTCTGAATCTACCGGTGCGAGGAGGTCCGCCAGGATGGATCGACCCCGGTCGCCTTTAGTCGAACCCGGTGCCGCCAGGTCCCGAGCACAAGGAGCAACAATTGCGGGTAGAGCCAGAACGCCAGCATCACGAGATAGGCGGTCCGGATAAGGCGCGGATCGGCGAGCTTGAGCAAATGGCCGAGCACCGACATGCCGTGAAAGACGACGATCCCCATTGGCCAGAAGCGGTTCGCACTGAGCGCAATCCCCGTAAAGGCTATCAGGATCGCCACGTCGAGGACGAACACTCGCGTTTCGACCCCGTAGAAACGGGTCGCGACCGGATTTAGCAGTACCGGCGTGATCGCGATACCGACGATCATCACGATCGCCACCAGCCTCTCCGGCGCCCCACCATGCGCGAGCGCGTAGAAAGAACTGGCGGTAAAAAGCCCATAATAGATGAAGAGGTGAAGCATGGTTACATGACGCCACGTCGATCGCTCCTCGTCAACTCAAGCTTGGCCGATCTCTGGCCGCTGGTCTCAGGCGACTACGCGGAGCGCTGCGCGATCTTCGCCTGAGGGCGCATCGACCGGCGGACACCCGGAGTCGCCATAGGCCGAAACACCCAACTCGGCCGGCAGTGCTGCGAGCATCGGGTGCACCTTGATGAGCGAGGCGCGCGTTTCGATCGAGAGCGTGACTGCCCGCGACATGGCGGCGATCGCGTCGAGGCCGACGCCGAGCGGCAGATTGCTGGCGCGGCGCACCTCGAGCATCGTGGCGACGCAGCGAGCAACGGCGATGGCAGCATCGTCCTGGGCCCGCTCGGCTGTCAGGAATTCCCCTTTTACCGCTTTTACCGCGGCTAGACGTTTGTTGAGCATGGCTATCCCCCTCTCGCGAACCAACGGTCCACGATTGATTTCATTCACCCCGGATCAGGTGATCAGTTGGTGTGGTAGACGATCGACTGAAGCGTGCGCTGGATCGACTCGACCGCAGCCGCTCCCATGAAAGCGATGATCGCAACGGCGAGCATGCCGGTCGCGATCCAGAAAAGGCGTTCCGCCGGTGTCAGGTCATTGCGATTCTCCCCCGAGCCGGAGAGGGGCCATCGGACCGGAGGAAAGCGCCCGGCGAGGGGAAAGGCGTAAGCCGCCCATCGCTCGCCAAATGCGCTGTCCCGAACGCGGTTCCCGATCCCACCCTCAACGTTGCTCGCCCCGTGTTGCGACGTGCCCAACCTGCTCGGATCGTGGGGAAATTCGACCCCGAAAGGATAACCGGTTACGCTTTCGGGGGCATCGGGATGCTCGGTCGCATGAAGCTGGCGGGCCGCTTCGAGGCTGCTCGTCGCGCCCAGCTTCCGCATCGCCTGCTGGAGGTGACCGTTGACGGTGTGGTGCGATATGCCGAGCTCGCGCCCGATTTCCTTCGGCCTGAGGCGCGCGAACACCAGGCGAAGGCACTGCCTTTCGCGCTCAGTCAGCGCTTCTCGCGGGTCGTCATTCGCGGCAGCCGGCATTTCGTCGGAATATGATTATTGCACCAAAAAGGACATTATTTTCTCGGATAGGCGAGTCTGGGCATTTGACCGGACGCACAGCCATCTTCACTCTGTGTCGACGATCCTGGAAATGGGACGAGACGATATGCCATTGTCAACGGAGCGGGAGCAGGCACCGACAGACGCGGAACGCCGTCTCGAAATCCTCGATCTGATCGCCAGCCTCGAACGGTCGCTGGCGGCGGCCGATCATCTCGGGCTTTCGACGGTCGGCATCAGGCTCGACCAGGCGCTACTGGCGTTGAAGCGCGAATTGCCGGCCGAGCCCGGCCATGTGCGCGGTCCGACCAGCCTCAACGAATCACGGAAAGGCTATCAGGCCTGAGAATTCGGGTCCGGCCGGGCCCGCTATTTCTTCCGGTAGCGGTTCGCGTAGAGCAACGCAGCGACCACCGCCGCCGACCCGATCCCGAGGCCTAGGGTTGCGAGCGGCCAGCGTTTCGCCCTTGCCGCGTCGTCAGTCGCCGCAGCCGCCGCGCGTTGTTCCTTGGCGGCAAGCGTCTCGGAAACGATTTCGTTGGCGATTTCGTTGGCGGCATCCTGGTCGTCGGTCGGCAAATCACTCTCCCTTGGGCAATCCATAGTCTCGCCTGAACCCGTCGGCAAAGGCGGTGATCCGGCGATTCGCTATCGCGTCGCGAAGATCGGCCATCAAGAGCTGATAAAAATAGAGATTATGCTCGGTCATCAGCATCGCCCCCAATATCTCGCCCGCGCGAACGAGATGGTGGAGATAGGCACGGCTCCAGCCGGCGCAGACCGGGCAGGGGCAGGCAGGATCAAGTGGTCCGCTATCCTCGGCGAATTTCGCATTGCGGATGTTGATCGGCCCGGTTCGGGTGAAGGCTTGTCCGGTGCGGCCCGAGCGCGTCGGCAACACGCAATCGAACATGTCGATTCCGCGCTCGACCGCGCCGACGATATCGTCGGGCTTGCCGACGCCCATCAGATAGCGCGGCTTGTCGGCCGGGAGCTGGCCGGGCGCGAAATCGAGGCAGCCGAACATCGCCGCCTGCCCCTCGCCGACCGCGAGACCGCCCACCGCATAGCCGTCGAAGCCGATGTCGATCAGCGCCGCTGCGCTGTCGCCGCGAAGCGTCTGGTCGAGCGCCCCCTGCTGGATGCCGAAGATCGCCGCACCCTCGGCATGCGCGCCGCCGCCATCGAACGCATCGCGGCTGCGCTTCGCCCAGCGCATCGAGCGCGCCATCGCTGCGGCCTGAACCTCGGGGGTGGACGTGGTCGGCACCAGTTCGTCGAACGCCATCACGATGTCCGAGCCGAGCAGCCGCTGGATCTCGATCGAGCGCTCGGGGTTGAGGGTGTGGCGCGATCCGTCGAGATGGCTCCTGAAGGTCACCCCGTCTTCGGATCGGGTGGTGAGGTCCGACAGGCTCATCACCTGATAGCCGCCCGAATCGGTCAGGATCGGCCGGTCCCAGCCCATGAAGGCGTGCAGGCCGCCCAGTCGCGCGACCCGTTCGGCGCCGGGCCGCAGCATCAGGTGATAGGTATTGCCGAGGATGATGTCGGCGCCGCTCGCGCGTACATCGGCCGGCTTCACCGCCTTGACGGTGGCGGCGGTGCCGACCGGCATGAAGGCCGGCGTGCGGATCGTGCCGCGGCGCATCGCGATGGTGCCGGTGCGCGCCTTGCCGTCAGTGGCCGAGATGGTGAAGTCGAAGCGGGGAGCCATGGCCGGTCTCCTAGCGTCGCGGCGTGGCAGCTGTCGACACGCATCGCTCGCGCGCCCTATGCGTTGGCGGGTGATGGCGGATGAACGGGACGAAAAGCTGCGCGCCCTGGCGCTGCACCGGGGACTGAAGCTCCGCAAGTCACGGCGGCGCAAGGCCGGCGGCGATTTCGGGCTTTATGGTCTCGAGGATGCAGGCGGCAAAGCGGTGCTGGGGATCGGCGAGAAGGGGCTGGAGGCGACCGGGGACGAAATCGAGGCGTGGCTCCGCGATGCGGCGCGTTCGACCTGGAAGAGCTCGGCGGGCATGGTCAAGGCGCGAAAGAAGGCGACGCCTGCCGAGCCCGAGCCCGAGCCCGAGCCCGAGCCGGAACCCGAGCCAAAGCGGCTCGCCGTTCCGAAGCCAAAGCGTCAACCCAAGCCGAAAGCAAAGCCCAGGCCGAAACTCGCTGTCAGCAACCTGTTCGCGAAGCTCCCGGCGGCGCGTCGGGCGGAGGTCTTCACGACGTTGCTCGAACAGTCGGGCGTGCGCATCGAGCGGATCGTCTCGCGGGGACAGGCGACGCCCGAGGACGAGCCGATGATCCAGGAGCAGGATGAATGGGTCGTGTTGCTCAAAGGAGAAGCGGGGATTCGGGTCGAGGAGTCGGCGACCGCGACGTTGCTGCCCGGCGATCACCTGATGATCGCCGGCGGACAGCGGCATTGGGTGACCTATACCGCGAAGGATGAGCCAACCGTGTGGCTGGCGGTGCATCTGGGATAACCTGTTTCCCCTTTCCCGGCGCAGACCGGAGCCCAGTTGGAAAGGTTGGAGTGAAGAGGCTCAACGCTAACCAATCAGCCTTCCGAAACTGACCCGGCCTCCGCCGGGAAGAGCTTATTTAAGCGCCAGTTCCCAGATTTCCCCCTGTTCCGGGCGGCCGAATTCATGATGCACCTCGGTCGACACAATCCGGAAACCCGCGCCCGCATAAATGCGCCGCGCGCTTTCGAGCACGGTGTGAGTCCATAGCCTGAGCGTCGTGTACCCTGCCTCGCGCGCAAAGGAGACGCAGCGCGCGACGAGATCGCCGCCGATCCCCATGCCGCGCGCCCAGGGCTCGACATAGAGAAGCCTGAGCTGCGCAACCCCGTCGCCGGCATCGACGACGAACACCGATCCCGCCATCACGCCGCCGCTCTCCGCCACCCAGCACTGGTCTCGCCCATCGCGATAGTCGCGCAGGAAGCGGGCGGTCACTTCGCCGAGCAACACCTCCATCGGCGCGCCCCAGTCATTGCTCTCGCGATAGACGATCGCCTGGCGCGCCGTGATCATACCCATGTCGCCGGTCGTGAAGGTCCTGACTGTGTAGCCGCCCTTCGCCCCGTTCGAGAGCAGCCCCCGCGCGGTGTCGAGCGCGGTGACCAGCGTCCGCCGGTCGCTGTCGCCGAGCGGCCCGATCCGCGTCTCGAGCACGGCGCGCTGACGCGTATCGAGGTCGGCAAAGGCGGCGCGGCCAGTCGCGGTCAGCGCGATCGGCCGCCGCCGGGCATCCTCGCCGCGGCCGCGTTCGATCCAGCCCCGCGCCTCGAACTTGCGCAGCATCCGGCTGGCATAGCCGGCGTCGAGCCCAAGCACCTCCTGCAGCTCGACCGCGACCGGCTGGTCGCGGGTCGCGATCTCGTACAGCAACCGCGCCTCGGCGAGCGACATGTCGCTTCCCAGGAAGTGCGCATCGAGCGCGCCGGAGAAGTGCGTGTAGAAGCGATTGAAGGCGCGGAGCGAGAGCAGGGTCGTGTCCATCAGCACAGCCTGCAATCGATACTTGACTATGTCAAGTATCTCGGGCGACATTCAGCGTCCGCCGTCTTCCGACAGCACCAGCCGCACCACATCGTCCGGCGCCTCGAATACAGCATCCGGCTCGAGCCGCATCAGCGCTTCTCGGCTGGCATAGCCCCAGAACACCGCGCCGGCGGTGATGCCGGTCTTGCGGGCAGCGGTGATATCGCGCGTCTCGTCGCCGATCGAGATCACCTGGTGCGAGGCGAGGCCGGCGTTACGGAGCACCCGCCTGAACAATCGGGCCTTGCCGAACAGCGACGCCCCGCAGGCAAAGGTCTCGATCCGGGCCACATTGGCCGGCCCGAGCACTGCCCTGACATTGTTTTCAGCGTTCGAGCTGACGATCGCGATCCGTACGCCGTTCGCGGCAAGCGTTCCGATCAGCGCTTCAACACCCTCGAACAGGGCGATCCGGTCGATCTGCTCGGCCAGCAAGGTGCGGACATAGCGAGAGATCGCCGGGAGCTTCCAGCGCGGAATGCCGAGATACCGGATCACTTCGCGGCTGGAGAGCCCGCGCAGCATGTCGATCGCGTCGGCGCCGGGTTCGCGAAAGCGAAAACGGCGGGCGAGCTCGCCGGCGATCGACAGGAACCAGTCGCCACTGTTGGCGAGCGTGCCATCGAAATCGAAGATCACGAGGGAGTAGCGTGGACCGCCATCGCCTGAATCTCTCCCCGGCATGCGCTCAGGGCCGATCGCTGCCGGCACCGTGCCTGCCTTTCTTCCCGGATGGCCGGTCGCCGGTGGCGCTCGCCCGGATAGTGAGCAGCTCGGCGCGCGTCGCCGCGCCGTCCTTGTCGGTGTCGAACCGCGCGAACAGGATGGCGAACTGCGCCTGGAGCTCGGCGAGGGTGATTCGATTGTCGTTATCGGCATCGACGACGAAGGGGCTCGGTAGCGCGTTCCGGTCGCCGAGCCATTTGAGCGCCCAGTCGCTGTAGTCGATATAGCCGAGTGATCCCTTATGCGCCGTGTCGATCGCCTCGAAGCTGCGCGTGACGCAAGCCGTGAGCTCGTCGCGGGTGGTCTTGCCGTCGTCATTCGCGTCACAGGCGGCGATCATCATCGCCACCGGTTCAGCGACGATCGTCGCCGGCGGCTGACCAGTGGAGCCGCTGGCGACCGGCGGGCTGCCCTGCGCGCCGGGCGAGACGGGCAGCATCGTGCGCGTATTCTGTGCCGACGCAGATGTGGCAATCACGAGGATGGCGGCAAGGATCGGCATACGCATCGCGGGGAAAGCCTTTCAGGAACTGTCGTACCATAGTCATTGCGCGGTACCGGCACTCTGCCGATAATGCCCGCGCCGCGCTTCGGGGATGGGCATCCCGTATCCGGGGCGAGGGGACAAGAGATGGCCGAAAAAACCGCGTCGGACGAGGCCCTTTCGCCGAGGCGGGGCCTGTCGATGGGCCAGAAATATGTCGGCTTGAGCGTCACCCTGCTCCTGCTGATGCTGGCGGCCGCTGTCTATTCCTTCGTCCAGGCCAATCGGGCCAGCGATGAGACTCACCTCGGCAACGACGTGATCGAGCCGCTTGACCGCGAGCTGAGCGATCTCGCGCGGAACACATCGGGCGAGGCGCTCTCGGTCGAGCGGGCGCTGCGCTATGGCGGGCCGCAGATCAATGATCCGGTGCGCGCTAGGGAACAGCGAGGCCGGTTCGACGAGCAGTCAGTGCGTGTCGGGGCTGCCATCGCCAAGCTGGCCGGCCATATCGACGCCTATCAGGCCAGGACAGGCTATACTGACATTGCCGTGGCGCTTGGTCGGCTTGACCTCGAACTGCAGGCGGTGAAGCGCGAGCATCAGCGCTACCAGGAGTCGGTAAAGGCGCTGCTGAGTCCGGCGTCCGGCATGCGGCGCGACCAGATCGGCGTGCTCGAAGCGCATACCCAGCAACAGGAAGTCGCGCTGATCGCCGCGGTCGAGCGCCTGACGGCCGAGACCGGCAAGCTCGCCGTGATGAGCGAAGCCGGGGAAGGCAGGAGCATTTCCCGCTCGAAGCTGGCGTCACAGGAAAATCTGCTCCTGGCGATCGTCGCCTTCCTCGCCGGCTCCCTGCTGTCGCTCCTGTTCACCCGTCGCATGGTGGGGCGTGTCCACCGCCTGATCAGAGGCACCCATGAAGTCCGGCGCGGCAATCTCGATGTGAGCCTGCCGGCCACGGCGGGCGACGAGATCGAGCAGCTGACCAATGCCTTTTCGGCGATGGTCGACGAATTGCGCAGCAAGGTGACGATGCGCCAGACTTTCGGCAATTACCTTGATCCACGCGTGGTCGACCGGTTGCTCGGTGAGGATCGCGCAGTGCTCGAGGCGGGCGAGCGGCGGAACATGACTGTCTTCTTCGCCGATCTCCAGGGGTTCAGCGCGATCTCGGAAACCCTGACGCCGACCGCTTTGGTCAAGCTGATCAACCGCTATCTCTCGCTCGTATCGGAGCCGATCCATGAGCATCAGGGCGTGATCGACAAATATATCGGCGATGCCGTGATGGCCTATTGGGGTGAACCCTTCACCCAGGGCGACGCTGCGCTGGGCGCCTGCCGCGCCGCGCTCGCCCAAAGGCAGCAACTGGAGGTGCTGCGGGTCGAACTGCCAGAATTGCTCGGCCTGCGGCGCGGCGCTCCCGAAGTGAAAGCCCGGATCGGCCTTGCGACGGGCGATGTCGTCGTCGGCAGCATCGGCTCGTCGCGGTCCAAATCCTTCACGATCATGGGCGACACGGTCAATATCGCCTCGCGCCTCGAAGGGGCGAACAAGATCTACGGGACATCGATCATCGCCGACGAGGCGACGGTCGACCGGGTCCGCATGCATATCGAAGTGCGCGAGCTCGACATGATGGCTGCTCTCGGCAAGAGCGAGTCGGTCAGGATCTTCGAGATTCTCGGGGAGAGAGGCGAGGTCGCGCCCGGCCTGCTCGACATGCGCGACCTGTTCGAAGCGGGGCTGGCGGCCTATCGGGCGGGTGATTGGAAAACGGCCGCCGGCCGATTCGCCGAGTGCCGGCGGATTGCGCCTGCCGACGTCCCTTCGCAGCTTTTCCAGGAGCGCGTCCGCGTCTTTCAGGAGACCCCGCCGGCTGCGGACTGGGCCGGAGTCTGGGTGAACGACATCAAATAGCAGATTATCGCGGCAGGAGCAGCGACGCATCCCCATAGCTGTAGAAGCGATAGCCATGCTCGATCGCGTGGGCGTACGCCGCCTGCATCCGCTCCCGTCCCATCAGCGCCGAGACCAGCATGAACAGGGTCGATCGCGGCAGATGGAAATTGGTGACCAGGCCGTCAACACCCCGGAAGCGGTATCCCGGGGTGATGAAGATCGCCGTATCCCCTTCGAACGGCCGGATCACGCCATCCGCACCGGCCGCGCTTTCGATCAGCCTGAGGCTGGTGGTGCCGACGGCGATGATGCGTCTCCCGGCGGCGCGCACGGCGTTGAGCCGCTCGGCGGTGGCGGCGTCGATCCGTCCCCATTCGGCGTGCATCCGGTGGCTGTCGGTATCGTCGGCCTTGACCGGCAGGAAGGTCCCGGCGCCGACATGCAGGGTCAGCGTCGCATGGCCGATTCCGGCCGAGTCGAGTGCAGCCATCAGGCCGGGCGTGAAGTGCAGCGCCGCGGTGGGGGCGGCGACCGCGCCCTTCTCGGCGGCGAACATGGTCTGATAATCCTCGGCGTCGCGCGCATCGGCTGGGCGGCGCGCGGCGATATAGGGCGGGAGCGGCATCCGGCCGGCGCGTTCGAGCAGCAGTTCGACCGGCTCGTCGCCGGCGAAGCTTAGTGCGAAGCTGCCATCCTCGCCGCGATCGCTGACGATCGCGCTGACGCCGGCGCCGAAATCGATGCTGTCGCTGTCGCGCAGCCGCCGTGCGTTGCGGATGAAGGCGCGCCAGCGCCGCGGCCCCTCGCGCTTGTGGAGAGTCGCGCCGATCCGCGCCCAAGGCGCGCTCTGCGCGCCGTCAAACTCACGGGCCCCGCGTGTCCCTTCGAGCTGGGCGGGGATGACGCGCGTGTCGTTGAACACAAGCAGGTCGCCCGCCCGGAGCTGGCCGGGCAGGTCGGCCACCATCAGATCACGGGTCGCATCGCCGTCTAGCACGAGCATCCGCGCCGAATCGCGTGGACTCGCCGGGCGGAGCGCGATGCGCTCGGCCGGCAGATCGAAATCGAAGAGATCAACCTTCATGCCCGTCGCCCCCTCGCCAGCGAGGGAAGCAGCCTATTTCTTCGGCGCAGCCTTGGCGGGTTTCGCCGGCGCCGGCTTCACCTTCACCACCATCGGCGCCGGCTTGGCGCCGGGCAGCGTCAGGTCAAGCGTCGGCACGGGCGCCACCTCGACCGGCGGCGGCGTATAGGCCGGTGGATGATCGGCCGCGATATAGGCATGGAGAATCTTCGTCGGGTGCGCCGGCGGCTCGCCGCGGGCGATCGCATCGACATATTGCATGCCGTCGATCACCCGGCCGAACACGGTATATTTATGATCGAGACTGAGGCGCGGCGCGAACATGATGAAGAACTGGCTGTTCGCGCTGTCCTCCTTGTCGCCTTCGCGCGCCGAGGAGACGGCGCCGCGGACATGCGGCAGGAAGTTGAACTCTGCCTTCATGTCGGGGAGGGACGATCCGCCGGTGCCGTCGCCCTTGGGGTCGCCGCCCTGGGCCATGAAGCCGTCGATCACGCGGTGAAAGGTGAGTCCGTCATAGAAATGCTGGCGGGTGAGCGTCTTCACCCGTTCCACCATCAGCGGCGCGGCATCGGGCCGCAGCCAGATGGTGACCCGGCCGCCGTCGGAAAGATCGAGATAGAGCAGATTCTCGGGGTCGGTCTGCGATGGCAGGGGCGCGCGCCCCGTTATCTGGACGTCCATGATCTGCGCCGACGCGGGCCCAGCGAGAAGGGCGGATACACACAAGATCAGGCTGGCAATAAAACGCATCACGTCCCCACAGGTTCGGCCAGCAAGGGCCCGGGTATACAAGGGCGCTTAGAGCAAATCCGCGCTTGCGCCAATCTGAACGTCCCCACTCGAAAACCGGTCATCCGACCCAAGAGTGGCGCTCGTGTGGCAAAGCGGCGAATTGGCGTTTCAGCTCCCCTTGCGGCCAATCACTTTGACCCGCGCCGCCATGTCAGCCGCGACGGCGGGCGTCACGAAACGGTCGATCGGGCCGCCATAAAGGGCGATTTCCTTGACCAGCCGGCTCGCGATCGGCTGCAGCGAGACATCGGCCATCAGGAAGACAGTCTCGACGCGCGGATTGATCTGCTGGTTCATCCCCGCCATCTGATATTCATATTCGAAATCGGCGACTGCGCGCAGGCCGCGGATGATCACCCTCGCGCCCTCGCGCTCGGCGAAATCCATCAGCAGCGAATCGAAGCTGACGACATGGATCTCGCCGCCGATTCCGGCCACCTCGCGCTGGACCATCGCCATCCGCTCGTCGATGTTGAACATCGGCGATTTGCTCGGGTTGGTGGTCACGCCGATCACGAGCCGGTCGACGAGCTTCGCGCCGCGCCGGATGATATCCATATGGCCAAGCGTGACGGGGTCGAAGGTGCCGGGATAGACGCCGGTGCGGGTAGTCATGACGGGCTTTTCCCCTTGTCCTTCGGCACGATATCTCGAAGGCTCACCGGTCGCGTTCCAGCGTGAACCGGGCGATGTCACGCAGCAGATCCGCTTCGGGGCCGAAGCTCTGGAGGTGCTGGATTGCCTGGTCGACGAGCATCCGCGCCTGTTCGCGCGCGCGGGGCAGGCCGAGCAGCGACAGAAAGGTTTCCTTGCCCGCGCCTTCGTCCTTGCCCAGCTTCTTGCCCACCGCCGCTTCGTCGCCCTCGACATCGAGAATATCGTCGGCGATCTGGAAGGCGAGGCCCAGGTCGCGCGCATAGCCGCGCAAGGGGATTCGTCCCTCGGGCGGCACCCGGCCCAGGATCGCGCCCGCTTCGACCGAGCAAGCGATCAACGCGCCGGTCTTCATCGCCTGCAGCCGCGTGACGGTCGGCAGGTCGAAGCTCGTTTTTTCCGCCTCGATGTCCATCATCTGCCCGCCCGCCATGCCCGAGGGCCCTGCCGCGCGGGCGAGATCGAGCACCAGTTCGGCGCGGACGAAAGGGTCGGGATGCGTGGCGGGATCGGCCAGGATCTCGAAGGCTAGCGCATGCAGCGAATCGCCCGCGAGGATCGCGGTCGCCTCGCCGAATATCTTGTGCGCGGTAGGCTTGCCGCGGCGCATATCGTCGTCATCCATTGCCGGCAGATCGTCATGGATCAGCGAATAGACATGGATGCATTCGATCGCCGCCGCGGCGCGGCCGGTGCAGTCGCGATCCACCCCGAACAACCGGGCGGTTGCGAAAACCAGCAGCGGACGCAGCCGCTTGCCGCCGCCGATCGCCGAATGGCGCATCGCCCGATACAGATCGGCGCGGGGATCGTCCGGAACCGCGAGGAAGACATCGAGCCGACGATCGATATCGGCACCGACCTGGCTCAGCGCAGCCTGGAGCGACAGGGATGCAGCCGCCATCGGATCAGCCGGCGGCAAAGGGCTGGGTGCCTGTCGGCCGGCCCTCGCCGTCGAGCCTGATCGCCTCGATTCGCGCCTGTGCCGCATCGAGCCGGTCGGCGCATCGCCGCCTGAGTTTGTCGCCGCGCTCGTACAGGCCGATTGCTTGGTCGAGCGGCGCATCGCCACTTTCGAGCCGCGAGACAATTGCCTCGAGCTCTTTCAGCGCGTCCTCGAAAGACAGCTCTTCAACGGGAGTATCCATCGGCCCGCTATGCGGCACGCGGGCGAGGGGGGTCAAGAAGGGGTAGCATGGCCGCCCGCATCGCACGGGATGCGACGCCTTGTCAGGAGTGCGAAGCCTCGGCCATGACCTCGGCGACGAGATCCTTGCGGCTCAGCTTGCCGATCATCGTTTTCGGCATGGTCAGCCGAATCACGACCTGATCCACCCGCTCGTGCCGCCCAAGCTGCGGATTGAGCCAGTCGCGCAGCTCATCCGCGGTTGCGGCGGCGCCATCGTTCAGCGTCACATAGGCACGGGGATGTTCGCCGCGATAGGGGTCAGGCAGGCCGATCACCATCGCTTCCTTCACCGCGGGGTGGTGATGGAGTACCGCCTCGACCTGGCTCGGGAATACCTTGAAGCCGGATACCGCGATCATGTCCTTCAGCCGGTCGACGATCTTGATGAAGCCGTCGCTGTCGATCGTGCCGACATCGCCGGTGCGCAGCCAGCGCCCGCCCTGGGCGTCGGTGACGAACACCTCGACGTCGGCCTCGGGATGATTCCAATAGCCCTTCATAACCTGCGGCCCGGAGACGAGAATTTCGCCGGGTTCGCCTTCGGGCGCTGGCTGCGACGGATCGCCCTTGTCGACCAGCCGCACCCGCGTGCCCGGGATTGGCTGGCCGATCGTGCCCGATTTCCCTTCGCCTTCATACGGATTGGCCGAAATCACGCCCGAGCTTTCCGACAGCCCATAGCCTTCGACCACGGTCGCGCCGGTTGCCGCCTCGAACTTCGCCTTCAGCTCGGCGGGGAGCGGTGCCCCGCCGGAGATGCAGACCCTGAGCGACGAAAAGTCGGTCGCGCCGATCTTCGGATGGTCGAGCAGCGCCTGGTACATGGTCGGCACGCCGGGCAAGGCTGTCGCCTTGGTCCGGTCGATTGCTGCGAGCACCTGTCCCGCCTCGAAGCGCGGCAGCATCACGATGCAGCCGCCGTTGAGGACGGTTCGGTTGAGCACGCAGGTATTGGCGAAAACATGGAACAGCGGCAGCACGCCGAGGATTCGGTCGTGCATGTCCGGATGCGGGTCAAGCGCCATGACCTGGCGGGCATTGGCCGACAAATTCTGGTGAGTCAGCATTGCCCCCTTCGGCGTACCCGTTGTGCCGCCGGTATATTGGATCAGCGCAACGTCCTGCATCGGATCGATCGTCGGACTGGGGCAGGCGCCGTCATTGGCGATGAGCCGCGAAAAGGCGATGATCCTCGGGTCGTCCGGCCGTTTCGTCACCTCGCTGCGCTTGAACAGCCGGTACAGAACCGATTTTGCCGTCGGCAGCGCGCCCGCGACCGATCCGACCACCAGCCGTTCCAGCCTGCTCTCATTGAGCACCTTGAGCGCAGTCGGCAGCAGCGCGCTTGCCGAAAGGGTAAAGAGCAGCTTCGTGTCCGAATCGGCGACCTGATGCTCGAGCTCGGCCGCGGTATAGAGCGGCGAGAAATTCACCACCGTCGCGCCAAGCTTGAGAATGCCGTAATAGGCCGCAGCATAGTGAGGGACATTGGGCAGAAACAGGCCGATCCGGTCACCCGGCCCGTAGCCCAGAGCCTTCAGTCCCGCCGCGACCCGGTTGGCGCCGTCGCGCGTCTCGGCATAGCTGTAATGGCGGCCGAGAAAGTCGATCAGCGGCGCATCGCCGCCCCTCGACGTCGCACCGTCGAAAAGGTCGGTCATCGAAAGGGGCGGGAACGCGCTGTCCCAGCGCGTGGGGTGGCGATAGGAATCGTGCCAGGCGCTTTCGGGGTCGATCATTGACAGCGATGTAAGCAGGGCCTTCCCCGGGCGCAAGCCGAACTCAGCGAGCCGGCGCGAGCGTCAGGCCAGGCGCTTCGTCGTCCAGGTGACCAGCACCGTGATCGCGACCAGCCCCAGGTCGAACGCCGCCTGGAGGCGATGCGGCGCGCGATCGGCCTGATCATGCGTCAGGATACGGATGTCGGCAGAAGGATGACGTGCAGCGACGATCAGCAGCGCCGCTGCCGCCAGAATCAGGCCAAATCGACGATCACGCATGGGCGTTCCTTCCGCCCGTTCACCATAAGCGCCGACCGGGGCCGCGGCAAGCGAAGGTCAGGCCGCGATCTGGCCCGTCGTCACCGTGCCGCGCACCCGATCGCGTCCCGCCGCCTTGGCCTCGAACAGGGCCAGATCAGCGCAGCGGTAGAGCGTTTTCCAGTCGGCCTCCCTCGCCAGCGGTCCGGTGGAAGCGCCGATGCTCGCGGTTACCGAAATATCGAACGGCATCCGCCCGGCGCGAAGCCGCGCCAGGATATCCTCGGGCTCGACTGCAAGGGCCGCGGCGGTCACGATCGCGAATTCCTCGCCGCCGATGCGGGCGACCAGTGCTTCCGGCGGAACCGAGTTGCGCAGCGTCCGCGCGAACACACGCAGCACTTCGTCGCCACCGTCATGGCCGATCGTATCGTTGACGCGCTTGAAATGGTCGATATCGGCGAGGAGGAGAGTCTGCTCTCCCTCGCGCCCGATCGCGCTGCGCAGGAAGGCGCGGCGGTTGAGCAGCCCGGTCAGCGGATCAGTATCGGCGAGCAATCGCGCTGCAATCTCCTGCGCGCGCGCTTCGTCGCGCTCGCGGCTCAGCAAGCGGATCCGGTAGGCAATCGCCAGGCTCGAAAACAATGCCTCGACCGTCATGGTCACGATCGTCGAATTGTCGAGCCAGAAGCTCCAGGGGATTGCGTGCAGTGCGTTCGCCACCCGGAAGCAGGCGAGGATGATCGGGGCCGCCCACGCGATCGCGAACATCCACAGATAATTGCTCCGGGTCTGCCAGCCGCGCCAAAGGATCGGTACGACAATCGCGAGCTGGGTGATGAAGGCGACGGAGAAGACCTTGTCGAGCAGCGTGATCTGCCACGGCGCCAGCGTCACCAGCATCAGGACCGTGACGAGCATCGCGCCGCAAACCATATTGCTGGCGTGGGTGAGCCATCCCGCAAAGACGCGTGGCTCGAAGAAGCTGCGCGCGAACAACATCGCCGCCGTCGCCGACAGCCCCAGCATCGCATAGTTGATCCGCAACCGGTCATTGTTGACGATGTCGGGCCAGGCCCAGGCCAGCGCCCCCGAAGACGAGATGGCGTAGATCAGCAAGCTCAGGAGCATGGCACAATAAGCGAGCTGAAATCGGTATCGGAGCGCCCCCCAGAGCGCGAGGTTATATGTCAGCAGGGCGATGCATAGTCCGACGAAGCCGGCATAGATCACGCCCATCAAGAGGTTCGCATCGGCACTTTCGGCCGGCGTGGCGATTCTCGCCCCGTTCAGGATACCGCGCAGATTCGCCGCCCCCTCGACGTGCCAGAGCAGCCGGACGAGCGGTGACGATCGTGCGGGCAGGCCGCGCTCGATGATTGCGCCGAGCTGCAGATGGCGGGTCGCCGCCTTCCCGTCCGTTACCGCGGAGACGATCGCGCCATCGGCGTAGCGGGCATAGAGAGTCACGCGCTCCTGCCACAGGCTGCCGATGCGGATATCGGCTGGGCCGGTGACGCTGACAGGCTCCGAGAGCACCCAATAATCGCCGGAACCCATTGTGGTTTGCCGCGTCTTGCAATCGAAGCGGTCGGCCTGGCCGAACAACGTCCCAGGCTTCATGTCGGGCGCCGCGGGTGTGACGCATACGGCGACCGCGCGCCCGACGACGCCGACTTGCGCCGCCGCTGGCGCCGCGCCGATACCCGCAAAGGCGATCAGCGCGCCGATCAGCGCGAATAATATGGGTGCCCCCGCTCTTGGCATGGCTGCGGATGTAGGCCGCAGATGCCAAACAGAAGGTAAAAGTCGCTCCCTCCGGTGAAATTATCCGCCCGGAGGAGTCGCGATGCGAAACGGGCCGGGGCGGTTGAGTCCGTCCCGGCCCGATCGATCATTTTGCCGCCGTCTTGTCCGGGTCGGTACGGGTCGGTGCCGGCTCGCCGCCCTTGCCCTTCTTCCTCGGCTTTTTGGGTGGCGCCGAGACGATCTCGAAGGCGAGTGCTCCATCCTTGAGCTTGACGCTCACCTCGCCGCCATGGACGAGCTTGCCGAACAGCAATTCCTCGGCAAGCGGCTGCTTGATCTTCTCCTGGATCAGCCGCCCCATCGGCCGCGCGCCATACAGCTTGTCATAGCCCTTGGTGGTCAGCCACGCCTTCGCCTCGTCGTCGAGGCTGATATGGACGTTGCGGTCGGCCAGCTGCAGCTCGAGCTGGAGGATGAACTTCTCCACGACGCGCGCGACCACCTCGGTCGGCAGGTACGAGAAGGGCACGATCGCATCCAGCCGGTTGCGGAACTCGGGCGTGAACATCTTCTGGACCGCCTGCTCGTCCTCGCCCTCGCGGGTGAGGTTGCCGAAGCCCAGAGTCTCGCGCGCCATGTCCGACGCGCCGGCATTGGTCGTCATGATCAGGATGACGTTCCTGAAATCGACGGTCTTGCCGTGGTGGTCGGTCAGCTTGCCGTTGTCCATCACCTGCAACAGGATGTTGAACAGGTCCGGATGCGCCTTCTCGATCTCGTCGAGCAGCAGCACTGAATGCGGCTGCTGGTCGACTGCGTCGGTCAGCAAACCACCCTGATCATAGCCGACATAGCCGGGAGGGGCGCCGATCAGCCGCGAGACCGAGTGGCGTTCCATATATTCCGACATGTCGAACCGCTGGAGGGGGATGCCCATGATCGACGCCAGCTGGCGCGCGACCTCGGTCTTGCCCACGCCGGTCGGGCCGGTGAACAGGTAATTGCCGATCGGCTTGTCGGGATCACGCAGGCCCGCGCGGCTGAGCTTGATCGCCGAGCTGAGCTTCTCGATCGCGGCATTCTGCCCGAACACCACCCGCTTGAGATCGGTATCAAGGCTCTCAAGCGCCTTGGTGTCGTCGGCCGAGACCGATTTCGGCGGGATGCGCGCCATCGTCGCGATCACTGCCTCGATCTCGCGGGTGGTGATCGTCTTCTTGCGCTTGTTGATCGGCACCAGCATCTGCATCGCACCGACTTCGTCGATCACGTCGATCGCCTTGTCCGGCAGCTTGCGATCGTTGATGTAGCGCGCCGACAGCTCGACCGCCGACTTGATCGCATCGGGCGTGTACTTGACTGAGTGGTGCGCCTCGAAGGCAGTGCGCAGCCCGGTCAGGATCTTGATGGTGTCCTCGATCGTCGGCTCGTTGACGTCGATCTTCTGGAAGCGCCGCAGCAGCGCGCGGTCCTTCTCGAAGTGATTGCGGAATTCCTTGTAGGTGGTCGAGCCGATGCAGCGGATCGTGCCGCCCGACAAGGCCGGCTTGAGCAGGTTGGAGGCGTCCATCGCCCCGCCGCTGGTCGCGCCGGCGCCGATCACCGTGTGGATCTCGTCGATGAACAGGATCGCGTCGGGCAGCTTTTCGAGCTCGTTGACGACCGCCTTGAGCCGCTCCTCGAAATCGCCGCGATACCGCGTGCCGGCGAGCAGGGCGCCCATGTCGAGCGAATAGATGACGGCGGGCAGCAGCACCTCGGGCACGTCGCCCTCGACGATCTTGCGCGCCAGACCCTCGGCGATCGCCGTCTTGCCGACGCCCGGATCGCCGACATAGAGCGGGTTGTTCTTCGAGCGCCGGCACAGGATCTGCACCGTGCGATCGACCTCGGGGCCGCGGCCGATCAGCGGATCGACCTTGCCGTTCCTGGCCTTCTCGTTGAGATCGACGCAGAATTGCTTGAGCGCGCTCTCGCTCTTGCCCTTGCCGTCGTTCTTCGGCGATTTCTCCTCCTCGGCGCCCTTCACTTCGCGGGGTTCCGGGGCGGCGCCGCCCTTGCCGACGCCATGCGAGATGAAGCTGACGGCATCGAGACGGCTCATGTCCTGCTGCTGGAGGAAATAGACGGCATAGCTCTCGCGCTCGCTGAACAGGGCGACCAGCACGTTCGCGCCGGTCACTTCGTCGCGGCCCGAAGACTGGACGTGGAGGATCGCGCGCTGGACCACGCGCTGGAAGCCCGAGGTGGGCGAGGGGTCGGTCGCTGCGTCGACCTTCAGCGCCTCGAGTTCGGTATCGAGATAATGCGCGACGGTGGCCTTGAGTTCGCCGAGATCGACCCCGCACGAGGTCATCACCTTTGAGGCATGTTCGTCATCGACCAGCGCCAGCAGCAGATGCTCGAGAGTCGCATATTCGTGGCGTCGCGAGGACGCGGCTTCGAGCGCCTTGTGGAGGGTGGTTTCCAGCGCTGATGCGAAAGAAGGCATTAGGTTACTCCATGCGGGCCGCGACATAACGGGCGGCCCTTTCCTGCTATGTTGGAAGGCAGGTCGCCCGCATCAAGCACTTGACAGAAACCCCGGCCCGATCGGCATGCCGGAGCAAATATGCTCATCGCTTGAATAGTTCGTCTGCGCTTGCGCGGTGATTAACGGCGCGCTCCATTTTCCCACGCGTGCGGACCATTTCCGCCTCGAGCGCAGCGATGCGCGCCCCCAGCTCCGCCACCGACAACGGATCGAGATCCTGGCGCGCCAGTTCAGCGAGCGGATCGCCCGCTCTTTTCGGGAGAATCTCGTCCAGATCCATGAGAGCGAACGTTGACCGGTCGGCAAGCGATGTCAATAAGGCGCGCTATCAGGGGGCTGCCGACCAATGTACGAAATTCCGGATATGATGCGGGCGATCGACCCCGAGGCTCCGGGTGGGCCCGAGGTGCTGCGCATCGTCGAGCGGCCGGTGCCGAGGCCTGGCCCGGGCGAGGTGCTGATCCGCGTCGCCGCCGCCGGCGTCAACCGGCCTGAGGTAATGCAGCGCAAGGGCCAGTATCCGCCGCCGCCCGGCGCCCCGTCGATCCTCGGCATGGAAGTCTCCGGAACGATCGTCGCGGTCGGCGAAGGGGAACATCGCGAGGTGATCGGCCAGCCGGTCTGCGCGCTCATCTCGGGCGGCGCCTATGCCGATTTCGCGGTCGCGCCGTACGGCCAGTGCCTGCATGTTCCGGGGGCGCTGACGATGGTCGAGGCAGCGGCGATGCCCGAGACTCTCTTCACCGTCTGGACCAATTTGTTCGAACGCGGCTACGCGGCCGAGGGCGATGTGGTGCTGGTCCATGGCGGCACCAGCGGCATCGGCACGATGGCGATCGGCCTTGCCAATCTGTTCGGCCTGACGATCATCGTCACTGCCGGCTCCGACGAGAAATGCGCCGCCGCCAGGGCGCTGGGCGCCGATCATGCGATCAACTACAAGACTCAAGATTTCGTCGCCGAGGTGAAGACGATCACCGCCGGCAAGGGTGTTGCGGTGGTGCTCGACATGGTCGGCGGCGACTATCTGCCCCGCAACATGCAATGCCTCGCCGATGACGGCCGCCATGTCTCGATCGCGGTGCAGGGCGGGTTGACCGCGACGATCCCGATCTTCGAGATCATGCGCCGCCGCCTGACGCTGACCGGCTCAACCCTCCGTCCGCGCGACTCAGCCTTCAAGAGCCTCGTCGCCGATGAGCTCACGCGCACCGTCTGGCCGCATGTCGAGGCGGGCCGGCTGAAGCCGGTGATCGACCGGACCTATCCGCTTGCCGAGGCGCCGGCCGCCCATGAACGGATGGAAGCCGGCGATCATGTCGGAAAGATCGTGCTGGTGATGGAATAGCCGGGGGGCGAGCGCATGGCAGGTCAGAACCCTTTTCTCGCCGGTAAACATCCGACGATCAGGCGCGACGAGGCGATCAGGGCAGTGCTCCTGATCGTGATCGGATTGACCTTCGGAACCATTTTCCTGCTATCGGACCGGCCCCTCATCATCGGCGACCGCTCGGCTGTGGTGCGCGGGCCGGCGGTTACGGCGAGCGCTGCGTCAACGGGTTTCGTTCATGCCGTCGACGAATATGGCGTGCACATCCCCAAGGTCCGCCATGTTCCGCTCGTCACCCCAAGTGCCTTTGGAGGCCCTCCACGCGACCTGCCGGCGACGCCCGACGAGGTCAGGACTCTCCGCTACGGCTATTCGATCAACGAGCTCGATATCCTCGGCATGCCCTTCATTCCCCGCCGGCAATATGGCGTGCTGCTCTATTATGAAACGCCGGGTGAGTTCGTCGGCGTTCCCGCCGTCGATTATAATCTGCGGATGGCCGGCATCCCGGTCGCCGCGCCGCTCGGCGCCTGGGATTTTCCTCTCTGGCGTTATATCTGGGGCTGGCTTTTCCTCATCGCCCTGCTCGGCATCGGCTTTTTCGAGCTCGGCGCACTGCGCCGCCGGCGGGAAGCGCTCGGCATCATCTGATCGAAAAGCCAGGCTTATCGATCGCCCCGCACATTCGATTTGACCTGGCGTGCCGCGTGGCCATGAGGCTCGGATGAGCAGGGGAGCCGCCATGTCAGATCTGATCCTTCACGAATATGCCGCCTCGGGAAATTGCTACAAGATCCGCCTGACCGCGGCGCTTCTCGGTATCCCGATCGAACGCCGCGAATATGATATCATGAAGGGCGAGACCCGCTCTGCAGCGTTTCTGGACGGCGTCAACGCGAACGGCCGCATCCCGGTGCTCCAGATCGGCGACGATTATCTGCCCGAGAGCAATGCCGCCTGCTTCTATCTCGCTGACGGCTCGGCCCTGATCCCCGCCGATCGCTTCGACCGGGCCGACATGCTCCGCTGGATGTTCTGGGAGCAATATAATCACGAGCCCAATGTCGCGACTCTCCGCTTCTGGCGTCACTTCATCGGGGAGAGTGCGCTCAGCGAGGCCCAGCGCAGCCAGATCCCGGCGAAAGAGGCAGCCGGCAACGCGGCGCTCGCCCTGATGGACACCCATCTCGGCCGCACACCCTTCTTCATCGGCTCCCGGCCGACGCTCGCCGATATCGCGCTCTACGCCTATACCCATGTCGCCGAAGGCGGCGGTTTCGACCTGGGTGCCTACCCCCGGCTTGGCGCCTGGCTCGATCGGATTAGCGCGTTGCCCGGCTATAAAGCGATCGACGCCTAGCCCGCTGCGGCGTCGAGCGCCACGGGCCGGATGCTGCCTTCGTCAATCGATTTCGGAGTCTTTTCGAGTTGCCAGACGCGCACAGCACGATAGACGCGTCTGCCTGACCGATCAAAATCGGCTGTCCATCGCGGGAGAAGAGTGAACAGGCGACCGGCGCAACGGCTCGCGTTGCGCTGACCGATATGCTGGCTGATATGTCGTCTCGTTGATGGGGAAGTGCGCGCGTTGAATGTAGAGAAGTTGATGCACCGCAGCGTTCCCTTGTGGTTTCTGCTGTTCCTCGTCCTGAGCGGGCTGCTCGTCCTGATGGCCTTCGGCGCGCTGGTCGCCTATGCGTCGAGCGGGGGAAACCGGCTTTCGGCCCTGACCTCGCCCGCGCTCGCGATCGCCAATATCCCGCTCAACGCGGCACGGGCGGTGACGGCGCCCACCGAGCCGATCACCCATGAAAATCGGGAGGATCTGCCGGCGGGTTTCTGGCGCAATCCTCAATCCACCCTCGTGGACGACGGCTATGCGCTGATCTCGGGCTATGATGCGAAACGGAAGCGCTATCTCGTCGACCTCACCCGGCTGAGCGACGGCAAGGTCATGCACGAATATGCGCCGGATATTGCCGCGATCAACCGCCGCTCGCATATCGGCCCGTCGATCAATCTGGACGCCAATCATCCGCCCGCGCGCTACCGGATAACGCATCCGCTGCTGATGCCGGATGGCGGGATCGTCTTTCACAACAGTACGCCGCAGGTGCGCATCGATGCCTGCGGGCGCGTGCTGTGGACGTACGATGGAATCTTCGATCACTCCAATGAGCTCGATGCTGACGGCAATATCTGGACTCCCGACCAGCCCTTGACGTCGCGGCTTGCCCATGTCGGTCCCGCGTTCAGGGAAGATCTGATCACCAAATTTTCGCCCGACGGGCGTCTCCTCAAGGCTGAATCGATCGCGGCGATCCTCGAGCGAAATCACCTGGCCCGCCTGTGGCGATCGATCCCCTATACGAATGACCCGACTCATCTGAACGATATCCAGCCGGTCCTGCAGTCGGGCCCTTATTGGCAGAAGGGCGATCTGTTCATCAGCCTTCGCCATTTGTCGTTGCTCATGCTCTATCGCCCATCGACGGGCCGGATCCTGTGGTGGCAGCAGGGCCCCTGGAGCATGCAGCATGATGTCGACATCCTCGACGATCATCGCATCTCGGTGTTCGACAATGGCGTCCAATCCGGGCCCGATGGCCCGAACCCGCGGGCGACGAACGGTGACCATGTGGTGAACCACAATCGCCTCTATGTGTACGATTTCGCGACCGGAAAGGCCGAGTCGCCGTACGAGGCCGCTTTTGCCGCGCAGGATATCCGCACCGTTACCCAGGGCCTCGCCACGATGATGGGCAATGGCGATCTGTTCGTTGAGGAGACCAATTACGGTCGGTTGCTCCGCATGGCGCCCGACGGCACCGTCCGGTGGCGCTACATCACCGGCGGCCCCGGCGGCAAAAGATTCGAGCTTGGATGGAGCCGGTATCTCGATCCCAAGGCGGACGCGGCCGGGATCGCAGCCGCCGTGAATGCGCGATGCGGCTGACCGGGCAGGCAATTGTCCGGCTGACGCTGTAACCCCCCCGCCACGCGATCGGAATCAAACTGTCATAATGATCGGGCATAGCGCCGTCTCAACACGGGGCTTGCGGGATCACGGCATATGGACGCTGTCACCAGGATCGCGATGGACAACATCGCCGATTTCGCGAATTCGAAACCTGTCAGGCCGGAACGCCGGCTTGCCGAGCGGCGCCAGTACCGCACGATCTGGATTTCCGACATCCATCTCGGCACCCGCGGCTGCAATGCCGATATGCTCATCGACTTTCTCGATCATGTCGACAGCGAGCGCCTGTATCTGGTCGGCGACATCATCGATGGCTGGCGGCTGAAGAAGAAATTTTACTGGCCCGCCTCGCACAATGACGTAGTCTGGCGCCTGTTGAAGCGCGCCAAGCGCGGCACTGATGTAATCTATATTCCGGGCAATCATGACGAGATGATGCGCCAGTTCACCGGTCTCGATTTCGGCGGCGTCGCGATCCGCCGCAAGGCGATCCACGAGACTGTCGATGGCCGCCGCCTGCTCATCCTGCATGGCGACGAGTTCGATATCATCACGCTCACCCATCGCTGGCTGGCCCATGTCGGCGATGCCGCCTACGAATTCATGATGGCGCTGAATCGCTGGGTGAACGCCTATCGCCGCTTCTTCAACCTGCCCTATTGGTCCTTGTCGAAGCATGCCAAGGCCAAGGTGAAGAACGCAGTCGAGTTCATCTCCAACTATGAGGAAGTGATCGCCGAGGCGGCCGGCGCCCGGGGCGTCGACGGCGTTGTCTGCGGCCATATCCACACCGCCGAGTTCCGGGTCATCGACGGCGTCGAATATTATAATGACGGCGACTGGGTGGAGGGATGCACCGCGCTGGTCGAGCATTTCGACGGCCGGATGGAGTTGCTCCACTGGGCCGACGAGATCGCAGCGCGCGATCTGTCCGAGGCAAGCGCCACTGAGCCGGACGAGGCGGATATCGAGATGCTGGCGGCCTGAGCGGCATGCGGATCGCGATCGCCACCGATGCATGGTCGCCTCAGGTGAACGGCGTGGTGCGGACGTTGCAGGCAGTACGCACTGAACTCGAGCGGCAGGGGCACGAGATACTGATTGTCTCGCCCGACCTTTTCTATTCGCTGCCCTGCCCGACCTATCCCGAGATCCGCCTCGCCTTCGCGACGGTCGCCGATGTCGGCAAGCGGCTCGCCGATTTCAATCCGCACGCCATCCATCTCGCCACTGAAGGCCCGGTCTGCCTGGCCGCGCGGCGCTGGTGCCTGACGCGTCACTTTCCCTTCACCACCGCCTATCACACGCAATTTCCCGATTATGTATCGGCGCGGACCGGCGTGAATCCGGAATGGATATGGCGCTATATCCGCTGGTTCCATGCCCCGGCGGAAGCGATCCTCGCCTCGACGCCCTCGGTCGCCGCCACGCTCGAGAAGCATGGCCTCGCCGGCGTCCGCCACTGGGGCAGGGGGGTCGATCTTGCGACCTTCTCCGATTGCACGGTCGCGGACCCGGCGCTCGCCCGGCTGCCCGGGCCAATCCAGCTCTATGTCGGCCGCGTCGCGGTCGAGAAGAATATCGAGGCGTTCCTTGCCTCGACCCATCCGGGCACGAAGGTGATCGTCGGCGACGGGCCGGCCAGGGCGTCGCTCGAAGCGCGCTTCCCTGAGGCGAAATTTCTCGGTCCGTTGTTCGGCGATCAGCTCGCCGCCGCCTATGCCGCTGCCGACGTCTTCGTTTTCCCCAGCCGTACCGATACGTTCGGCCTGGTCATGATCGAAGCGCTCGCCTGCGGTGTTCCGGTCGCCGCCTATCCCGTCACCGGCCCGATCGACGTGCTGACCGATCAGGTTGGTGCGATGCATGCTGATCTGGACGTGGCGATCGCCACCGCCCTCACCAGGGATCGCCAAATCTGCGCCGCTTATGGCGAGACGTTCACCTGGGAGGCCAGTGCCCGTCAGTTCCTCAGTGCGCTCGTGCCGCTCGATCAGGACAAGGCGATTGCGGCATAGCCGAAAGAAAACGGCCCCGCTTGCCTCGCCGGGCAAGGAAGACTAAGTCGGTTCCATGTCACGGCCGCTCCCAAAGGGGCGGCCCTTTTACGTTTTAGAGGAGTTTTCCAGTGGCTCAGCCGCTCATGCCCCATGCGACCGCGTCCTGGCTGGTCGATAACACCTCGCTCAGCTTCGAGCAGATCGCTGAATTCTGCGGCCTGCATATCCTCGAAATCCAGGCGATCGCAGACGATACCGCGGCAACCAAGCTGACCGGCCGCGATCCGGTCCGTGCCCATGAGCTGACGCAGGAAGAGATCGACAAGGGCCAGGCCGATCCCGATTATCGCCTGGTGATGCTGAAGGGCCCGGAGCAGGTTCGCCGCACCAAGGGGCCGCGCTACACCCCGGTGTCGAAGCGGTCGGACAAGCCGGACGGCATTGCGTGGATCATCCGCAACCATCCCGAGATCAGCGACGGCGCGATCGGCAATCTGATCGGCACCACCCGCACCACGATCGCGGCGATCCGCGATCGCAGCCACTGGAACATCGCCAACATCACGCCAAAGGACCCGGTGACCTTGGGCCTGACCACCCAGCGCGAGCTCGATGCTGCCGTGGCCAAGGCGGCCAAGGCGGCGGGTATCGAGGCGCCGGTCGACACCCGTCTCGAGGGTGATCGCGAGGCACTGATCGTTGAACTCCGCGCCCAGCGCGACCAGCTTGCCCGTGACGCCGAAGCAGCTGAAGCTGGTGAAAGCCCCGTCTCCGCAGAGCCGACCGCCGAGAATTTGTTCAAGCGTTGATGCGTTAAACGTCATGCCGGACGTGTTCCGGCATGACGAATCCTGTAAGCAGCCTGCCGCGCCGGCGATCCGTGCACAGCCCCGGACATTTGCCGCGTGACTTGCCCGGCGATCCGTTGCTACCCGCAACTGATGGCCACTGCTTCCCGCTCCGATGCCGCGTTCGTCGCTGACGAAAGCTTCGTCCCGACCAGCCATAAAGGCATGATCTATCCGTTCGGCGGCGCCGAACCAGGCCCTGGCGACGTGATGACGATCGCTCCCGGTATTCGCTGGGTTCGCCTTGTCGTGCCGGGCGCGCTCAAGCACGTGAATTGCTGGCTGATCGACGATGGGGACGGGGTCGCGCTGGTCGATACCGGCATGAACCTCCCCGACGCACGGGCCGGATGGAAAGCTGTCTTCCGCGGCCCGCTCATGGACACGCGGGTAACTCGGGTGATCGGCACCCATTTCCACCCCGATCATGTCGGCCTGGCAGGCTGGATGTGCACCCATCACGGCGCCTCGCTGTTCATGACGCGTGGCGAATGGCTCACCTTGCGTTCGGTGTTGCTCGATGCGCGTGATGCTCTTCCCGATGAGATGGCCGCATTCTGGCGCGCCGCCGGTTGGACCGACGAGCAGATTGGCCACGCCGCCGAACGCGGCTGGTCGGGATTCCGGCGGATCGTCACGCCGCTGCCGCTCGATTATCGGCGCTTGGTCGATGGCGGGACGCTGGTGCTCGGCGGCAATCCGTGGCGGGTCGTGGTCGGCTCGGGCCACAGCCCCGAACATGCCTGCCTGCTCGACGAGGCTGCGGGTATCCTCATCGCGGGCGATCAGGTGCTTCCCCGGATCAGCCCCAACGTATCGCTCGGCGTCACCGAGCCCGAGGCTGATCCGCTCGGCGAATGGTTCGCCTCGATCGCGAAGCTCAGGCAATTGCCGCACGGCCTGCTCGTCCTGCCGGGCCATGGCGACCCTTTCACCGGGCTGCACAATCGTCTCGACGCGATGGACCGTGAACATCGCGAGCGGCTCGATGAGCTCGAAATCTTCCTCGCCGAGCCGCGCCGCGCGGTTGATTGCTTCGGTCGCCTGTTCCGCCGCGCTATTGGCCCCGACATACTCGGCATGGCGACCGGCGAGGCGCTCGCCCATCTGCGTCGGCTCGAAGTCGAGGGTAGGGTGATGAAGGAAGTGCGGGACGGCGTATGGTGGTACCGCGCGATCTGATCCGTAATCCGCTCGATCGACCGAATATGGCCTGACTTGTTCCGGGCCCATCGTGCTGCGCACGCAACGCTTGCGGCGCTGCGCGCCGGGGTGACGGAGCGGCAGCGAGCGGTTAGCCTCCTGGTTGCAACGCCGCGCGAGGCGGCGAGTCGAAAGAGCAAGCCATGTCCGATCTCCGCGACCGCGCCATCCAGATCTACGACGCTTTCACGCATGAGCACCGCGATCGCCGCACCCTGCTTCGCCAGATGGCGGTGCTGGCCGGCTCGGTCGCTGCCGCTGAAACGCTGATCGCCGGCATTGCCGCCTCGCCCGCGGCCGCTGCGATCACCCAGCCCGACGACAAGCGTCTGAAGACACGAAAGGGTGCCCACATCCTTCCCGACGGCAAGAATATAAATGGCTATTTCGCCGTCCGTGCCGATCTCGCCCACAAGGCCGGCGCGGTCATGGTCATTCACGAGAATCGCGGCCTCAATGCCCATATCGAGGATATCACCCGCCGGATCGCGCTTGAGGGATTCCTCGCCTTCGCGCCCGATTTCCTGTCCGATCAGGGCGGTACCCCCGCCGACGAGAATGCAGCGCGCGATCTCATCGCCAAGGTCGATTACGATTCGATCGTCGCCGAGGCGCTTGGCGTCATCGGCATGCTCAAGCGAATCGGCGGCGCCAATGGCAAGGTCGGTACGGTCGGGTTCTGCTGGGGCGGCGGGCTGGTCGACCGGGTCGCGGTGGCGGCCGGCGGCGCGCTTGCCGCCGCGGTACCCTATTATGGCCCGGCGCCCGAGCCGGCTGAGGCGGTCAAGGTCAAGGCAGCGATGCTGCTGCATTATGCCGGCAAGGACACGCGCGTGAACAGCACCGGCGCGCCCTGGGCCGCGGCGCTCGAGGCGGCCGGAAAGGACGTCCAGGCCTACACCTATGAAGGCGTCGATCATGCCTTCAACAACGACACTTCGGTGGAACGCTATAACGCGCCGGCGGCGACGCTCGCCTGGCAGCGCACCATCGCTTTCTTCCACGCCCATCTCGATACATAATTGCCAAAAAGGTCTGCGCCGTTCTGGTTGTATCCCGCAAAGCGACAGGTTAGGTTTCGCCCGACCGCAGGGGGCGGTGCAAGGGAGGCAATCATGACAGATGTAACAGATCAGCCCGTCGCGACGGGCATCGCCAGCCTCGCCCGGGCGCCGCTCGGTCGCCGCACGGTAATGAGTCGCATGGCCGCCCTGCCGGTCGCGTCAGTCGTCGCCGGTTCGGGGATGGTCGGCTTCGCCACGCCAGCCGCCGCGGCGGGTATCGATCCGAGGCTCAATGCGCAGAATCTGCGCTTCGCGATCAGCGGCGGTCGCATCCTTGACGGCTATTTCGCCACGCCGCGCGGCAAGACCAACCTCGATGTCGTTGTCGTGCTGCACGGCAAGAACGGGCTCGATGCCGCTGCCGAGGAAACCGCGCGCCGCTACGCGCAGGCCGGCTATTTTGCCGTCGCGCCCGATCTCGGCAAGAATTTCGCCGGCCTCGATCATGAGAGCCAGGTTGCCGAAATGGTCAAGGTCGCGCCGAAGCTGAAGCGCCTGCCACACAGCAACGGCAATGTCCGGGTCGTCAGCGCCGCCTGAGCGCGCGCTTCCCGACATCAGGATTCAAGCACGGCGTCAGGGGGATCTTGACGCCGTTGCTGTGTCGTGTTCCATTTATGTTCTTGAGCGCCCGAGTCGGGAGAGAGCATGATGGCGTCGAACCTTGTCTTCTATACCAACCCGATGTCGCGCGGCCGAATCATCCGCTGGATGCTCGAGGAAACCGGTGCGGACTATGAAACGGTCGTGCTGGATTACGCGTCGACCATGAAACAGGAGCCGTACCTCTCGATCAACCCGATGGGAAAGGTGCCCGCGATCGTCCACAACGGCCATGTCGTCACCGAGTGCGCGGCGATCTGCGCCTATCTGGCGGATGCGTTTCCCGAGGCCGGGCTTGCACCGCCGACCACGGAGCGCGCCGATTATTATCGCTGGCTCTTCTTTGCAGCGGGCCCGGTCGAGCAGGCAGTGACCAACAAATCGATGGGTGTCGCGCCAACCGAACAGCAGCAGCGCATGGCTGGCTATGGCAATTATGATCTTACGGTCGATACGCTCGAAAGGGCGGTGTCGGCGCATCCCTATATTGCCGGCGACGGCTTCACCGCGGCTGACGTCTATGTCGGGTCGCAAATCGGCTGGGGCACCCAGTTCGGCACCCTGCCCAAGCGCGACGTGTTCACTGACTATCTCGGCCGCATCATGTCACGTGACGCCTGCAAGCGGGCCAACGACAAGGACAATGCGCTGATGCCGGCGCCTGAGCCTGCGTAATCTGGTCGGGGAAACTTTCGTCCATTCACCCTGAGATCGCCGAGCCTGCCCCGGCGTCGGGGGCGCCGATTCAACCGGGGCGATGATTGTAAGAGGTGGTGTCGGACGAAGCGCTGCGTCGCTCAGTCCCGCTCTTTGACATGACCGCATATGTTATATGACGACGTGGCGCTGTTATTTCCAACAGCCCCCCGCTGTTCCGCTGTTCCGCCGCTGTTCGTCCATTGCATCGCCGCTGTTCCTCCGCTGTTCCTCCGCTGTTATCGGGTAACAGCGAAATCGACCGTAAATAATTGATAACAGGCAAGTAAATTGTTGCGAAAATCCAACATAACAGCGGCGAAAAAATAATTTTCCGATAACAGCGGGGAACAGCGGGAAATCCCCAGTCCCGTTCTCCGCCAATCGCATGCTTGAATGTCGTTCGGGCTTGCCCGGTTTCAGGTGCGCCGCTTCAGCCGAGGCGCTCCATTCGGTCAGGCAGCGCCGCCGTCACGGCCCGCCGCCATGCCGCGCTGCCGCTGCTCCACCCGGCAATCTCATCGATCGTCCGCCCGCAGCCCAGGCACCAGCCGCTTGCGTCGTCCATCACACAGATATTGACGCACGGGCTCTCGATGAGCTGCACCGGCACCGTTTCGACGATCCCGTCCACGGGCCCTATTCGATGGTCAGCTTCGCCATCAGGAAGTCGGGCAATGGTCCGTTCCAGCCATCGTCGGGCCCGTCATCCTGTTGCGGACGCGGCGCCCGCGCCGGGCGCTCATCCCGCGGCGGTCGACTGTCGCGCTCGGGGCGAGGGGCCCGCTCCTCGCGTGGCGCACGGTCCTCGCGCGCCGGGCGGTCCTCGCGCGGGGCTCGAGCCTCGCGCGGGGTGCGCGGGGCGCGGGCAGGGCGCTCCGCCTTGGGCGCCTCGGCAACCGCTCCGGGCTCGTCGCGCGCTTCTGTCGCCGCCGGTTTCGCCTTGGCGGCGGGCTTGGCCCGCCCGCCGCGCCCGGCCCGTGCCGCTGGCTCAGCTCGGGGGGCATCCTCCGCATTTTCCCAGCGATCGATCCGGATGCCGGTCAGCTTCTCGATATTCTGCACATTCTCGGCGTCGTCGGGCGTCACCAGGGTGAAGGCGACGCCGGTCGCGCCTGCCCGGCCGGTGCGGCCGATGCGGTGGATATAATCGTCCGGATGCCAGGGGGCGTCGAAATTGAAGACGTGGCTGACGCCCTTGATGTCGAGCCCGCGCGCCGCGACGTCGGATGCCACCAGGATGTTCACATCGCCCGCCTTGAACCGGTCGAGCTCGGCAATCCGCTGCGATTGCTCCATGTCGCCATGGATCTCGCTCGAGCGGAAGCCCTGGCGTTGCAGCGCCTTGTTGAGATCACGGACCGTGGTCTTGCGGTTGGAGAAGATGATCGCCGTCTTCACATCCTCGGCGCGGAGCAGTTCGGTCAGCTTCTCGCGCTTCTTCGAGGCCGAAACCGGCACCAGCCACTGCTTGATGTTGATGTTCGCGGTCGCCGGTCGCGCAACCTCGATCGTCTTGGGGTTGCTGAGGAACTTGTCGGCCAGCTTCTTGATCGGCGGCGGCATCGTCGCCGAGAAGAGCAGGGTCTGGCGCTGCTTGGGCAGCTTGGTGCAGATTTCCTCGATGTCGGGGATGAACCCCATGTCGAGCATCCGGTCGGCCTCGTCGATCACCAGCAGATTGCAGCCGGTGAGCAGGATCTTGCCGCGTCCGAACAGGTCCATCAGCCGGCCGGGCGTCGCGATCAGCACGTCGACGCCCTTTTCGAGCGCCTTTTGCTGGTCGCCCATCGAAACGCCGCCGATCAGCAATGCCATCGAGAGCTTGTGGTACTTGCCGTATTTCTCGAAATTTTCAGCGACCTGGGCCGCAAGCTCGCGCGTCGGCTCGAGGATCAGTGATCGCGGCATCCGCGCGCGGCTGCGGCCCTCGCCGAGAATGTCGATCATCGGCAGCACGAAGGCGGCGGTCTTGCCGGTGCCGGTCTGGGCGACGGCGACAATGTCGCGCATCATTAGCACGCTCGGGATCGCGCTCGCCTGAATTGGAGTCGGCTCGGTATAGCCGGACTCGCTCACGGCTTTCAGAAGTTCGTCGGATAGGCCGAGGTCGGCGAATGTCATGCGGTGTCCGGAAAAGGGGCCTCGTCAAAACGCTCGGCCAGCCTCCGAAGCGCTTGCCGATCAGGGGGCGAATGTCAAGGTAAAGGGCGATCGGGACGGTCGGCGCGACGCAAATTGGCCGGTCAATGCTTCGCGACGAGCCGTTTGAACTCGTCGATCCCGCACGAGCCGCCGGATCGGGTCCGCACTGCGTCGCGGTCGGCGCAGATCATCCCGTCGGGCGTGGCTTTCAGATACAGGCCGGAATAATAGTCGAGAGACGGACAGTCATCGTCGAGCTTGGCGCGAATCCGCTTGTCGTCTTCGACGATCAGATCAACGCTGTTCGCCGCGGTGATCGTCGCGCCGGCTATCTCCCCCAGCGCCACGCATTTCGGCCCCTTCTTCTCGACCCAGCGGACCGGCTGCGAGGCCTCGACCGGCGGGTGGGTGAAGGGCAGGCGCGGAATCCGGATGATGATCCGCTGATGGAAGATCACTTGCGCGACCTCGACCCGGTCGACGCGCGATTCCTCGGCCGACGCCCCCGGCACAAGGGCGAGCAGGATCAGGGCAGGAATCATCGCCTGGGACATATCTTCCAGCCGTTAACTTCAATGCTTGAACAGTCGATGAACTGGCCCCCCGGGTAGTGGTTCAAGAAATTGGCTCCTTGTCCCCCGCATGATAGAGGCGCAGTCATGACGCCCGCAATATCCGAGCTGATCGATTCCGTCCGCGCCGCGCTGGGACCGAAGGCGGTGATCACTGATCCTACCGAGATCGCCCCCTGGCTGGATGACTGGCGTGGCCGCTATCACGGCACCGCCTCCGCCATCCTGGCGCCGGACAGCCGGGAAGGCGTCGCGACCATCCTCGCGCTGGCGCACGCGGCGCGCGTCCCGCTGGTGCCGCAGGGCGGCAATACCGGCATGGTCGGCGGCGCGACCCCTCCGGCCGACGGCTCGGCGCTGATCCTGTCGCTGCGGCGCATGAACCGGATCCGTTCGATCCGGCCCGAGGATGGCCTTGCCATCGCCGAGGCCGGGGTGATCCTGGCCGATCTCCATGCGGCGGCCGAGGCGCAGGGCATGCGCTTCCCGCTGACGCTCGGCGCGCGCGGAAGTGCCACCATTGGCGGGCTCGCCTCGACCAATGCCGGCGGCACGCAGGTGCTGCGCTTCGGCACGATGCGCAGCCTGATCGCCGGGATCGAGGCGGTGTTGCCTGATGGCAGCGTCCATGATGGCCTCGCGGCGCTGAAGAAGGACAATCGCGGCTATGATCTCAATCAGCTGCTGATCGGCGCCGAGGGCACGCTCGGCGTCGTCACTGCCGCGACGCTCCGACTCGTGCCGGCGATCACCGGGCGGGCGGTCGCCTGGGTGGGCCTGGCTGACCCCGAGACGGCGCTCGCGCTGCTGCGCCGGCTCGAGGGCGGCACTGACCGGATCGAGAGTTTCGAGATCATTCCCGACGCAACGCTCGCGCTCGTGCTCAAGCACATCCCCGGCACCCGCGCCCCGCTCGAGTCGGCCCATGAATGGCACGTGCTGATCGAGGCGGTCACTGACGATCCGGCCGACGCCGAATCGCCCGTCGAGCTCCTGGAACGCCTGCTCGCCCCAGCGCTTGCCGACGGTCAGGTGGCGGATGCGGTGATCGCCGCGAGCGAAGCGCAGGCCGAGTCCTTCTGGCGGATCCGCCATTCGATCTCCGAAGCCGAGCGCGCTGACGGGCCGGCGATGCAGCATGATGTCTCGGTCCCGGTCGCCGGCATGCCGCGCTTCATGGTCGAGGCGGCGGCGGCGTGCGAGGAGCGCTTTCCCGGCACCCGCGCCTCCGGCTTCGGGCATCTCGGCGACGGCAACGTCCATTTCCATGTCCGCGCGCCGCGCGGCATCGATCCTCAGCGCTGGTATGCTGAGGAAGGCCCGGTCATCACCCGCTTCGTCAATGACCTCGTCGTCGCGGCTGGCGGATCGATTTCTGCGGAGCACGGCATCGGCCAGATGAAGCTCGCGGAACTCGAGCGCCTCTCCTCGCCGGCGCGGATGGCGGCGCTCCGCGCGATCAAGGCGGCGTTCGATCCTCATGCACTGATGAACCCCGGCAAGCTCGTTGCGCTTGCGCCAGCGCCGCTGGCGCCATAGAGCCGGGCGCCGTCCGGCACGCATAAGCCGTCACTTTGTTGCAATGGAGAGTTTTCGATGGCCAGCGCGCCGCAGCAGCAGCTTCCCTTGTTCTACCAGGCGCTCGAGCCGCTTTCGAGCGAGGCGCATGCCGCCTTCAAGATGCGCCAGCTCACCCACGCCAAATTCCTGGTCGGGCAGCACGCCATTCCGATCACGGTCGATGAGTTCGCGCTGGTCCAGCGTCGCCTGCCGATCGTCTTTACGGAAGGGGACGATCCGGTTCCGCTTGCGCTGATGGGTCTGAACGAGGGCGTCAACGTCTTCGTCGCCGCTGACGGCACGCTGACCGAGAACGAGATGTACATCCCGGCCTATATCCGCCGCTATCCCTTCATGCTGGCACGGCTCGCCCCCGGCGCGCAGGAGCTCTCGCTCTGTTTCGATCCGACTGCTGAGGGCATCGGCGCCAGCGAGGAAGGCCAGCCGCTTTTCGAGGAGGGCCAGCCGAGCGCGGTCACGAAGAGCATCCTCGAATTCAACGAATCGTTCGAGCAGGCCGGCGCCCGCACCAGCCAGTTCATGCGCGACCTGAAGGAACTCGATCTGCTGATGCCGGGCGAGACGACGATCACGACCGAGGGCGTCGAACAGCCATTCGTCTATCGCGGCTTCCAGATCGTCAACGAAGAGAAGCTGAGCGAACTTCGCGGCGATCAGCTGCGCAAGATCCACAAGAACGGCATGCTGCCGATGCTCTACGCACATCTCTTCTCGATCTCGCTGATGCGCGAGATCTTCAGCCGGCAGATGCAGCTCGGCCTGGTGCCGCTGCCCCAGCCGGTCAACTGATATCGGGCTTTGACCTGACAGGCGCACCGCGATCGTCCACATAAAGGGCGATTGCGGTGCTGATTCCCATCGCTTCGGCGCTGCGGCGCTGCGGCATCGCTTGGTGCTGCGCAATTCGATTTGCGCCCGCTTTGGTGGCCCTTCGCCAAGGCATATTCAAAGCGGCTCAATTTGGCCCTTGAAGGCCTGAAACCAGCCACCTATATCGGTGTTGCGCGGCTTCGTGTCCCCCCTTTCGCGGGGCCGTGCGATGCACCTTCGGGTGCATCTCCTCCCTGAACCTTGGCCACCGCGTGCTGCATTGCACGCGGTGGTTTTTTTATTGGAGCAGGCTATTCGGCTGCTATGGCGGCCGGCGCGGCCAGCGCCTCGTCGACGACCGCATCGATCATCCGCCGCAACAGGCTTGCCGTTGCCGCCAGCCCGTCACCAGGCCGGTCGAGTGCGGCATCGAGATAGAGAGCGCGGTCGATCTCGATCTGGATCGCGTGAATACCCGCCGCCGGGTTCGCCTGCGCATCGAGGATATGGCCACCGGCATAAGGCGCGTTGAGCGCGCAGGCGATACCCGCCGCCATGCACTCGGTCTCGAGCCGGTGAACGAATCGGGCAGCGGCCGATCGCCCGAACCGGTCGCCCAGCACGATCCCGGCCGCGCCTTCCCCGGGGGCGATCGATGGCATCGAATGAAGATCGAGTAGCACCGCCACGCCGAAGCGCGCTCGCGCTCGCGCCAGCGCGTCGGCGAGCGCGGCGTGATAGGGTCGATGATCCTGGACGATCCGCGCCGTGACCTCCTCGCCCTCGAAGCGCCGCTGCCAGATCTCGCCCACGCCCGAAACGCGGCGCGGCACCAGGCCGAGCCCGCCGCGCAACTTGGCTGACATGATCGGCATCGCCTGCCGGTTCGCGCCGTCATCGATGCCGGGATCGCGCTCCCGCTCGCCGCGATTGAGGTCGATCCAGGCACGGGCCACGCGCTGCACGAACATGGTCTCGCGGCCATGCGCCGCCAGCGCCAACGTATCGACGTGCCGGTCCTCGAGCGGCAGCAGCGCTGCAACCGGCACGCGGAGCGCAGCGCGGAGCACCAGCGGGTAATCGCGCCCCGCATGCGGCACTGACAGCACGACCGGGCTCGCCGGCTCGACGTCGCCATATCGATCGAAGGAAAGGGCGATATCGGCCATTGCCCGATAACCTAGGCGGTGGTGTGGTTCATCGCAATCGGGGCAAAGCATTGCTGGAAAATCTTAAGCCCTTTGCGCATAAACAGCCGGGGCAATGTGAGCAGGACGCGATGATCAGGATATTGCTGGCCGAAGACGATCGAGTGATGCGCGAATATCTGACTCGTGCTCTCGAACGCTCGGGCTATGCCGTCAGCGCAGTCGATCGCGGCACCGCGGCGATTCCGCTGCTCGAGAGCGAGCCGTTCGATCTGCTTCTCACCGATATCGTCATGCCCGAGATGGATGGGATCGAACTCGCCCAGAAGGCCGGCGAGATGTGTCCCGATCTGCGTGTCATGTTCATCACCGGCTTCGCCGCGGTCACGCTCAAGGCGGGCAAGACGGTTCCCCAGGCGCGCGTTCTCTCCAAGCCTTTCCATCTGCGCGACCTCGTGATGGAGGTCGATCGCATGTTCGAAATGGAGAATATGACGCGCGGCGCCTGATTTCGGCTGCTGGCGCTTGCGTGGTCGGACATCCCTCGCTAGAGCGCCCAACTCGCGTGGGCGTGTAGCTCAGTGGTAGAGCACTGTGTTGACATCGCAGGGGTCGCAAGTTCAATCCTTGCCACGCCCACCATTTAAAAAGCCCGTGAAGTCAGCAGACTTCGCGGGCTTTTTTCCGGCTCCGGCGCGATCCTAATGCGGCCGCCGCTTCTTGCCCTGCTCGACCGCACGGATCATGCGCGCGCGAAACTTCACACGCTGCCAGAAGGTGGCGTCCTGCAGCCGCCATTCGCCGATCGCTTCGCTCGTCAGCGAATCGAGTTCCTCTTCGCTGGGGACAAGCGGTTCCCTTGCATAGGCAGCGGCGATTTCTTCCAGCCGCTCCCGCTGCTCGAGCATCGTATGCGAGCTCGGTTTGATCGTGGGTTTGTGAGTCGGGATAAGTGACCTGATCATTTCAGCCCCCATCAGAAACTCAAACGCGCACCGCCTCTTTCAGTTCCGAGCGTCCGTCTCGCCGTCTTGCGCCCGGCTAATGGCATCGGTAAGGCCGCGGGCGTGACGGGTCCCGGAGACGGGATCAATAGGGAAATCGGTGCGCGGGCCCTTCCGCAAAACCGGTGCTGCTCCCGCAACTGTGACCGGATAGCCGGCGCTTCATATTGCCACTGGGTTCGCGCCCGGGAAGGCGGAGCGCTCGACGAAGACCCGGAAGCCAGGAGACCTGCCCGCCACGGTCGATCCATCGCGCGGGCGGGATGCACCGGGCGGACGAGGGCGTTACCTCGAGTGAACGACATGAACCGGGCCGTCGGGGCCGGGTGTCGTGAAGGCGCGCTCAATCCCTCGGCCCCATGTGAAGGGGCAATGCCATGATCGAATACCGTACCTGTCTTCTCGCCACGGCGGCACTGCTCGCCGCGACCAGCGCCCATGCGCAGACGGCGCCATCAGTCGCTGCCGATGACAATTCCATTGTCGTCGCCGACTGGCGCGCGATCCCCGATATCATCGTCGCCGCCGGCGTCGCGCAGCAGCCCGACCAGATCGGCCAGGCCGTGACCGTCATCACCCGCGACGAGATCGAGCGCCGCCAGACAGTTTCTATCTCCGACCTGCTCACCACCACACCGGGCGTTACCGTTTCGCGCAACGGCGGCATCGGTACCGTCACGGCGCTGCGCATCCGCGGCGCGGAGGGCGAGCAGACGCTGACGATCATCGACGGCGTCCGCGTCAATGATCCTTCCTCGCCGGGCGGCGCGTTCGACTTCGGCAATCTCCTTGCCGGCTCGGTCGAGCGGATCGAAGTGCTGCGCGGGCCGAACTCGGTGCCGTGGGGCAGCCAGGCGATCGGCGGTGTCGTCAACATCACCACCGTGACGCCGACCCAGGGCCTGCAGGGCCGCGCCAGCGCCGAATATGGGTCGCACAACAGCCTGTTCGCTACCGCCGGCGTGTCGGGCGGTGCCGGCGCCGTCACCGCCGCGCTGACCGGCGGCTATCTGCGCACCGACGGCATCTCAGCGGCCGCCAGTGGGGCCGAGCCCGACGGCTACAGGCAGTATGGCGCAACCGGCAGCGTGGGCATTGCCTTCACTGATGATATCGGCCTCGATCTGCGTGCCTATTATGCCCACAGCAAGGTCGATCTCGATGGCTTCCCGCCACCCGACTACAGCCTTGCCGACGACGCCGAATATTCGACCGCGCAAGAGATCTACGGCTATGCCGGTCTCCATGCGAACCTGATCGACGGCCGCTTCCGCAACCGCGTCGCCTTCACCATCGCCGACATCAACCGCGACAATTATGATCCGGCTTATGGGTCAGCGCCCAGTTTCTTCGGCCGCGGCCGGAGCGAGCGCTACGAATATCAGGGCGATTTCAAGCTATCGGATCAGCTCCGCCTCGTCGCCGGCGCCGAGCATGAGGACAGCAGCTATTATGACGGCTCGCTGACTCACCGGAGCGGGATCACCAGCTTCTATGGCGAAGCGATCGTCACGCCGATCGAGGAACTCACTGTCACCGGTGGTGTCCGCCATGACGATAATCGCGATTTCGGCGGCCATACCAGCGTCGGTGCCAACGCAGCGCTCGCGCTCCACGAAGGCACGACGCTTCGCGCCAGCTATGCCGAGGGATTCAAGGCGCCGACCCTGTACCAGCGCTTCAGCGACTATGGCACCGGTCATCTGCACCCCGAAACGGCGCGGAGCTATGATCTCGGTGTGGAGCAGAAGTTTCTCGACGGACGCGCCACTGTGGGCGTGACCTGGTTCCACCGCGACACGACCAATCAGATCGACTTCAGGCCCTGCGACCCCGCCGATGTGACCAACCCCGATACGATCTGCTTCCACCGCCCTTATGGCACTTATGACAATATCGAGCGTACCCGCGCCCAAGGTGTCGAGTTCGAACTGGCGCTACACCCGATCGAGGCTGTCACGGTCACCGGCAACTTCAGCTATATCGACAGCGTCAACCGCTCCCCCGGCGCCAATTTCGGCAAGGATCTCGCCCGTCGCCCCAAGGAGACGGTCAGCGTGTCAGCTGACTATCGTCTGCCCTTCGGCCTGTCGGTGGGCGGCACGATCAGTCATGTCGGCGACAGCTTCGACGATGCCGGCAATAGCAGGCGCCTCGACGGTTATGCGCTGGCGGGCCTGCGCGCCGAAATGCCGATTGGCGATCACCTCGTTCTCTATGGCCGGGTGGAGAATGTGTTCGACGAAAAATACCAGACCGTTGCCGATTACGGCACCTATGGCCGGACCGCCTATGGCGGCATCCGTGTGAAGCTGAACTGATGCGCGCCGCCCTGCCGCTGGTGCTGCTGCTCGCCGGGTGCGCTGCCCCGGCAAAGCCGCGCGCCGGCGGCGGGGCGCTGCCTGTCAGGATCGTCTCGACCAACCCTTGCGCTGACGCGATGCTTGTCGAGCTCGTGTCGCCCGAACGGATCGCCGCGATCAGCCATTATTCGCAGGACCCAGCCGCGACGTCGATCCCGTTGGGAGTGGCAAACCGCTTCGCCACCACTGCGGGCACCGCCGAGGAAGTGATAGCGCTCGACCCCGATCTGGTTGTAACGAGCAGCTTCACGCCCGCAAGCACCCGCAACGCCTATGAACGGGCCGGGTTGAAGACCCTTCTCCTCGATTCCCCGACGACGATCGAGGCGAGCAAGGCGCAGATCATGCAGGTTGCGAAGGCGGTAGGGGAGGACGCGCGGGGCAGGGTGCTCAATGCCCGGATCGACCGCGCGCTCTCCCTGGCCATTCCCCGGCGAAGACCAGCGAAGGAAAAAGGGAACCCCTCAGCCCTACTGTTCATCGGCGGCAGCCTCGCCAACGGGTCGGGCACGCTCCTCGACGAACTCCTCGTGCGCGCCGGTTTCCGTAACGCTGCAGCCGATTACGGCCTTGCCTTTACCGGCACGCTGCCGATCGAGACCATCGCTGCGCACCCGCCCCGCATCATCCTCACGCCTGACGCCTCGCGCACCGCGGCACTCCGTACCCGTGTCCTCGCAGCGACCGGTGCCGGGACGGTCGAAGCCGAATTCCCCCGCACGCTGGTCAATTGCGGCGGTCCGACGATCATTCCCGCCGTCACTCGCCTCGCGGCAATCCGGCGGCAGGTCGCATCATGAAGCGCAACCTCGCTTTGCTGATCCTGCTTGTGATCCTCGCTTTCGCTTTCTCGCTGATCGCCGGCAAGGCCTGGGTTCCCCCGCTCGCCTGGTTCTCCCCTGACCCGCGTTTCGCGATCATCATCGAATTGCGCCTTCCCCGCGCGATCCTCGGCCTGAGCATCGGCGCCGTGCTCGGCCTCTCGGGCGCGGTGCTGCAGGGCTATCTCCGCAATCCGCTCGCCGATCCCGCCGTGGTCGGCGTCTCGTCAAGCGCGGCCCTCGGCGCGGTCGCTGCGATCGTGCTCGGCATCGCTGGCAACCCGCTGGCCCTGTTCGCCTGCGCGATGGCAGCGGCGGCCGGCTCGATGACGCTGCTCGCGGCCCTGACCTGGCGAAGCCCGAGCCCGGTTCAGTTCATCCTCGCGGGCACCGTCCTGGCCAGCCTTGCCGGCGCGCTGACCGCTTTCCTCATCTCGATCGCGCCCAACCCCTATGCGGTGGCTGAAGTGATCGACTGGCTGATGGGCGCGCTCACTGATCGCAGCCTCGACGATGTCCGCACTGCGCTCCCGTTCATGGCGGTGGGTGCCGGGCTCCTGTTCCTGACCGGCCCGTCGCTTGACGCGCTGACCCTGGGCGAGGAAGCGGCCCGCTCGCTCGGCATCCGTCTCGGGCGGCTTCAGGCACTGGTGGTGCTCGGCACCGGCCTCACCATCGGCGCCAGTGTCGCGGTGACCGGCGTGGTCGGCTTTGTCGGCCTCGTCGTCCCGCATCTGCTCCGCCCGTTCTTCGGCCACCGCCCCTCCTCGCTGCTGCTGCCGAGCGCGCTCGGCGGCGCGGCGTTGGTTCTGACCGCTGACAGCCTGTGCCGCCTTGCTCCGGGCGCGGGCGAGGTGAGGCTCGGTGTCGCGATGGCGCTGCTCGGCGCGCCCTTCTTCCTAATGCTTTTGCTGAAGGGACGCGCGGCATGGAGCTGACACTTGATGACCTTGGTGTGACCCTGTCCCGTCGCCGCGTGCTCGACGGCATCAGCGTCATCCTTCGCCCCGGCCGTGTCACTGCGATCCTCGGCCCCAATGGCGCTGGCAAGTCCACTCTGCTCAGGACAGCCGCCGCGCTGATCGCGCCTGCAACCGGCACGGTCCGCCTGGGCGATCGGAATGTCGCTACGCTTGATCCCCGGGAGCGCGCCCGGCGGATCGGCTATCTCCCGCAAAATGCGGGCGTTCATTGGAATATCGCTACATCCGAGGTCGTAGCCCTCGGCCGCCTGCCGCACCGGGCGCCCTTTGCCGCTCCCGGGCAGCATGATCTCGACGCTGTGACGCGGGCAATGGCCGCTACCGAGACCGCCCATCTCGCTGACCGGCCGGTCAACGAGCTATCGGGCGGCGAACGCGCGCGTGTGCTGCTCGCCCGAGTCCTGGCCGGAGAACCCGACTGGCTTCTCGCCGACGAGCCGCTCGCCGGGCTCGATCCCCGGCACCAGTTCGACATCCTCGACCGGCTTCAGGAAGTGGCGCGGCAGGGCCGCGGCGTGGCGATCGTGCTGCACGACCTGCTTCATGCCGGGCGCGTGGCTGACGATGTGTTGCTGCTCAAGGAGGGCAGGGTGCTGACGAGCGGGGAAGCCGCGGCGGTGATGACGCCTGACAATTTGCGCGCGGCATTCGGAGTCGAAGTTAGCGTGCAGCGAAACACGGGTGGCGGATTGGTTTGCACGCCCATCGGTCGGGCGCTCGCGACGGCCTGATCGTTATGCGCCGCCTCTCAATGCCGCCACCGATCGCTTGAGATTCTCGCGCGCGGCCGCCTCGAATCGGGCGCGACCCCAATCGGAGAAATAGAGAGTGTCGCGAGCCAGGAATCCCTCCAGAATAGTGGCGCGCCCAAGGCGAAAGGCTGCGTCTGGAACCTCGCGATATTCGTGCCGCACGCCCGCTTCGTACGCATCGAAATCAACCGGGGGAGCGCCGAGGATCGACAGGTCCATATCGAGAAACAGGGCCATATCGGCTGCCTCGTCGGCCGAAAGGCCGGCTGGTATGGCATGGCGTGCGGTCGCCTCGATCAAGCGTATCGTACGATCGAGAATATTGTCGGGCACTATGCCTTTCAGCATCCGTTCCGCTAGCGCAGCGCTGCGGCTTTCATTGTCCGCCCGGCGCGGCTCATAGATCGCGTCATGAAGGAGGATGGCGTATCGCACTGCATCCGGGTCGTGCAGGAAGCGCTCCACCTCCGCATGGAGCGCCAGGAGAGCGACCGGGTGACTCCAGCTGTGATAGCCACGATCAGGCCCGGAATGAAGGCGCCGTATTTCGTCGAGCAATGTTTCGTCGAGCATGTCACCTTTCTCACTGCCGTGCCGCCGGTTATGGAGCAAGGCCGGCAGGGGAGCGATCCTCTTTTCGGATCATCTTGCCGCCCCCATCAATCCCGCTAAACCTCGCCCAAAGGGGAGAAGCAGCATGGCGACGATCGCGGCCAACGATATCGCACCCGGCCCGGGCACGCGCCCCGAGCCGAGCCGCAAGGAAATCCAGCTCGTCATCACTGCGTCGGCGCTGGGCACGATCTTCGAATGGTATGATTTCTTCATCTACGGCACGCTGGCCGCCTCGGGGATCATCGGCCGCGCCTTCTTCCCCGCCGGCAACGAGGTGGTGCAGACGCTGGCTGCCTGGGCGGTTTTCGCCGTTGGCTTCGGCTTCCGGCCCTTGGGCGCGGTGCTGTTCGGCTTCCTCGGCGACAAGCTGGGTCGCAAATATACGTTCCTCGTCACCATCACGCTGATGGGCATCGCCACAGCCGGGGTCGGGCTCGTGCCTTCGGCAGCGACGATCGGGCTTGCCGCGCCCTTCATCGTCATCGGGCTGCGCATCCTTCAGGGCCTGGCGCTGGGCGGCGAATATGGCGGGGCGGCGATCTACGTCGCCGAGCATTCGCCGCCGGGCAAGAGCGGCTATTATACCAGCTTCATCCAGGCCAGCGTCGGCGGCGGTTTCATCCTCAGCCTGCTCGTCGTGCTGCTCACCAAGTTCCTGATGCCGAAGGAGGTCTGGAACGACTGGGGCTGGCGCTTCCCCTTCGTCTTCTCCCTGCTGCTGCTGGGGGTGTCGCTGTGGATGCGTCTCAAACTCTCCGAAAGCCCGGTCTTCAAGGAAATGAAGGAAGCCGGCGAAACGGCGAGAAACCCCTTCACCGAGAGTTTCACCTATCCCGGCAATCTGCGCCGCCTGTTCGTCGCGCTGTTCGGCATCGCCGCGGGGCTGACGGTGATCTGGTACACGGCGATGTTCAGCGTCCTCTCCTTCCTTCAGACGACGATGCGCGTCGAGGAGACCACCGCGCAGCTCATTACCGGCGTGGGCGCAACCGCAGGGATTTTCTGGTTCATCTATTTCGGGCGGCTCTCGGACAAGGTCGGCCGCAAGACGCCGATCATCCTCGGCTATGCGATGACTCTCGTACTGCTCTTCCCGATCTTCTGGATGATGGGCAGCGCGGCCAACCCCGCTCTGTCGGCCGCCGCCCGGCACGCCCCGGTGGTCGTCTCCGGGCCCTTATGCGAATACAACCCTATTTTGACGAAGCAGGCCGATGAGTGCGGCCGACTGCTCGACTATTTCTCGAAAAAGGGCGTCGCCTATACCAAGCGGCAGACGCCAGTTACGGTCGTCTCGATCGGCGGTGTTCCGGTCCAGGATGCAAGTCCCGCGGGCCTGGATGCAGCGCTCGCCAAGGCTGGCTACAATCTCGACAAGGTCGTGCCGGCACCGCTCGACATCCTCAAGATCGTTACTGCCATATTGGCTCTCGCGGCCCTGTCGGGCATTACTTACGGACCCGTAGCGGCATTGCTCGCCGAGATGTTCCCGCCGCGCATCCGCTACAGCTCCATGTCGATCCCCTATCATCTCGGCACTGGTTATTTCGGCGGCTTCCTGCCGGTGATCGGCCAGTATATCGTCGCCAAGACTGGCAATCCCTATTCGGGCCTCTGGTATACATGGGTCGTCGTCGCGATGGCGCTGGTGGTGACCGCGGTCGGCCTGCGCGAGACCAGGCCCGGTACGGCAAGCGCTGATTGATTCGGGTCAGCTTCGCTGGTGCCGTCTTTCCGGATCAGACCCTAGCGGAGTCGGGAGCGGATCGCTAACCGCCGTCGGATGACCGCACCTCTCCGTCTTCGCCTTGATGGCGCAGCGCTCGCTCATAACTGGCGCATCCTTGCTGCGATGAGCGGCGATGCAGCGTGCGGCGCGGCGGTCAAGGCAAATGGCTATGGCCTTGGCGCGGCAGCGGTGGTCGAGCGCCTCGCGGCGGCCGGCTGTCGTGATTTCTTCGTCGCTACCTGGGCCGAAGCCGAAGCGCTCGCACCGCTCGGCGTGCAGATCTCCGTCCTGCACGGCGTTCGCGAGGAGGATATGGCGGCGGCATTGCGCGGCGTCGCGCGGCCGGTCCTCAACACCCCCGCCCAGGTCGCGCGCTGGAAGGCGGCCGGCGGCGGCATCTGTGATGTGATGGTCGATACCGGCATGAACCGGCTGGGCCTTTCCACGGCGGATGTGGCGAGCGGCCTGCTCGACGGCCTCACGATCGAGACGCTGATGAGCCATCTCGCCTGTGCCGACGAGGAGGTCGCGATGAATGATCGCCAACTCGCCGCTTTTACCGCGCTGTTCGGCATGACGGGCGCGAAACGGATGAGTCTCGCCAATTCGGCCGGCATCGGCCTTGGCAGGAAATATGCCTTTGATCTCACCCGGCCCGGCCTCGCGCTCTATGGCGGCATTCCATCGCCCGAGCTCGGCGCGATCCATCAGGTCGTCACACCGGAAGCGCAGATCCTGCAGCGCCGCACCGTTCGTGCCGGCCAGACGATCGGCTATAACGCGACCTTCACCGCGCCCGCCGATACCGAGGTTGCGATCCTCAATATCGGCTATGCCGACGGATATTTCCGTGGTTTTTCGAATAGCGGCACGGCCCTGGCCGAGGGGCGCGAATTACCGGTGCTCGGCCGCATCTCGATGGATCTGGTCGCGGTCGATGTGGATGGCGCCCCTCAGCTCGCAGAAGGCGACTGGCTTGCGCTCGATTATGCGCTGCCCAAAGCGGCGCTGCAGTCCGACATGTCGCAATATGAGCTGCTGACCAGCCTCGGCGCGCGGTTCGACCGGATCTGGACTGACTGAACCCTCGATTCAAATCCAGCTGAGCGCTGCTATTGTTCGCCACTGACCGAGTCGCTTGATGCGCCTCGGGTCGCTTCGCTCGCATCGTCTTTGGTCGAAGGATTCCCTGTTACGCCGCAAGAATTCCCTGTTATCGAAATAACAGGGAATTCCATATCAAGTAACTGATATTACACAGCAAATATGGAACTAAAGTCCAACATAACAGGGAAAATCAGCCCGAAATAAAAAATACGGAATAAGAACTGGGGAGACGGTCCTACCGCTCGACGCACATCGCGATTCCCATGCCGCCGCCGATGCAGAGCGTGGCCAGGCCCTTCTTCGCGTCGCGCCGGGCCATCTCGTAGAGCAACGTGGTGAGCACCCGTGCGCCGCTCGCGCCGATCGGGTGGCCGATGGCGATCGCGCCGCCATTGACGTTGACCTTGTTCGCATCCCAGCCGAGCTCCTTGCCGACCGAGAGCGCCTGTGCCGCGAAGGCTTCGTTCGCTTCGATGAGGTCGAGATCGGCCAGCGTCCAGCCCGCCTTTTCCAGCGCGCGCCGAGTCGCCGGGACTGGGCCGATACCCATGATCGACGGGTCGACCCCGGCCGAGGCCCAGCTCGCGATCCGCGCCAGGATCGGGCTGCCCCGCTTCTCGGCTTCCTCGCGGCTCATGATCACCAGCGCGGCGGCGCCGTCGTTCAGACCGGAGGCGTTGGCGGCGGTCACTGTGCCGTCCTTCTTGAAGGCGGGCCGCACGCCCGAGATGCTCTCCAGCGTCACGCCGCTGCGGATATATTCGTCGTCGGCGACGATCGTGTCGCCCTTGCGGCCCTTGATCGTCACCGGCGCGATCTCGTCCTTGAACCTGCCCGCCGACCGTGCCGCCTCGGCAAGGTTTTGCGAGCGCACCGAGAATTCGTCCTGCTGGCCACGGGTGATCTGATATTGCTCGGCCAGATTCTCGGCGGTGATGCCCATGTGATAATTGTTGAAGGCATCGGTCAGCCCGTCGCTGATCATCGTATCGACCAGCGAGAGATTGCCCATCTTGGTGCCGCCGCGCAGATTCTGCGCATGCGTCGAGAGCGACATGGATTCCTGCCCGCCCGCGATGACGATTCGCGAATCGCCGGTCGCGATCGCCTGTGCCGCGAGCGCAACCGCGCGCAGGCCCGATCCGCAGACCTGGTTGACGCCCCAGGCCGGGATCTCCTTCGGAATGCCGGCCGCCATCGCTGCCTGGCGCGCCGGGTTCTGGCCCTGCGCCGCCGTCAGCACCTGGCCGAGGATCACCTCGGAGACTTCGCCGCCCTCGACGCCGGCCTGGGCCAGCGCCGCCTCGATCGCGATCCGGCCGAGCTCATGCGCTGGCGTCGCGGCGAAGGCGCCGAGAAAGCTGCCAACGGGGGTGCGCTTGGCGGCGGTGATGACGATGTCGGCCATGATTTCGACTCCAATTGGAATTTCGCGGCCTATCTAGGCGTGGGGAGCGCGCTTAGCCAGTCCGCCAGCGGCTCCCATGTTTGCGTCCGTGCGCCGCGCCCGACGATCATCCCGACATGCCCCGCACCGAGGTCGCGGCGATCAGGCAGATTGGCGGCGCTGGCGGCGGGGACGATCCGGTCGCTCAGCGACACGAAATCAATCGCCGGGCAGGAAAGACGCGCCGGATCGGCGATCGCCCCGCCGACCCTCCACGCGCCGCGCCCGGTCATGTCGCCACCGATAAAGTCCTCGAACAATTGCCTTCCCGCGCCATAGGTCAGCGGGGCGCCGGCATTGGCCCAGTCCTCGAGCGCGACGAAAGAGGCAGCGGCGGCGCTGCCCGGCGCCATGCCGGCGAACGTCACATATTTGGCGATGGTGCGGGCCGGGTCGAGCCGCCAGAAGCCGGTCTGCAGCACTTCCATCGGCACCAGCCCCATTTGCTCGCAGATCGGTTGTGCAGTGCGCCAAAGCTCGGCGATATCAGCACGTGCTGCAGCGCCGAAGCCGCCGAAATGCCATGGCGCGGCGATCATCGCCAGGCCTGCCACGGGCACCGCGCATGCCGCTGCCAGCGCCATCGTCCCGCCGAGGCAATATCCGGCGAGCACGGGCGGCTCTGGGAGCCTCGCAATCAACGGCAGCAACACGCGCTCGACATGTGCCGTCACGTCCATGTCGCGCATCCCGGGCTCGGGCGTGCCCCAGTCGAGCAGCATCGGGCGGAAGCCACGACCCGCCAGCCACCTCAGCAACGAGGTGTCGGGTTCGAGATCGAGAATGAAGGGGGGGTTGATCAGTGAGGGGATGAAGATCACCGGCCGGCCGCTCCCCCCCTTCGCGCCATAGTCGCGCAACCGCGCGCTGCCGCGGCGGTACCGCACTGGCCCGAGCCGGCGCCGGCGTCCGCGCGGTGCCTCCTGATAGGCGCGTAATCCCGCGAGAGCGGCAGCCCGTTGCTCGGGCGATGCTGCGGTCTCGCGGCGCAACATCTCGAGGAACAGCGGAAGCGGACGCGGTCCGTGTTGCGGTGCGGCAATAAAGGGTGTTACAGGTGGATGAACCACTGGGGCTGGGAGCCTTCCCATGAAGAAGCACAATGCGGGCGATGGTCCCGTCATCATCAAGAAATACGCGAACCGTCGCCTCTATAACACTGAGACCTCATCTTACATCACTCTCGAGCACCTTGCCGCGATGACGCGCGAGGGACGGGACTTCAAGGTGGTCGATGCGAAGACCGAAGATGATATCACGCACAACATCCTGACCCAGATCATCATGGAGGAGGAGGCGCGCGGGCAGACGATGCTGCCGGTGAACTTCCTCCGCCAGCTCATCGCGATGTACGGCGATTCGATGCAGGCGATGGTGCCCGGCTATCTCGAAGCGTCGATGGACAGCTTCCGCCGCAACCATGAGCAGTTCAAATCTGCGGTCGAAGGCGCCTTCGCCAACTCGCCCTTCGCCGAAATCGCCAAGCGCAACATCCAGATGTTCGAAGCAGCGACCGCGGCGTTCAAGCCCGGCGGCGCCAAGCCCGGCGAGGCGCCCGCCGCCGCCACCACCAAGGATGCCGAGATCGCCGCGCTCAAGGCCGAGCTCAGCCGGCTCCACGAGAAGATCGAGAAACTCGGCGACTGAGTATTCCATGTCGGTTGAGTTATGGAGCGGCGCGGGACTGGCCCTCGCGCTGGCGGTTTTCGCCGGCCTGCGTGATCGTCAGCGCAAACGCCGCAAGAATCTCGACAAGGTCGGGATTGTGGACTGGCCGGCTGTGCAGGTGATCGCCCTGATTGGCACGGCTATCCTGGCGAGTATTGCTTACAATAGCTGATTCAATACGGACGTGAGCGAGTGTAGGCGCGTCATCTACATATCGTCACCCCGGACTTGTTCCGGGGTCCACTGCGCGGCATATCAAAATGCCGATGATGCCGGGACGGTGGATGCCGGAACGAGTCCGGCATGACCGTTCTTAGAGGCACGCCTCGAGATAGGCCTGATCGAACCCGAACTGCCGCGCCTTTTCAAGCGTGTAGGGCCTGAGTCCGAGCGAGCGATATTCGCCGATGATCTTGCCGTCGGCGCTCTCGTCGAGATATTCGAACTTGAACAGCTCCTGGGTCACGATCACCGGGCCTTCCATCCCGATCACTTCAGTCACGTTGGTCACGCGGCGCGAGCCGTCGCGCAGGCGCTTCACCTGGATTATCATCTCGACCGAATCGGCGATCTGGCGGCTGATCGCTTCCTTCGGCACCTTGATGTCTGACATCATCACCATGTTCTCCATACGGGCGAGCGCCTCGCGCGGGGAGTTGGCGTGGAGGGTACACATCGAGCCGTCATGGCCGGTGTTCATGGCCGCGAGCATGTCGAAACACTCCGAGCCACGAATTTCGCCGAGGATGATCCGGTCAGGACGCATACGCAGGGCGTTCTTGACGAGGTCGCGGATGCTGATCTCGCCCTGACCTTCCAGGTTGGCCGGGCGGGTTTCGAGCGGCAGCCAGTGGGGCTGCTGCAGGCGAAGCTCGGCGGCGTCCTCGATCGTCAGCACGCGCTCGCCCGGGTCGATCATCTTCGACAGGGCGTTGAGCATCGTCGTCTTGCCCGAACCGGTACCGCCCGAGATGACGACGTTGAAGCGGCACGCGCCCGCGATCTTCAGTGCAGTCGCCATCTTGGGGCTCATCGAGCCGAAGCCGGCCATCATGTCGAGCGTGATCGGCTTGGCCGAGAATTTACGAATCGAGATCGCGGTGCCGCGCAAGGAGAGCGGCGGCACGATCACGTTGACGCGAGAGCCGTCCTTGAGGCGGGCGTCGGCGAGCGGGCTGGTCTGGTCGACGCGGCGGCCGACCGAGTTGCAGATTCGCTGCGCGATCTGGAACAGATGCTCCTCGTCGCGGAACTGGATATTGGCGAGCTCGAGCTTGCCCTTGCGCTCGACATAGGTCTGCTCGGGGCCGTTGACCATGATGTCGGTGATGTTCGGATCGGCAAGCAATTCTTCGAGCGGCCCGAGGCCGAGCAGTTCGTCGACCAGCACCTTTTCGAGCGCGAACTGCTCGCGGCGGTTGAGCGTGAGCTTGAGCTCGGCGAGCACCTCGCCGATGATCGGGCGGAATTCTTCGGCCAACTCGTCCTTGTTGAGCGTCGCCGCCGCTTCAGGATCGACTCGTTCGAGCAGGCGGGGAAGGACCTGCTCCTTGATCTTGTGGATCGAGCTTTCGAAGCCCTCGACCTTGCTGCTGCCCGCGTCGCCCGAGGCATTCTGGCGCTCGGCGAGTCGGGTCAGCGCATCCTGCTGCGAGCCGGGCATGTTGCCGGTCTGCGGGCCATCGGGCCCGCCTGGCAGCGGCAGCTTGTCCAGCGGGGGAAATTGCTCGCCGCCTTCAGGTTCGGCGTGGCGCGGGCCGGCGCCACCTTGCATCGGGCGCGCAACGCCAAACGCGGGACGGGCTGCAGGAGCCCCGTTGCCGACACCGGGGCGACGCCCAAATGCGCTCATGTGGTTGTATCCCTCATACTCGCCAGCAGAGGTAGCGGCCAAGGTTTGACAATTAACTAACCAGAATCGCTCGGCTGCGATGAAATGACACCGCGGATCCAAAGGTGGTGGATTGACGGCTCATTTACCGCATGTCGCCGGCCGGTTGGGGCAGGAGCGGAGGGGCGCCGCGGCAGGGCTAGTGGCGCGCGAGATCGTGTTCGCCAACCCGGCGCATGATTACCCTCAGTGCATCCGCTACCGGATTGAGGGTGATGGGCTCAACGCCGAGATATCAATGATCGGCGGCGACGGGTCGAGACGCTGGACGTACCGGTGTACCCGACAGGGCCGAGTCGTCGCCCGCCTGCTCGGCGAGCACGGTCAGGCCGCTTGCGCTGACCTCGGCGAAACCGCCCTGGATCGCAATCGTCTCGGGCTCGCCCTTCTCGGTGCGATAGATCGAGAGCGCGCCGTCGCGGATCGTCGACATGACCGGAGCATGTCCTTCGAGCACGCCGAAATCGCCCTCGCTGCCGGGGACGACGACCATATAGACCTCCTCCGAGCGGAGCAGCTTTTCGGGGGTGACGAGTTCGAAGTGCAGCATTTCGTTTCTCACTCCCCTCCCGCTTGCGGGAGGGGCTGGGGGGTGGGCACCCGGTTTATCGCGAGCGGTGAGTCCAGCTTAGGCCGGGCGCCCACCCCTCGATCCCCTCCCGCAAGCGGGAGGGGAGGAAGAAGTTACGCTTCCTGCGCCATCTTCTCGGCCTTGGCGACCGCTTCGTCGATGCCGCCGACCATGTAGAAGGCAGCCTCGGGCAGGTGATCATATTCGCCGTCGACCACTGCCTTGAAGCTCTTCACCGTGTCCTCGACCTGGACGAACTTGCCGGCGATACCGGTGAAGACCTCGGCGACGTGGAAGGGCTGGCTGAGGAAGCGCTGGATCTTCCGCGCACGGCTGACGATCTGCTTATCCTCTTCGGACAGCTCGTCCATGCCGAGAATGGCGATGATGTCCTGAAGCGACTTGTAGCGCTGCAGCGTCTCCTGGACGCGGCGGGCGGTGTCATAATGCTCCTGGCCGACGATCGCCGGGGTCAGCACGCGCGAGGTCGAGTCGAGCGGATCGACCGCCGGGTAGATGCCCAGCTCCGAGATGGCGCGGTTGAGGTTGGTCGTCGCGTCGAGATGGGCGAAGGAGGTGGCCGGCGCCGGATCGGTGAGATCGTCGGCAGGCACATAGATCGCCTGCACCGAGGTGATCGAGCCCTTGTTGGTCGAGGTGATGCGTTCCTGCAGCGCGCCCATGTCGGTCGACAGGGTCGGCTGATAGCCCACCGCCGACGGAATGCGGCCGAGCAGCGCCGACACTTCCGAACCAGCCTGGGTGAAGCGGAAGATGTTGTCGACGAAGAACAGCACGTCCTGACCTTCGACGTCGCGGAAATATTCAGCGATGGTCAGGCCCGACAGCGCGACGCGGGCGCGGGCGCCCGGCGGCTCGTTCATCTGGCCGAACACCAGGGCGACCTTCGACCCTTCCGGGGTCGGATTGCCGTCGGCATCCTTGGCGATGACGCCTGCATCGAGGAACTCGTGATAGAGATCATTGCCCTCGCGGGTACGCTCGCCGACGCCGGCGAACACCGAGGTGCCGCCATGGCCCTTGGCGATGTTGTTGATCAGCTCCTGGATCAGCACGGTCTTGCCGACGCCGGCGCCGCCGAACAGCCCGATCTTGCCGCCCTTGGCGTAAGGCGCGAGCAGGTCGATGACCTTGATGCCCGTCACGAGAATCGAGCTCTCGGTCGACTGATCGACGAAGAGCGGCGCCGGGGCGTGGATCGGCATGGTGTCGGTGTGGCCGACCGGACCGCGCTCGTCGATCGGCTCGCCGATCACGTTGAGGATGCGGCCGAGCGTCTTCGGGCCGACCGGCACGCGGATCTGCGAGCCGGTGTCGGTCACTTCCTGGCCGCGGGTCAGGCCCTCGGTCGAGTCCATCGCGATCGCGCGCACCGTGTTCTCGCCGAGGTGCTGTGCGACCTCGAGGACGAGGCGGTTGCCGTTATTGTCGGTCTCGAGCGCCGAAAGGATCGCCGGTAGCCTGCCCTGCTCGAAGGCGACGTCGACGACGGCGCCGATCACCTGGCTGATGCGGCCGACATTGTTGCTGGTCGCGATCGGTGCGGTCGCCACGGGCACTGCTGCCTTGGGCGCGCGCGGCTTGCGGGCGGGCTTCTCGGTCGTCGGGGCGGTTGCCATCGTCTCTTCCTTGCTTCGAATTTACTTGAGCGCTTCGGCGCCGGAGATGATTTCGACCAGTTCGGTCGTGATCGCGGCCTGGCGGCTGCGATTATACTGGATCGTCAGGCGGTTGATCATGTCGCCCGCATTGCGCGTGGCATTGTCCATCGCGGTCATGCGGCTGCCTTGTTCCGACGCAGCGTTCTCGAGCAGCGCGCGGAAGACCTGGATCGCGACGTTGCGCGGCAGCAGCTCGGCGAGGATGGTTTCCTCGTCCGGCTCATATTCCACCGCGGCACCGCCGTCGCTGACCGGCGCAGCACTGGTGTCAATCGCGACCGGGATGATCTGGCGGCCGACCGGCTCCTGCACCAGCGCCGACTGGAAGCGCGCGTAGAACAGATGGGCCACGTCGAATTCGTCCGCCTCGAAGCGTGCGATCACATCATCGGCGATCGCGCGGGCATCAGCGAAGGCAACCGTCTTGATATGGCTCATCTCATGGTCGGCGGCGATCAGGCCCGGGTAAAAACGCTTGATCACGCGGCCCTTCTTGCCGGCGACATAGAATTTCACCGACTTCCCCTGGGCGATCAGCTCTTCGGCCTTGCGGCGTGCCGCGCGGACGATGTTCGAGTTGAACGCGCCGGCAAGGCCGCGCTCCGATGTCGCAATGATCAGCAGGTGGCGCTGGTCCTTGCCGGTGCCCGCGAGCAGCTTCGGCGAGGATTCGCTGACGCTGACCTTGGAGGCGAGGCTCGCCATCACCTTTTCGAGGCGCTCGGCATAGGGACGGCCGGCGACCGCCGCTTCCTGCGCCCGGCGCAGCTTTGCGGCGGCGACCATCTTCATCGCCTTGGTGATCTTCTGCGTCGACTTAACCGAGCCGATGCGGATCTTGAGTGCCTTGAGGCTGGCCATTTGGAGCCCTTAAGTTACGCGAACGTCTTGGTGAATGCTGCGAGAGCATCCTTGAGCGCCTCGGTCGTTTCCTTCGACAGGTCGCGCTTCTCGCGGATGTCGGTGAGGATCGCGGCATTGTTGGCGCGCAGATCGGCGAGCATCGTCTGCTCGTAGCGCACCACCGCGTCGACCGGGACATTGTCCAGATAACCCTGGGTGCCGGCGAAGATCGAGACGGTCTGCTCCTCGAACGGCATCGGCTGATACTGGGCCTGCTTGAGCAGCTCGGTCAGGCGGGCGCCGCGGTTGAGCAGCTTCTGGGTCGAGGCGTCGAGGTCCGAACCGAACTGGGCGAACGCCGCCATCTCGCGATACTGGGCGAGCTCGAGCTTGATCGAGCCGGCGACCTTCTTCATCGCCTTGGTCTGCGCGGCGGAACCGACTCGGCTCACCGACAGGCCGACGTTGATCGCGGGGCGGATGCCGGCGAAGAACAGGTCGGTCTCGAGGAAGATCTGGCCGTCGGTGATCGAGATCACGTTGGTCGGGATGTAGGCCGAAACGTCGCCCGCCTGGGTCTCGATGATCGGCAACGCGGTCAGCGAGCCGCTGCCGAACGCGTCGCTCATCTTCGCCGCGCGCTCGAGCAGACGCGAGTGGAGATAGAAGACGTCGCCGGGATAGGCTTCGCGGCCCGGCGGGCGGCGCAGCAGCAGCGACATCTGGCGATAGGCGACTGCCTGCTTGGACAGATCGTCATAGACGATGACGGCGTGCATGCCGTTATCGCGGAAATATTCACCCATCGCGCAGCCGGTATAGGGTGCGAGGAACTGGAGCGGCGCCGGCTCGGACGCGGTCGCGGCGACGACGATGGTATATTCCATCGCGCCTGATTCCTCGAGCTGGCGGACGATCTGCGCGACGGTCGAGCGCTTCTGCCCGATTGCGACATAGATGCAGTAGAGCTTCTTCGATTCGTCGTCGCCCTGATGCGATGCCTTCTGGTTGATGAAGGTATCGATCGCGACCGCGGTCTTGCCGGTCTGGCGATCGCCGATGATCAGCTCGCGCTGGCCGCGGCCGACGGGAACGAGCGCGTCGATTGCCTTGAGGCCGGTCTGCACCGGCTCGTTGACCGAGGTACGCGGGATGATGCCCGGCGCCTTCACTTCGACCCGGCTGCGCTCGGTCGTCGCGATCGGGCCCTTGCCGTCGATCGGGTTGCCGAGGCCGTCAACGACGCGACCGAGCAGCGCCTTGCCGATCGGCACATCGACGATGGTGCCGGTGCGCTTGACGACATCGCCTTCCTTGATCTCCGAGTCGGACCCGAAGATCACGACGCCGACATTGTCGGCCTCGAGGTTAAGCGCCATGCCCTGCACGCCGTTCGAGAAGGCGACCATTTCGCCTGCCTGGACATTGTCGAGACCATGGATGCGCGCGATGCCGTCGCCGACCGAGAGCACTTGCCCGGTTTCGGAGACCTGGGCCTCGGTGCCGAACGAGGCGATCTGGTCCTTGATGACCTTCGAGATTTCAGCGGCGCGGATATCCATTGTCAGCCTTTCCCAACAGCGTGAAGCTGTCAGCCTTTCATTGCGTGCGCGAGAGTGTTGAGACGGGTACGGATCGACGAATCGATCATCTGCGAGCCGATCTTTACGACCAGCCCGCCAAGCAGAGCGGGGTCGACCGACAGGTCGACTGAAACGTCACGGCCGATGCGGGTGCGAAGCTGCTGCTTCAGGGCATCGACCTGGGATGCGGAAAGCGGGTGCGCCGAGATCACCTCGGCGGTCGTCTCGCCGCGATGATCAGCGGCAAGCGTCCGGAAGGCGCGGATGATCGCGGGAAGCTGCGCCAGGCGGCGGTTCTCGGCGAGCACGCCGAGGAAATTCTTCGTCGTGGCGTCGATGCCCATTGCCGAAGCGCTTGCCGCTACGGCCTCGGCCGCATCCTTGCGGCTGACAAGCGGGCTTGCGACAAGACGCGCGAACTCGCTCGACTGCTCGAGCGCGGCACGGACATTGGCGAGACTCGCCTCGACGGTGTCGATCGTCTTCGCATCGCGCGCGAGTTCGAACAACGCGGTCGCATAGCGTCCGCTTAAACTCGCTTGAATACCGCCGGATGTCTCCACGCGATCGAAATCCTCGTTTGGAACGGGTTGCATGACCCATACGAAAAGGGAGGCCGGAATCGGCCCCCCGGATGGGTCGCCGCGCGGTTAGCATCGGGTTCGCTGCGATGCAACCCGGACGGACCTAACCTGTATCATCCGTCTCCCTCTCCATCCTGCCATTCGCCTGCAAAGGGGGACCTATCGCCCGGGCGTTGCAGAATCATGGTGGCTCGATCAGGGATGGCGGAAGAGACGACAGCAACGGAGAAAGCGATGCCGATCGGCGTGATGGAGAGGATGACGATGTCCGATGGCGCCGGGATCGGCGTCTATCACGCGCAGCCCGAGGGCCCGCGACGCGGCGGGCTGGTGCTGGTCCAGGAAATTTTCGGGATCACTGATCATATCCGCGATCTGGCCGAGGAATATGCAGCCGACGGCTATGAAGTCCTCGCGCCCGCCTTGTTCGACCGCGAGCATCCCGGTTTCGAGGCTGATTATTCCGGGGAAGGGCTTGCCCGCGGTGTCGAGCTTGCCCGTCAGATTCACCCGTTGGCGCTCTCGCTCGCCGATGTGCAGAGCTGCGTCGACGCCTTGAAAGAAAAAGGCCCGGTCTTCGTGGTCGGCTATTGCTATGGGGGTTCGATCGCCTGGCTGGCGGCGACGCGGCTGAACGGCCTGGCGGCGGCATCGAGCTATTATGGCAGCCTGGTCCCCGGTACGGCGGACGAGGTACCCAGGGTGCCGGTCATCCTCCATTTCGGCCGTCACGACCACGGCATCCCGATGGAAGGCGTCGAGAAGCTGGTCGCGGCCGATCACCCCAATGCCACCATCTATATCTATGAGGCTGGCCACGGCTTCAATTCGGACAGGCGCAAGGATTTCCACGAACCGAGCAGTGACCTGGCGAAGGAGCGGACGCTCGAGTTGTTCCATGCCAATGGCGGATGACCAGGGTCGGCAGGATCATGCTGGTGGCCGCCGGCACGGCGCTGCTTCTTTATCTGGTCGCGGTTGGCGCGCTCTTTCTGTTCCAGCGCTCTCTCTTCTATCCGATGCCGAAAGCGATTCCGGTGCGTCCCGCAGGTTTCGACGATGTCAGGATAAGGACGAACGATGGCCTGGAATTGCGCGCTTTCTATCGTCCGGCAAAACCGGGACTGCCGACATTGCTGTTCTTTCACGGCAATGGCAGCGACATCGAGGGTAGCCTTTATGCGACTCGGCTGCTCGTCGCCCAAGGCTATGGCGCGCTTCTGCCCGAATATCGCGGTTATGGCGGCAACCCGGGATCGCCGAGCGAGCAGGGCCTCTACCAGGACGGCGAAGCCGCGCTGACCTGGCTTGAGGCCAGAGGCCTGGCTGCAGCCCGGATCGTCGTCATCGGCAACTCGCTCGGATCAGGCGTCGCCACCGAGATGGCGGCGCGGCACAGGATAAGCGGGCTTGCCCTCGTCTCGGGTTTCGCGAGCCTCGCCCGGGTCGCGCGCGATCACTATCGCTTTGTTCCGACCAACCTGCTCGTTCTCGATCGATATGAGAATGTGGCGAAACTTCCCTCGGTCACCTGCCCGATATTGCTGCTGCAGGGCACGTCCGACACCTTGGTCTCGGTAGCGCACAGCCAGGTTCTGGCCCGCGCGAACCCGGCGGCGAGGCTCGAGCTGGTGCCGGGCGCGGGGCATGACCTCGCTTATCGCGACATATCGCAGGCAAAGATCCTGGCATGGCTGCGATCCGACGCGATGAGGAAAGCAACGTCCCGCTGACCGTCCTTGCCGGCGCCGGCAGCGAACCGGCCCGATTTCCGGGGTGGCTTTGAGCGCAAGTGTCGGGATGTAGCCTCTGCCCGCACGGCCTATATCGACGGCATGACACAACAAACAGCCATCGACCCTGACAGCGCCTGGGCGGCCTTTGATCGCCGCGACCGCGCTTATGACGGCCGCTTCGTCGGCGCGGTCACAACGACGCGGATCTATTGCAAGCCGAGCTGCCCGGCGCGCCACCCGAAGCGCGAGAATGTCCTGTTCTATCGCGACGGCGCCGAAGCGCGCGCGGCGGGTTTTCGCGCCTGCCTGCGCTGCAAGCCCGACGAGGTCGGGCGCGATCGGATCGCGGTCGCCCAGGCCGTCGCGCTGATCGAAGCGAGCGAAGAGGGCTTCGGCCTTGAAGAGCTTGCCGCACGCGTTGGCTATGCCCCGCATCATTTCCACCGCCTGTTCAAGCGCGCGACCGGGGTGACCCCGGCCATGTATGCGCGCGGCCTGCGCGCCCAGCGTGCGGCCAAGGCGCTTACCGAGGAGGATACAGTGACGGAAGCAATCTATGAGGCGGGTTATTCGGCGCCGAGCCGCTTCTATGAAGACGGCGCGAAGCGTCTCGGCATGACGCCGAGCGCCTGGCGCAGGGGTGGGGCCGGGGTGACGATCCGCTGGACGATCGCCGACACCAGCCTTGGCCCGATGCTCGTCGCGGCGACCGACAAGGGCCTGTGCCGCGTGTCGTTCGACGAAGGCGAGGAAGCGCTGAGAGAGCGCTTCCCGCATGCCGAGATCGTGCCCGGCGGCGGGGCGCTCGCTGATCTCGCGGCGCGGGTGGTGGCGAGCGTGGAATCGCCCGAGCGCGACCAGGACCTGCCGCTCGACGTGCAGGGCACTGCCTTTCAGGAGGCGGTGTGGCAGGCCTTGCGCGCCATCCCGGTCGGCGAGACGCGGACCTATACCGAACTCGCCGCGATCGCCGGCAATCCGAAGGCGGTGCGTGCCGCGGGCACTGCCTGCGGGGCGAACCATGTCTCGATCGTGATTCCCTGTCACCGCGCCCAGCGCAGCGACGGTACTCTGGGGGGCTATGCCTATGGTCTCGACCGCAAGGTCGTGCTGCGCAAGCGGGAGGGCGTGGCATGAGCGGTTTCGTGATCAGGGGGCTCGATCCGGCTCCTTTTACCGACCTTTACGGGCTCAGCGACGAAGCACTCGCCGAGCGCGGCGTGGTCCGGATGGCGGTCGATGCCTGGCCGGGCTTCCCGTGCCGAGTCACCCTTGAAGATGCCGATATCGGCGACACCGTGCTGCTGCTCAATCACGAGCATCTGGCCGTCGACTCGCCTTATCGGCAGCGCCACGCCATCTTCGTTCGCGAGGGCGCGGCTGAGCCCGCGAAATTCGAGAGCGAGGTACCCGAGCAGCTGGCGATCCGCACCCTGTCGCTTCGGGCCTATGATGCCGAAGGCATGATGACCGATGCTGATCTCGTCGAGGGCAGCGACCTTGTCACGCTGATCGACCGCTTCTTCGCTGACCCGTCGGTCGCCTATCTCCACGCCCACAACGCGAAGCGCGGTTGTTTCGCAGCGCGGATCGATCGCGGCTAGGGATTTTGCACGGGCTCCTGATGCTCGCTAGGCTGGCACCCAGATCAGGGGCCGGAACCGGAGGGCACGCCATGGGACCAATCAAACCCGTTACGCCACCCGGCAGCCTGTTCTGGCGGATCCTTCACTTCCCGCCGCTGCTCATCATTATCGGCATGGTGATGGTCATCGGCCCCGAAATCATCGTGTCGATGATCGCTCATTTCGTCGTGCATGCCCAAGGACCCCTGGGCACCCTTGCAACTGCCCTGTGCGAGACCCTGGCGGCGGTGGCCGGCTATGTTCTCTTCGTCCGCTTCGTCGAGCGGAGGCCGGCGGTATCGGAGTTCGCTGCCCCGGGATGGTCGAAGGAGCTGGGGGCGGGGCTTCTAACCGGCCTCCTGCTGTTCTCCCTGGTGGTCGCCGTCATCGCGCTGTTCGGCGGTTATCATGTGATCGGCGAGCATCCCGTAACGGCGCTCTTTCCGGTGCTGGCACTGTCGCTCGTGTCCGGCGTGGGGGAGGAGATCGTCGTTCGCGGCATCATCTTCCGGCTCGTCGAATCCTCGCTGGGATCGTGGATCGCGCTGATCTTCTCGGCGGCCCTGTTCGGTGCAGGACATCTCGGCAACGCCCATGCCGGGCTGCTGCCGGCAGTGGCGATCGCGCTAGAGGCCGGCATCATGCTCGCGGCGCTCTATATGCTGACGCGGCGACTCTGGGCTGCGATCGGGGTTCATGCTGCGTGGAATTTCACGCAAGGGGGAATTTACGGCATCGCCGTTTCGGGCAATGCGGTCGACGGCGCGCTGATCCCGCGCATTTCCGGCCCGGATCTGCTGACCGGCGGTGCGTTCGGTGCTGAAGCGTCGCTTCCCGCGATCCTCATCTGCACGATCTTTGGTGTTGTCGTCACGACGATCGCCTATCGCCGCGGCCGGTTCGTCAAACCCTTCTGGGCTCGCACCGAGGTGGGCGCGCGCGCGAATGTCGGCGAGGCTGACCGGAACAGGGAATGAGAGGGAGTCATCAGGGAAGTACGGCGCAGCCCCGCCTGCGCGGCGGAAAAGCATTCAAGTTCCGACCATGAGAAAGGGATGTCGGGCTTCTCGAGGTGTCCCGTGCCTATCCTGTGCCCGATCCGGCGATGCAGTTGAATCGCTATACCAACGCGCATGGTGTGACGGTTCCAGTCGGGCGCTCGATCCGGCCTAATGCGTCGCCCGGCAGGAATAGACGATCTTCTCGTTCGGATAGGCCGGCAGCGCGGCGCGGATCGCCGATTGCTGGGTCGACAGCGCGACGCGGGCCGATTCGTCGGGCGAGCACGCCTTGAGGGATACCTGCGAGCGGATTTCCCGCACCGCGGTCATCTGATCGGCCGTCAGGAAATAGCGCATATTGGTATAGGTGCGCGTCGCCGGGTCGAACTCGAGCACCGACACGGTCTGCTCCTCGGCGGGGACCAGGACACGATCCCATTTGCTGCCACTCTCGGCATATTGGGTGCGGCCGTTCATGCAGCCAGCGGCGCCCCAGTCGAGCGCAACGTCCTGGATCGACGAAGAGACGACGCGGCTTTTGCCGGGCACGACGGTGCAGACCATCTTGCCCAGCGCCGCGCTGGAAGAGACGGAAGGTGCCGCGATTGGCGTCGCCGTGACCGGCAGGACGACTTCCCCGTCAGGGCGGGTGAAGAAGACGACGGCGCTTGCCACCAGCAACACGCCGCCGCCCGCCGCCGCCCAGATTGCCCAGCGGCGCTCCCCGCGGACCTCGAGCAGCCCGGCGCCGCCGATTGCGAGTGCGCCGGCGACCAGCAGTACGGCGGCAAGCGCCATGATATTCTCGCGATTCCGCTCGGCCTCGTCGCGCGCCCTGGCCAGCGCTTCCTCGTGCGCGACCTGCGCCTTTGCCGCAGCGTCTCTTCTCGTCGCCTCGGCGTCAGCATTGGCCTTCGCTTCGGCATCGCTGTCCTGCTTGATGCGATCGAGGATGCTCGTGCACGGCGTGCCGACCGTGGCGACATTCTGCTTGGCGGCGGCCAGAAAGGCCAGGAGCTCGGTATCGGCAATTGCGAAGCCGAAGCTCGAATCGCCCTCCTCGCCGCGCGTGATCGCCGAGTTCACGCCGATCACCCGCCCGCACGGGTCGAGCAGCGGACCGCCCGAATTGCCCCTGGCGATGTTCGCGGTGTGAAGCATCACCTCGACCCCCGACATCACCCTGCGGCCGGAAAACACCCCTTCCGAGCGGATCGGCGACAGGGGATGGATATAATCAGTCGCCGACTTGGCCGTCGCGAGGTCGACATTGCCGGGATAGCCGAGCGCCGTCACCGCCGCGCCTTCGTCGATCGGGCCGGTATAGAGCGCAACCGTCGGGAGCCTGGTGCCGGTGAACTCGATCAGGGCGAGATCGCGCGCGGCATCGAAGGCGATCACCTTGCCCTCGTAGCTCTTGCTGCCTTCGGAAGGGACGACGCCGATCACGACATTGTCGGGATAGCGCTTGGCGAGTTCGACGACATGGGCGTTGGTGATGATCCGGTTCGGCGCGACCACGAAGCCGCTGCCATGGCCGAAGCCGACCACCTCGTCATCGACCATCGCGATCGTCACGACCCGGACGACGCCGCGGCCGGTGGCGGAGATGTCGTCGGCATGGGCGGAGGTGGCGAGACCAAGCAGAAGCAACAGAGCGGTGCACAGCCCGACCAGATATCGTCTCAACGAGGAAGGAAAGGGCGTGCCGGACATCAGCGGATTTCTGACAGGATTATCCTCCATGCGACAGTGAGAAAAGAGCGCGACGACTCCGGTGATCGGCCTTGCAGCGCTCCTCATGTCGGCATGGCCTTACAGGAAACTATAGGGATCGACATCAACCACGACCCGAACCTTGGCCGGCCAGTCGAGTTTGCCGAGCCAGTCCCTGATCACATCCTGAACATCGAGGGCGCGGCGCGCGTGGACGAGGAGCCGATACCGGTGCCGGCCGCGCAGCATCGCCAGCGGGGCGGGGGCGGGGCCATAGACCTCCATCGCCTCGAGCCGGGGAGCGGTGCGGCCGATCAGGGTGGCGATCTCGTGCGCGGCCTTCTGGTCCTCGCTCGAGATGACGATGCCGGCGAAACGGCCGAAGGGTGGCGCGCCTGCCTCGCGGCGGGATTCGGTCTCGGCTTCGTAGAATGCGTCGGCGTCGCCCGTCACCAGGGCGCGCATCACTTGCGCTTCGGGGCTGTGGGTCTGGATATAGACATGCCCCGGCTTGGCGCCGCGCCCGGCCCGGCCGGAGACCTGCATGATCTGCTGGAAGGTGCGCTCCGACGCGCGCAGATCGCCGCCGTCCAGCCCGAGATCGGCGTCGATTACCCCGACCAGGGTGAGGTTCGGGAAGTGATAGCCCTTGGTGACGAGTTGGGTGCCGATGACGATGTCGATATCATGGGCTTCCATGCGGTGCACGAATTCGGCTGCCTTGGCCGGCGACCAAATCGTGTCCGAGGTGACGATCGCCGTCTTCGCCTCGGGGAACAAGGCCGTCACTTCATCGGCGATGCGTTCGACCCCGGGGCCGACCGCGACCAGCGTTTCCTCGTTCGAACATTCGGGGCAGGCGCGGGGCACCGGCTCGATATGGCCGCAATGATGGCAGGCGAGGCGGCGCACCAGGCGGTGCTCGACCATCCACGCCGTGCAATTGGGGCATTGGAAGCGGTGGCCGCAGGTCCGACACAGGGTCAGCGGGGCGAAGCCGCGACGATTGAGGAACAGCAGCACCTGTTCGCGGCGGGCGAGCGTTTCTTCGATCGCATTGACCAGCTTGGGCGCGATCCAGCGGCCGCGATCGGGCGGGCTGGCGATGAGGTCGATCGCCTCGATTGCGGGCATCTCCGCGGCGCCCCAGCGGCCGGGCAGCTTCAGTTCGGCATAGCGGCCGAGCGCGACCTGATGGCGGGTTTCGATCGCCGGCGTCGCCGAGGCGAGGATGACCGGGCATTTCTCGAACAGCCCGCGCATCACCGCGACGTCGCGGGCATGGTAGTGCACGCCTTCTTCCTGCTTGAAACTGGTCTCATGCGCCTCGTCGACCACGATCAGGCCGAGATTGGCGTAAGGCAGAAACAGCGAGGAGCGCGCGCCGACGGTGACGAGCGCCTGCCCGCTCGAGATCGCCCGCCAGGCGCGGCGCCGCTGCGACTGGCGCAGACCCGAATGCCAGGCGACGGGGGCGCAGCCGAAGCGCGCGGCGAAGCGGGTGAGGAAGGGCTCGGTCAACGCGATCTCGGGCAGCAGGACAAGCGTCTGCTTGCCCGATCGGATCGCGGCGGCGACTGCCTCGAAATAGACTTCGGTCTTGCCCGAGCCGGTGACGCCGTCGAGCAGGGTCGGCTGGAACGCTTCCTCCTCGACATTCGCCACCAGCACCTCGGCGGCGGCGCGCTGATCGGGCGAGAGCGCCGGGATGCCGAAATCGGGATCGGGCACCGGGAAGGGGCTGTCGATGTCGACCGCAATGCCCTCCAGCGCGCCGGTCTTCACCAGCCCGCGGATCACTGCGTCCGACACATCGGCGGTGATCGCCAGTTCGCGGATCAGGCCCTGAGTCACGCCGATCCGCTCGAGCGCCTGTTCGCGCTGTGGGGTCATCCGGTCGGGAACATGGCCGGTCGCGCGATATTCAGTGACGGTGCGGGCGCCCTCGAGCGCCGAGGAGGATGGCATCGCCATCCGCGCCACGGCGGCGGGCGGGGCGAGATAATAATTGGCTGTCCATTCGACGAGGCGGCGCAGCGGCGCCGCGAGCGGCGCGACGGGCACCACGCCGACCAGATTGCGCAGCCGGTTGTCCCCGACCTCGGCGTCCGAGGGCATATGCTCGGGTTCCCACACCACGCCGAGCAATTGGCGCGGGCCGAGCGGCGCGATCACGATCGAGCCCGGTTCGACATGCATGCCATGCGGCACCCGGTAATCGAGTGGGCCGAGCGCCGAATTCATGACGAGGACACGGGCGCGCGACATTGGCATGACCTAGGGTTCAAACCCGACCGCCGCAACGGTCGGGATCGCCTGGAGAAGGGCGCTGGCAAGGAAGGGTGCGCAGTCGCGGGCTGGTAGCCCGCGCAAGCAGCCTGACGCCGCCAGCGCCCTTCTCCAGGCGACCGCTTCGCGGCGGGCGGCTTTTGGCGCAAGGCGGCGTCGCGCGTCGGTCACGATGGATTTCCATCGCTCCCTCCTTGCTCCTACCTTTGCGCCAAAATCCGCTCCGTCCCGGCCATTGTGGCGGTCGGGTTTGAACCCGCATATAGGATGGCGGCATTGGGGAGCCCAATGACGCCCGAAGAACAGCTCGATCTGTTTATCGACCGGTTCGCGCCCGAGGTGGCGGCCAATGCCCGCGCCGCGCTGGCGATGGTGGCGGCGCGGCTGCCGGGCGCGGTGCGGCTGGTCTATGACAATTACAACGCACTCGCGATCGGCTTCGGGCCGAACGAGCATGCCCGGGCGATCGTCTGCTCGATCGCGCTTTACCCGCGCTGGGCGAGCCTGTTCCTGACCAACGGGCCGAGCCTGCCCGATCCCGAAGGCCTGCTCGAAGGCGGGGGCAACGTCGTGCGGCATGTGAAGCTGACCGCGGCGCTGATCGGGAGCGATGCCGTCGCCGCGCTGATCGATGCCGCGGCCGCAAGCGTGAAGCTGCCGATCGATCCGGCGGGCGAGGGACGGCTGGTGATCAAGTCGATCTCGGCGAAGCAAAGGCCGCGTCGCTAGAGCTTGTGTCATGGCGCTTGGATAGGCGCGTCGACCGACGGTTTGAATCGCGGGAGCAGGAGCGACGATCCCGGGCGCAGTGACAGCTTGTTGGGAATGTCATGAGGGTTGCTGACATTTTCGCAGCCGCTGGAATCCTGAAAACATACCTATAAATCAGGTGTTTATATGAAATTGCCACGCGGGCGCCGGCTGACGGGCCTTGCCGATCCCGAGCTTCCATGGCGTTAGATGTATCATGCAGGATCTCACGCTTGCCTTTGCCGATCACCTGCGCCGCGACCGGCGCCGCTCGGTCCATACCATCCGTGCCTATCAGGCCACGGCGGAACGTCTGATGGGCTTTCTCGAAGGCCATTGGGGCGGCCCGGTCCTGCCCGAGGGATTGAAGCTGGTAAGCTCGGCCGACCTGCGCGCCTTTCTGGCGCAGCGCCGGGGCGAGGGGCTCGGCAATGCGTCGGCGGCACGGGAATTGTCGGCGGTCCGCGGCTTCCTGGCCTTTGCCGGCGGGGCGACGCCACGGCTCAAGGGGCCGCGGGTCAAGAAGGGTGTGCCGCGGCCGGTCTCGCCCGACGAGGCGGTCTCGCTTGCCGAGGATGTCGCCGAGGATGCGGCCGAGCCCTGGATCGGCGCGCGCGATCTCGCGGTGCTGCTGCTGCTATACGGTGCGGGGCTGCGGATCAGCGAGGCGACCGGGCTGACCGGGGCGGTACTCCCGCTTGGCGAGACGCTGAGCGTCACCGGCAAGCGCGACAAGACCCGGATCGTCCCGCTGCTGCCGCAGGTGCGCGATGCGATCATGGCCTATGTCGAAATCTGCCCCTGGCCGATCTCGCGCGACGCGGCGCTGTTCCGCGGGGCGAAGGGCGGGCCGCTGGCGCCGGCGATCATCCGCCGCGCTGTCCAGGCTGCGCGGACACGGCTCGGCCTGCCGGAGCGGACCACGCCGCATGCGCTGCGCCACAGTTTCGCGACTCATTTGCTGGGGCGAGGTGCCGATCTGCGCGCGCTGCAGGAGTTGCTCGGTCATGCGAGTTTGAGTTCGACGCAGATCTATACCGCTGTCGACGCCGCGCATTTGCTGGACGTGTATCGCAACGCGCATCCGCGGGCTCAGTGAGCAAAAATCACACACCTGATACCCGCGTGGAATTGATCGGGAGCGGGCATGCTGAAGAGACGATAATGTGGTCGGTCATGGCAGGATGCTGCCGGTCGCGTCATCTACCACGCGACCGTTGGAATAATGCAGTATCCCGGGGATCGGAGCCAGACGGTTGATGTTATCCGTGCCCGGCTCGACGAACGTACCGACGGCATAGTAGGCAGCCGGCTTTCTAGCTAAACTCGTCACTGCTGACGGCACTATCGCATCTTTCGTCGCCGGACGAATTGCCGCGCCGATCACGTCATTTCCATAGCTCTCGCCCAAGCCGGTTTCAGCGGCAAGTTCGGGTATGGCGGATTTCCGGGAAACTCCGTCGAATAGAAACGTCCCCAAATCCGTAATCACGCCGGCTTCCGCATGAAATCCTACGGTGCCGAGGCAGTTGCAGGTGTCCAGGACTGAGGCCGAACTCGACAGAGTGGCTGCGCTCGATCCGTAAAATATGTAATCGCCGGGGCTAAGCTCCAAAAGATATGTGCGGAAGTCTCCCTTGCCTTCGAGGCTCGTGCCCTTGGTGACGACAAAAACGTTCTTTGGCCCTTCATAGTTGAATGCATACTGGTCGATTATGGGCGGTGCGTTCCCCTGTTTCTTGTTTTCGGCGATGAGCTCGGGCAGATCGCGCGTGAAGGCCGCCTGTTTAGCAGCCAGATACCGCGCTGCTTCAGCGTCGGTCGGCGCACGCAGAAAGACCGGCTGAACAGCCGCGAGGCTGGATTGTGTCTGGTCAATGCGCAGAAGGATATAGGCCTGGTCCGGGCGAAGGACGATCGGGGCCGAACGGATTGCTATAACGCCCGTTTCGTCCTTGGCATAGGCGGGGCTTGCGAGCACGAAAATCGACAGAATGAGAAGAAAGGCGTGTTTCATGGCGCCACCGTCGCGGCAGGGGATTTACCCGTCGAAGCGAGCTTGGCCTGCCTGAGCAGGGCTTCCCGCACGGTGCCCTTGTGAATTTGGAGCCAGATATCCTTCGATACGGCGAACCGACGATAGCCTCGCGTCGTCATGCAGCGACGCAGTTTCGTCATGGCGAGGTTCCGCGCAATAACGGCGTCGATCATGGGCAGAAATACGGCCGCCAATGCCGACTGGACAACCCCGCCCGATGGGTACGCCGGATCATAGGCGGATTGGGTTTTGTCTTGGCGATGCGCGGCCTCCCGCCAGGGCACATATCCGGGCAGATGCAGCGGCGGCCCCGCATCGAGAAAGCGGTAACAGTCGACAAGATCATCATAAGCCTCCCGAAAGGATACCCCCGCCTTTGCAAGATAGAAGAATTTCACATTGTCGCTCTCGTCGCTTGGCGATGGCGGTGGCGTGAGCATGGGAGCATCGATGGTCGCGACATCGGGCAATGCCTCCTGGGCGGACACTGCGGAAGGCGAGAGCAAAAGCAGGCCGAGGAAAAGACCAAAAGCCGCGCCAAGCGTCCTGAAGCCGGCAGCGGCGATATAAACGACAGCCATTTCACCCCGTCCCGGTTACTCAAGATTCTAAGGGGCGTCACGGTTCCGCCTCTTGTGAGGGCACAGTAGAGGATTGGCGCTCGGAAGGAAGGCCAAAGGAGCGCTGGCGAAAGCATGTGTTCGGGGCGACCTTTGCCGTTCTCACCCGGGCTATCGTTACACGTGAAGCGAGGTTCAAGCGGGCAGGGCCCGTGCGATGGCCATGCCGGCGAGGCGGGCAGTGGCAAGGAGCTGTTCGAGGCTGTGCCCGACCCGGGCCTTGGCGGAGAGTCCGGATATGGTGGTGCTGACGAAGTCAGTCACGCCCTCAGCGGCGAGGTTGAAGGCGCGGGCTGCCTCGCGCGCCTCTCGGTCATCGCAGCGGGGTGCCTTCCAGCACGAGGCAGCCGCCGGCGGCGGGGTCAGCGGCATAGCGGCGGGCGGCTTCCTCCAGCAGGGTTGCGAGGGATTCGGCCACCGGGCGATCAGGGCGCAGGGCCGGAAGCGAGCTTCGTGACCGGGGCGCCGTTGCCCCGGGCCGTCCTTGTGGGTCACACCTTGCGGGGGCTTCACTCTTGCGCATTTTCATGCGGCTCGATGAGTTGCGGGCGTCCCGGCCGATCAGCGTGCGGGGCGATTGCCAGGAGTTTCTGGATTTCGGTGACTAGCGGTGCGGCTTCCAGCTCGCCACGCGCCAGAGATACAGCAGAAAGATCACCACCATGATCCCCACCGCCGCCGGCCCGACGAACCGGTCGAGCTCGCGAAAATTCGTGCCGAGATAATAGCCAGCACCGCCAAGGATGCAGTTCCAGATCGCCGCGCCCGCCGCCGTCCAGATGAGGAAGCGCACGCGCGGCATGCGGGCCATGCCGGCGGGCAGCGACACGATCGTGCGGAAGGTCGGCATGAAGCGGAAGCCGAACACCACCCATTGGCCGTGCCGTCCGAAGAAATCATGGAGCCGCTCGACATCGTGCCAGTCGGCAGTGAGCCAGCGGCTGTAGCGCTCGACCGTCGGCCGCAGCCCGAGATAGCCGAAATGACGGCCGAGCTCGTACCAGAAGACATTGCCCGCGGTGGTGCCCGCGGTGCCCCACAGGATCAGCGGCATCATGTCCATCCGCCCCTGCGCGACGGCGATGCCGCCGAGCCCCATGATCACTTCGGAGGGGACGGGCGGGAAGATATTCTCGAGCGCCATCAGCAGGAAGATGCCGACATAGCCGCCCCAGGCGATGAGGGAGATGGTGAAGTCGGTCATCTATCCCCTCCCGCAAGCGGGAGGGGAGGTTTGTTACGCACGCCCGACCTTCGCCTCGATCGCGTCCCAGATCAGCGCACAGGTGTCGGTGCCGTTGAAGCGGTCGATCGCGACGATGCCGGTGGGCGACGTCACGTTGATCTCGGTCAGCCATTTGCCGCCGATCACGTCGATGCCGACGAACAACAGGCCGCGCTTCTTCAGCTCGGGGCCGAGGACAGCGCAGATTTCGGCTTCTTCGGCGGTGATGCCGGCCTTCTCCGCCAGGCCGCCAACTGCGAGGTTGGAGCGGATTTCGCCCTCGCCCGGCACCCGGTTGACCGCGCCGGCCACGACGCCGTCGATCAGCACGATCCGCTTGTCGCCCTTGGCGACGTCGGGAAGAAAGGCCTGGATCATGTGCGGTTCGCGATAGGCGGTGTTGAACACTTCGATGAGCGACGAGAGATTGGCGCCGTCGCTGCCGACCTTGAAGATCGCCTTGCCGCCATTGCCGTGGAGCGGCTTGACGACGATCTCGCCGTGCGTCGCAAGGAAGGCGCGCGCCTCGTCGAGCGAGCGGGTGACGAGCGTCGGCGGCATGAATTGGGGATAGTCGAGGACGAAGATCTTTTCGGGCGCGTTGCGGACGCTGGCGGGGTCGTTCACCACCAGGGTCTCGTGCGCGATGCGCTCGAGCAGGTGCGTCGCGGTGATATAGCCGAGGTCGAAGGGCGGATCCTGCCGCATCAGCACGACGTCCGTCTCGCGGCCGAGATCGAGCCTCAGCGGCTCGCCGAAGCTGAAATGATTGCCCGCCACGCGCTGCACGCTCACCGGATGCGCCTTCGCCCAGACCCGGCCGTCGGCATAGTTCAGGTCTTCGGCGGCGTAATGGTAGAGCCGGTGCCCGCGCGCCTGCGCCGAGATCATCAGTGCGAAGGACGAATCGCCTGCGATATTGATGCTGTCGAGCGGGTCCATCTGGACGGCGACGGAAAGGCTCATGTCATTCTCCCGGGCGGAGGCGGCGATGTAGGGTGCGTTGCGACGAAAGTCACCCGATCCAGGCATTCTCGATGTGGCGCGGACGCGTGCCGGGGGCGAGCAGGATCACGTCGACCCGGATATCGTCGCCGGGGCCGGCATAGCGCGGCATCAGATATTCGGCCGCCGCCGCCACCCGCGACAGGCGGCGCTCGTCGATCGCGAAGTCGAGTTCGGCGGCGGTGGCGCGCATTTTCACCTCGACAAAGGCGATGAGGGTGCCGCGCCGGGCGACGAGATCGACTTCGCCCGCCGGCGTGCGCACGCGGCGATCAAGGATGCGCCAGCCCTTGAGGCGGAGCCACCAGCCGGCGAGCCGCTCGCCCCGGCGGCCCGAGGCTTCGGCGATGCGGCGGTCGCGTGGCACTTAATCCTCCCTCGCGAAGCGGGGGAGGGGGACCGCCCGCTTCTTCAGCGGGGGGGGGGAGGGGGCGCCCGCCACGAGCGCGACACTTGCGGCCAAGCCCCCTCCACCATTCGCTGGAAGAGGCGAATGGTCCCCCTCCCCCGCTTCGCGAGGGAGGATTGAAGGAATGGCCCCTCACTTCTTCATCGCCAAAGCCCGCGCGTAGAGCTCCTTGCGATCCACCCCGAGTCGCTTCGCCACTTCGCTTGCCGCCTGGCCGGTCGAAAGCCGCGTCAGCGCCTCCGCAAGCGCGGCATCGGCATCCTCGACGCTCGCCGCCTCGGGCTCGCCGGGAGGCGCGACCACGATGACGATCTCGCCCTTGGGCGGCGCATCGGCGTAGCGCGTGGCCAGCGTCGAGAGCGTCCCCGTCACCGCTTCCTCGAATCGCTTGGTGATCTCGCGCGTTACCGCCGCCTCGCGGTCGCCGAGCCCTTCGGCCAGCGCGGCGAGCGTCGCGGCGAGGCGGGGCCCCGATTCGTACAGCACCAAGGTCGCACGCACCGGGGCGATCTCGGCGATCGCGGTCGCGCGGGCCTGCGCCTTGGGGGGCAGGAAGCCGCAATAAAGGAAGCGGTCAGTCGGCAAGCCCGCCAGGGTCAGCGCGGCGATCGCGGCGCAGGGGCCGGGAATCGTCACTACGAGATGCCCGGCCGCGCGCGCGTCGCGAACCAGCTTGTAGCCCGGATCGGAGATCAGCGGCGTCCCTGCATCGGACACCAGCGCCACCGCCTCGCTGCCCATCCGCGCGATCAGGCCGGGGCGGACATGTTCGGCATTATGGTCATGATAGGGTGTCATTGGCCGCTTCACGCCGATATGGCGGAGCAAGCCCGCCGTCACACGCGAGTCTTCGACTGCAACTACCGCTGCATTCGAGAGTATATAGGCGGCACGCGGGCTCAGATCGCCGAGATTGCCGATCGGGGTGGCGACGATATAGAGACCGGGCGGGAGTTCGGCGTTCATTGGGAGCATTCATGGCAGACGGCGTATCGATACCGCAACGGGGCAAAGGCTTTCTTCGCACCGTAATCGTCGCTGGGGCGTTGATCCTGAGCGGGTGCCAGTCAGTAGTGCCGCGCGGGCCGAGGCCGATCGCACCGCCGCCGGCGCGGCCGGTTCCAGTCCAGCAGCCAAGGGTCGAGCCGGGCATCCCGACTGACGTCGCACGCCACCGGGTGGCGCTGCTGGTGCCGCTCAGCGGGCCCAATGCCGGCGTCGGCCAGAGCCTCGCCAACGCAACCCAGATGGCGCTGCTCGAGACGAAGAACGAGCGGATCCGCATCACGACCTACGACACCAATGGCGGTGCCGCCGCCGCGGCGCAAAGGGCGCTGGCCGACGGCAATCGCCTGATCCTGGGGCCGCTGCTCGCCGACGACGTGCGTGCGGTGGCACCGATCGCGCGCCGTGCCGGTGTGCCCGTGATCAGCTTCTCGAACGACAGCACCGCAGCCGGAAATGGCGCCTATGTGATGGGCTATGCGCCCGGCCAGTCGATCGAGCGGGTCGTTCAATATGCCAAGGGGCAGGGCGTTTCGGATTTTGCCGGCCTGGTTCCCAACGGCACCTATGGCGAGCGCGCCTCGACCGCCTTTCTCCGCGCCGTCGAAGGAGCGGGCGGTCAGGTGCGGACTCTCCAGACCTATGACCGGTCCGCCGGCTCGCTGACCGCCGCGATCTCGCGGATGGCACAGAACGCGCCCTATCAGGGTGTGCTGATCGCCGATGGCGGCGCAGGCGCCTCGGTCGCGGTGCCGCTGATCCGCAGGAACGGCGGCGCCGGTGCGCATATTCTCGGCACCGAGCTGTGGAATTCGGAAAGCTCGATCGCAAGCCGGCCGGCGCTTGCCGGGGCCTGGTTCGCGAGCGTTTCGGACGGGCTCTACCGCCAATATGCCGCCAAATATCGCGCGCGCTTCGGCACCGGGCCCTATCGCCTGTCGAGTCTCGGCTATGATGCGGTGTTGCTGACGGTGCGGATCGCCCGCGACTGGCCGATGGGCAGCGCCTTCCCCGAGGAACGGCTGCGCGATCATGGCGGGTTCGCCGGCATCGACGGCGCGTTCCGCTTCGGCCGCGACGACGTCGCCGAGCGTGCGCTCGAAGTGAAGGAGATCCACAGCGGAACGAGCGTGGTGGTATCCCCCGCGCCGAGCGGGTTCGGGGATCGTTAGGCAGCGTCCCGGACGATCTCGGGCAGGATCGCGTCGAGCAGCAGCATCCCGGCGTCAGTGACGGTGAGCCTGCCGCCCGCGCTGACGAGCAGACCTAGTTGCTCGAGGCGGTCGGCCGCCGGCCAGTTGATCAGCGCGTCGACATCGGTCTCGCCCAGCGTCGCGATGCGGGCGAGGTCGATGCCCTCGCGGAGCCGCAGACCCATCAATAATGCCTCGGTGGCGCGGGTGTGGGGGGCCAGGGGCTCCTCGAGCTCGATGCCGTGGCTGTTGCGCTCAATTGCCGCCATCCAGTTTTCCGGCTTCCTGCGCCGCACCGTGGCGAGCCCGCCGCGCCGGCCATGCGCGCCGGGGCCGATCCCGGCATAATCGCGGTAGCGCCAATAGGTCAGGTTATGGCGGCTTTCGGCGCCGGGGCGGGCATGGTTCGAGATCTCATACGCCGGGATGCCGGCTGCCGCGGTGATGGCGCGGGTCGCCTCGAACAGATCGGCGGCGCTGTCGCCGTCGGGGATGGCGATCCGTCCCGCCGCCGCCTCGGTGGCGAAGCGGGTGCCCGGCTCGATCGTCAGCTGGTAGAGCGAGAGATGCTCGGTGCCGAAGCCGATTGCCCGATTCAGCTCCGCTTCCCAATCTGCGGGCAGCTGGCCCGGGCGGGCATAGATCAGGTCGAAGCTCACCCGGGAAAAGGCGCGTTGCGCGGTGTCGAGCGCCGCCAGGCCTTCAGCGACATCATGCGCGCGGCCGAGAAAGCGCAGCGCCGCATTGTCCAGCGCCTGCAGCCCGAGCGACACGCGGTTCACACCGGCGGCGGCGATGTCGGCGAAGCGCGCCGCCTCGACCGAGGAGGGATTGGCCTCGAGCGTGATCTCGATATCGCCCGTGAAGCCCCAGGCCGATTCGGCCGCCCCGATTACCGCGGCGACCGTCTCGGGCGGCATCAGCGACGGCGTGCCGCCGCCGAAGAAGATCGAGCCGAGCTGCCGCCCGGGCGTTTCTGCTGCTTCATGAGCAAGGTCGGCCAGCAACCCCGCGCGCCAGGCGGCCTGGTCCACGCCGTCGCGGACATGGCTGTTGAAGTCGCAATAGGGGCATTTCGAGACGCAGAAGGGCCAATGGACATAGAGCGCGAGCGGCGGCGTTTGGGGATGATGCATGGGCGCCCCATATGGTCGCGTGAAGGAGAATGGGAAAGATGCGCTGGAACCTGGGCTTGATGGCGCTGGCGTTGCTCGCGGGCTGCTCGGCTGCCGCGCCGCCGCAGCGCGTGGTCGAGGAGCGCGCCTTTTCCGGTCAGGCGGCGCGCGGCAGCGCGCTGCTCCGCCACGCGATGATTGAGGGCCATAACGACGCCCGTGCAGCGGTGGGGGTGCCGCCGCTGGCCTGGAACGCGACGCTCGCCGCCGATGCGCAGGCCTATGCAACCGAGCTGGCGCGCACCGGTCGGTTCGAGCATTCGCGCGAACCGCGCGGCAGGACGCCCGAAGGGGAGAATCTGTGGACCGGCACGCGCGGCGCCTATCGTTATGAGGAGATGGTCGGGCACTGGGTCGACGAGGGCCGTTACTATCGGCCGCGCCCGACGCCCGATTTCAGCACGACCGGCCGCTGGGAGGATGTCGCGCACTATACCGAGATCATCTGGCGCGGCACGACCGAGTTCGGCTGCGCGGCGGCGAGCAACGCGACCGATGATTATGTGGTGTGCCGCTACACGCCGCCCGGGAACGTCGTCGGGCAGATGGCGTTCTGAATGCCCTCTCCCGCCGGGAGAGGTGTTTAGAAAATCGCCGCCATCATCTTCTCGAACGCCATGGCCCGGTGGCTGATCGCCTTTTTCGCATCGGGCATTTCGGCGAAGGTCTGGTCGCTGCCTTCGGGCACGAAGATCGGGTTGTAGCCGAACCCCCCGGTGCCGCGCGGCGGCCAGACCAAAGTGCCGTCGACCCGGCCCTCGAACCATTCGACATGGCCGTCGGGCCAGGCAAGTGCGAGCACGCAGACGAAATGGGCGTTGCGGCTTGCGTCGGGTCCGGTCGCCTCGATGGCGTCGTTGACCCGCTGCATCGCGACCCTGAAGTCCTTGGTCTCCCCGGCCCAGCGGGCCGAGAAGATGCCGGGCTCGCCGCCCAGCGCATCGACGCACAACCCGCTATCGTCGGCAAGTGACGGGAGGCCGGTCAGATCCGCCGCCTGAAGCGCCTTGAGTTCGGCGTTGGCTAGGAAGGTGGTCCCGGTCTCGTCGGGCTCGGGCAGGTCGAGATCGGCGGCGGACACCGGCTCGATCCCGTAGGGTCCGAGCATCTCGAGGATCTCGCGCACCTTGCCCGGATTGTGGCTCGCAATGACGAGCTTGCCGGGTTTCAGCTTGCGGATCGCCTGCGGGGCCACCTCCTTGGTCATTTTGCGACTGCCTTTGCCTGGGCGGCGAAGATATCGGCGCAGCCGATCCGGGCGAGGCGGAGCAGGCGGAGCAAGGCCTCCTCGTCATAGGTCGCGCCCTCGGCGGTCGCCTGTGCCTCGGCGATATTGCCATTCTCGAGCAGGACGAAATTGGCGTCCGCGTCGGCGGTGGAATCTTCGTCATAATCGAGGTCGAGCACCGGCGTGCCCTTGTAGATGCCGCAGGAGATCGCGGCGACCTTCTGGGTCAGCGGATCCTCGGTCAGTTTGCCGCTGGCAAGCAGCCCGTCGATGGCGAGCCTGAGCGCGACCCAGGCGCCCGAGATCGAGGCGGTGCGGGTGCCGCCATCGGCCTGGATGACGTCGCAATCGAGCAGGATCTGGCGCTCGCCGAGCAGCTTCATGTCAGTGACGGCGCGCAAGCTGCGGCCGATCAGCCGCTGGATTTCCTGGGTGCGGCCCGATTGCTTGCCCTTGGCCGCCTCGCGCGCGCCGCGGGTATGGGTAGCGCGCGGGAGCATGCCGTACTCAGCGGTCACCCAGCCTTCGCCGCGTCCGCGCATGAAGGGCGGGACTTTCTCCTCGACCGACGCAGTCACCAGCACCTTGGTGTCGCCAAACCCGATCAGGACCGAGCCCTCGGCATGCTTGGTGAAGCGCGGTTCGATGGTGATCGCGCGCATTTGGTCGGGGGTGCGGCCGGATGGGCGCATTGGGAATCTCCTGAGACTGGTCGGGCACGGCACCTAGACGCGCGGACGCGAACGCGCCAGTGTTAGCGGATGATCTGTTGGTATATCGAGACCCACATTGAGAGTGGGAGCCTGCGCACCTAGATGGTTGGCATGCCCGCCCCGCCCATCACCGAGCTCAATGATCGCGCCCGCGACGTGTTTCGCGTGGTCGTCGACAGCTATCTCACCACCGGCTCCCCGATCGGATCGCGGACGATCGCGCATCTTTCCGGCCTGAACCTGTCGCCCGCGTCGATCCGCAACGTGATGCAGGATCTGGAAGAGCTCGGCCTGCTCGCAGCGCCGCATACCAGCGCCGGGCGGATGCCGACCGAGACCGGGCTCAGGCTGTTCGTCGACGGCATGATGCAGGCGCTCGAACCCTCGCCCGAGGAACGGGCTGCGATCGAATCGCGCGCGCACCAGGCCGGCCCGGTCGAGGAAGCGCTGGCCGCGACCACCGCGGCGCTTTCCGGCCTCTCCGCCTGTGCCGGGCTGGTGTTGGTCCCCAAGCGCGAGCTGGTGCTGCGCCAGATGAGTTTCGTGCCGCTCTCCGCCGACAAGGCGCTTGCCGTATTGGTGAGCGAAGAAGGCTCGGTCGAGAACCGGGTCATCGACCTCCCGGCCGGGGTCAACCTATCGGCGCTGGTCGAGGCCGGCAATTACATGACCGCGACGCTCGCCGGCCTTACGCTCGCTCAGGCGCAGGCAAGGATCGAGCGCGAGATCGGCGAGGAGCGCGCGCTGCTCGACAGCGTCGCGCGGACCTTGATCGACCGCGGCCTTGCGATCTGGAGCGAGGATGGCGATCGCCGCCCGGTGCTGATCGTGCGCGGTCAGGGACGGCTGATCGATGCGGCGGCCGCTGCCGATCTCGAACGGATCAGCGATCTGCTCGACGATCTCGAGGGCAAGCAGGAGATCGCGCAGCTGCTCGACAGCGCCGGCGCGGGCGATGCGACCCGGATTTTCATCGGTGCCGAGAATAAACTATTCTCGCTTTCGGGGTCATCGGTCATTGCGAAACCTTTCCGGGGGCTCGATGGGCGCGTGGTCGGCGTGGTGGGCGTAATCGGGCCGACTCGGTTGAACTATGCCCGCGTCGTGCCCATGGTGGATTTCACCGCCGCGACGCTGGCGCGGCTGATGCCATAACAGGACATAAGAGAAGACATGATCGAGGACGAAAAGATCGAGACCGCTGACAGCAACGACGCGGCCGACCTGCGCGAGGAAACCGCCGAGGGCGCGCCCGAGCTTGCCGAGCATGATCGGGTGGCAACGCTCGAGGCTGAGCTGGCCGAGGCGAAGTCGTCGCTGCTCTATGCTCATGCCGAGGCGCAGAATGTCCGCCGTCGCGCCGAAAAGGAAGCGACTGACGCCCGCGCTTATGCCGCGACGGCGTTTGCCCGCGATCTGCTCTCGGTTGCCGACAATCTCGCCCGCGGGCTCGAGGCGATCCCCGCCGAACTGCGCGAGGACGAGAAGCTGAAAAATGTGGTCGCCGGGCTCGAGGCGACCGGGCGCGAGCTCGAAACCGTATTCCAGCGCCACGGCATCAAAAAGATGACGACGCTCGGCGAGGCGCTCGATCCGAATTTCCACCAGGCGATGTTCGAGATCCCGAGCGACAAGCGCCCCGGCACGATCGTCCAGGAAATGCAGGCCGGGTACATGATCAAGGATCGGTTGTTGCGGCCGGCTCTGGTCGGGGTGGCGAAGAAGCCGGAGTGACCCTTTGGAAGCCCCGCTCCTTCGGGGGAGGGGCTTGCTGGAGTTGCCGGTCATGGCCCTGAACACAAACCTCACCACCGGTCGCCCGACCTTCGTCACCCATCTCGAATGTTCGATGACGGGCGAGCGCTACGAGGCGGACATGCTGCACGGCCTGTCGCGGGTCGGGCGGCCGCTGCTGGTTCGCTATGATCTCGAGGGGGTCGGCGCAGCGCTCTCCAAGGAAGCGCTGACCTCCCGCGAGACTGACCTGTGGCGCTGGCGCGAACTCCTGCCGGTTCGCCACACGAGCGACGTCGTCAGCCTCGGCGAGATCGAGACGCCGCTGGTGCCGATCCCGAAATCGGGCGGCAGCCCCAATGTGCTCGTCAAGGATGAGGGGCGGCTCCCCACCGGCTCGTTCAAGGCGCGGGGGCTGGTGATGGCGGTGTCGATGGCCAAGGCGCTCGGCGTGACGAAGATCGCGATGCCGACCAACGGCAATGCCGGCGCTGCGCTTGCGGCCTATGCCAGCCGGGTCGGGATCGAGACGATCATCTTCTGTCCCGACGACACGCCCGAGATCAACGTCCGCGAGGTCGCGGCGCAGGGCGGGCGGGTCTACCGCGTCAACGGGTTGATCGACGATTGCGGGGCGATCGTCGGCAAGGGCGCCGCTGAGGGGCGCTGGTTCGATTTCTCAACTCTCAAGGAGCCCTATCGGATCGAGGGCAAGAAGACGATGGGGCTGGAACTCGCCGCGCAGTTCGGCTGGAAACTCCCTGATGCGATCTTCTATCCCACCGGCGGCGGCACCGGGCTGATCGGCATGTGGAAGGCGTTCGACGAGCTCGAGGCGCTTGGCTGGATCGGGCCCGAGCGGCCACGGATGTTCGCTGTGCAGGCATCGGGCTGCGCGCCGATCGTCCGGGCCTTCGAGGCCGGCGAGGAACATGCCGAGCGCTGGGAGGATGCGGCGACCGTCGCGGCCGGCATCCGCGTGCCGCGTGCGGTGGGCGATTTCCTCATTCTGCGCGCAGTGCGGGCAAGCGGCGGCCGCGCGGTGGCGGTCGGCGATCCGGCGATCCTCAAGGCGGTCGAGGACTGCGCCCGGCGCGACGGCTTGCTGCTGTGCCCGGAAGGCGGTGCGACTCTCGCCGCCTACCGCGAGGCGCTGCGAACCGGCCTGGTCGATGAAGACGAGCGCGTCGTGCTGTTCAATTGTGCGACCGGGCTGAAATATCCGCTGCCCGAGGCGCCGCAGACGCTCGACCGCTTTGCCGAAATCGATCTGGGCGCGCTGTGACCTTTCGAGGTTAATGCCGCCGATCCCGATATTACCCGGCGGCCCGCATGTTGACAGCTGCGGCGCGGGATGTGCACGGTCCGAAGCGGCCGTAAAGCACCGACCGACGCCATGTTTACCGTTGCCGGGAGGACCGTCACCGATGGCTCTTCGCAGCCGATGCGCATCCCGGTGATCTGGTGATGCCGGCGCTTGGCTTCCTTGATGGCGGCGGCGAGATGAGCGCGTTGATTCGCGCATTCGACTGGTCGGCGCACCCCCTCGGCAAACCGAGCGACTGGGCGCTTCCGCTCAAGATTGCGGTCAGCCTCTGCCTTCATTCGAACTTTCCGACTGCGATCTACTGGGGCTCCGACCTGCGCGCGCTGTACAATGATGCCTGGGCGGCGACCTTCCCCGAGCGGCATCCCGAGGCGCTCGGCCAGCCGGGCGCCGAAGCCCGCCATGACAGCTGGGCGGTGATCGGGCCGCAACTCGAAACGGTGCTTGCCGGTGGCCCGGGCTTTTTTGCCGCTGACCTGAACCTGCCGATCCTGCGCGACGGAAAGCGCATCGACAGCTGGTGGTCCTACAGCCTTTCCCCGATCCGCGACGAGAATGGCAAGACCCTGGGGGTCGTCTGCCAGGGCAATGACATCACCGCCAAGATGCGCGCCGAAGCAACGCTCCGCGCAAGCGAGGAGCGGTTGCAGATGGCGCTCAATGCGTCGGGCGATGTCGGCACCTGGGAGTGGGACCTGACTACCGACACCGTCGTTGGCGACGAACGCATGGCGCGCCTTTACGGCGTGGATCCGACGCTCGCGCAGGTGGGAGCGCCGGCGTCGGCCTATATCGCGCATATCCATCCCGATGATTTCCCGGCGTTCAGCGCGGCGATGCAGGCTGCCTTCGCCAGGGAAGGCGCGGTGTCGCACGAATTCCGCCTGGCGCTGCCCGACGGCACCGAGCGCTGGCTCTCGGTGCGCGGCCGGGCGAATAACGGGCCGGACGGGCGGCCGCAGCGCTTCGCCGGCCTCAGCCTCGACATCAGCGACGCGAAGCGCACCGAGGCGGCGCTCCGGCATGCGAAGGATGAGCGCGAATTCATCCTGTCGCTGGTCGAGCGCCAACGCATGCAGCAGGATGCCGACGATGTGATGCAGATTGCGGCCGAGGCAGTCGGGCGTCGCCTCGGCGTCAATCGCGCAGGGTTCTTCCGGGTGATTGACGATCGGATCATCGATTATGGCGCGTGCTGGGTCGATGGCGTTCTTGGGCCGCTCACCGGTTCGGTGCCGTCGTTGAGCACTGGTGCGGAGCTCGGCGAGGCGATCCGTGCCGGCAGGACCCTGGTCTTCGGCACACCCTCCGATGCCGGCAGCCTGCTCGAGACAGCACTCGATACAACCGGCACGAAGGCCGGCGTCGTCGTACCCTTCATCCGCAACGGGCGATGGGAGGCCGGTTTCTATCTCAGCCATGCCGAGCCGCGCGCCTGGGCTCCGGCCGAGGTTGCGCTGGTCGAGGAAATCGCGCAACTCAGCTGGGATGCGGTTGCCCGGGTTCGCGCGACCGCCAGCCTGCGCGCGGTGAATCAGAGCCTTGCCGGCGAAGTGGCGCGAAGCACCGCTGAGCGGGATCGGATCTGGGAGGTCAGCCGCGATCTGCTCGGCGTGCTCGATCTGAAGGGCGTCTGGAAGAGCGTGAACCCGGCCTGGACCAAGATGCTCGGCTGGCCGCAGGAAGAGATTATCGGCCGCACCTCGGAATGGCTTCACCACCCCGACGACCAGGAAGCGACTCACCGCGCGATCGTGCGAGTCATTAGCGGCGAGGAGGTTTCCGGGTTCGAGAACCGGTATCGTACAAGGGCGGGCAACTACGTTACTCTGTCCTGGCAGGCGACGCGCGCCGAGGATCGCATCTATGTCACCGCACGCGACGTGACCGAGGATAGGCGGCAACAGGCGGCTTTGCTTGCGGCTGAGGAACGCACCCGACTGGTGATCGAGGCGATGGATGGGGTCGGGGTGTGGACCTATGATATCGCGGCCGACCGCTTCTACAGCGATATGGGCTTCGCCATCCTCTATGGCTTCGAGCCGGAGCAGGTCGCCAAGGGGGCGACGATGGCCGAGATCCTGGCGCGCACCCATCCCGAGGATCTTCCGCGTCTTCAGGCGACGATCGCGCGAGCGGGCAAGTCGCGCGGCGACAACGAGTTCGAATATCGCTTGTTGCTGCCTGACGGCACGATCCGCTGGATCATGTCACGGAGCCACATGCTGGTCGACGCGGCGGGCAATCCGGAGAAGGTGATCGGCGTCGGGCTCGACGTGACCCGCCAGCGCGAGCTCGAGGAACGGCTCCGCCAGTCGCAGAAGATGGAGGCGGTCGGCCAGCTCACCGGCGGGCTGGCACATGATTTCAACAATCTCCTCACCGCGATCTCGGGCGCGATGGAGATGATGCAGATGCGGTTGAAACAGGGCCGGATCGCCGATCTGCAACGCTATATCGGCGCCGCGCAGACGGCGTCGGGCCGCGCCGCTGCGCTGACTCACCGGCTTCTGGCCTTTTCGCGCCGCCAGCCGCTTGACCCCAAGCCGGTCGACGTCAACCGGCTGATCGCTGATATCGAGGATCTGGTGCGCGGCACGGTAGGCCCGGGCGTGCAGGTCGAGGTCGATGGAGAGCCCGGCCTCTGGCCAACCCTGGTCGACCCCAACCAGCTCGAAAATGCCCTGCTCAATTTGTGCATCAACGCGCGAGACGCGATGCCGGAAGGCGGCCGGCTGACGATCCGGACATCGAACGTCTCGCTCGACGAGCGCGCGGCGCACGACCATGATCTGCCGCCCGGCCAATATCTGTCGCTGTCAGTGAGCGACACCGGTACCGGCATGACCCCGGAGGTGATTGCGCGCGCCTTCGATCCCTTCTTCACGACCAAACCGATGGGGCAGGGCACCGGCCTTGGCCTGTCGATGATCTACGGCTTCGCGCGCCAGTCGGGTGGGCAGGTCCGGATTCAGTCCGTGGTCGGGGAGGGCACGGTGATGCACCTCCATCTCCCCCGGCATCATGGTCTGGTCGAGGATAGCGGCACGATGGGCCGGCGCGGCGAGATGGAACGGAGCGACAAGGGCGAGGCAGTGCTTGTCGTGGACGATGAGGTCACCGTGCGCATGCTCGTCGCCGAAATCCTCGATGATCTCGGCTATGCCTCGATGGAGGCCGGCGACGGCGCCGAGGCGCTCGCCTTCCTGCGTTCCAATGCGCGGATCGACCTGCTGATCACTGATGTCGGCCTGCCCGGCGGGATGAACGGGCGCCAGATTGCTGACGCCGCGCGCGCCGTCCGGCCGGAGTTGCCGGTGCTGTTCATCACCGGCTTTGCCGAGAATGCGGTGGTCGGCGACGGGCCGCTCGAGCCGGGAATGGAGCTGGTGACCAAGCCCTTCTCGATGGAAGCGCTTGGCGCCCGGATCAGGGAGATGATCGAGCGGGCGTGATCAGGCGGCCCTGTCCCGCTGCGGCACCACATCGTCACGACGGCGCAGATAGGGCGCGACCAGGTTTCGAGCGCGAAACCATTCCTGGCGCTCGGGCGCCAGGGTCTCGAAATTGCCGATCACCCGGCGGCAGTCGGTGCTGCGGCACTGGCAGATCATGTGCCAGTTCGATTCCTTGAGCGTCGTCGAATAATCCCAGGCGATCTCCTCGCCCGGCGCGATGGCGCGGATCGCGACGAGGAAAACGCCGCCGGCGGTGAAGCGCAGCCCGGCATTGGGTGCGCAGCTATGGTTGATCAGGTCGTCGATCAGCCCCGACGGCCCCATATAATGGTCTCGCGTCACCTGGACGAAACGGTCGCTCGCGCCGCGCATCAGGCTCGGCACCCGGTCGGCGCGGAAGCGGCGCCCGGTGAAGCGGATGATCTGCTCGCCCTCGGCAAAGCCCCGCGCCGCATAGACCGCCTTGCCGAGATGGGTCTCGCCGACCGAGAACAGGTTGGTCGCCGGGCTATAGGCGTCCAGCACGAAGAAGCGGCCATTGCGAAAACCGAGCGAGCGCAGTGGGTTGATCGTCGCCAGCCCGACCATGAACCAGATGCTCGCATGGCAGAGCAGCTCGACGAACAGATAGGCATATTCGCCGATCTGGCTGTGTCCGCCGCTGTGCCGGGCGACGAGCAGGGTCGCGAGATCGCCGACTGCCCACAGCCCCCAGGCCGGCGACCGCTCCCGGGTCCGGTCAGCCCAGACGCTTTCCCAGGTTGGCCAGAAGCTGACCGGCACTGCCGCGACCACCAGCATATGCGCCCAGAATGCATTGCCCGAGCCGATCCAGATCGCGAGCGCGGCCAGGCAGGCGGCCATGCACAGCAATTCGCCGCGGCTCGGCAGGCTCCAGTCAGAGCGACGCCATATCCCGATCGTCACGACAATGCAGGCGAAAGCAGACAGCGCCAGCAGCCAGCTTTGCACGACATGTGGATTGACTGCCGCATAGGTCCCGGCCTCGACCGCGGTCGCTGCGCTCCAGATCAGCCAGGAGGCGCGATTGGGGTGGACGAGCTGACGCCGAAGGCCCGTCAGATAAACGGCATATCCCCCAAGGCTGCAGATGATCGCGACAGGAAACCAGGGATCGATCGGCATGTCCGCTTACCATTATGGTTAAGTGGGCGTTACGATATGGGGCGACTCGCGTCTATCGAAAACCCAGGAGTCACCACGAGTCGTGGGGAATCCGGAGTCATCTGAATCACTTGGTTGGTGTGCGAAGGCATCATGCCGGACTTGTTCCGGCATCCATTGGTCTGCCGGGGCAACCATCGTCGAATCGGCGGACGGGTGGACCCCGGAACAAGTCCGGGTGACGTATTCGGCGGTGCGCTATGTTGATGCCACCCGGGTCAGAATATCCGCATAGATATCCGCCAGCGCCGCCAGATCCTCCACCGCCACCGCTTCGTCGAGCTTGTGCATGGTCGCATTCACCAGCCCGAACTCCACCACCGGGCAGAGCCTCGACAGGAAGCGCGCGTCCGAGGTGCCGCCGGTGGTGGACAGTTCGGGGCGGAGGCCGAGCCGGGCTTCGATCGCATCGCCGATCAAGGTCGAGAGCGCACCGGGTGCCGTGACGAAGGCGTCGCCCGAGACGCGGGCGATCATCGTTGCGGCAGGCGCATGGCGATGGACGATCGCCTCGATCCGCGCGGCGAGATCGTCGCCCCGGTGAAGGTCGTTGTAGCGGATGCTGAGCCGGGCCGAGGCCTGGGCCGGGATGACATTGGTCGCCGGATTGCCGACGGTGATGTCAGTCGCCTCGATGTTCGAGGGCTGGAACCACTCGGTCCCCGTGTCGAGTATGATCGCATCGATCTCGGCGAGGATCGCAACCAACTTCGGAATCGGGTTATCGGCGAGCTGCGGATAGGCGACATGGCCCTGTTTGCCCGGCACATCGATCCAGATATTGACCGAGCCGCGCCGGCCGATCTTGATCATGTCCCCCAGCCGCTGCGCCGAAGTGGGTTCGCCGACCAGGCAGAAATCGGGCTTCAGCCCGCGCTCGGCCATCCGCTCGATCAGCGCGCGGGTGCCGAAAATGGCGGGGCCTTCTTCGTCCCCGGTGATGATCAGGCTGGTCGTGCCGGTTGGCGGCGTCCGTGCCGCTGCGGCGACGAAGGCGGCAATCGCGCCCTTCATGTCGACCGCGCCGCGCCCGTGGAGCAGGCCGCCGCGGATCTGCGGTTCGAACGCGTCGCTCGTCCAGCCGGCGCCCGGCGGCACGACGTCGAGATGCCCGGCAAAGGCGAAATGCGGTGCGCCCGACCCGCGCACCGCGAGCAGATTCTCGACCGGCCCGTCGGGCGCCTCGCCCTCGATGAAGCGTTCGACCATGAACCCGAGCGGGATCAACGCCGCTTCGAGCACGTCGAACACGCGCCCAAGCGCGGGGGTCACGCTCTCGGCGGCTATCAGCGCCTTGGTGAGATCGACGACATCGGGCATTCTGGGTGTGGCATCCATGGGAGGCGACATTGCCCAAGCTCGATCTCGATACAATCCCACAGACCAATGCGACCGGTTATCCCCCGCAATATGCGACGGCGGTCGAAGGCCGCTGGTACCGCCGCCTCGGCCCGGCGAGCGGGCTCAGCGAATTTGGCGTCAGCCACGTCACGCTGAAGCCGGGCGCCTGGTCGTCGCAGCGCCACTGGCATGAGGGCGAGGACGAATTCGTCGTCATGTTGAGCGGCGAGGCGGTGCTGGTCGATGATTCCGGGGAGCATGCGATGAAGCCGGGTGACTGCGCGTCCTTCCCGATGGGAGACGGCAATGGCCATGTCCTCCAGAACCGCAGCGACTCGGACTGCGTGTTCATCGCGGTGGGCCGCAAGGGGGATAGCGACTGCCACTATCCCGATATCGACATGCATTTGTTCAGCGGCGAGGGGTTCAGACGAAAGGACGGAAGCGCCTTCTAATGCCTGCCTCGAGCCTGTCCGGGGATGACTAAGCCGTCGCCGGCGCCTCGAACTGCTCGATCACCCATTCCTCCTCCTGCGCCCCGGCAATCCAGTCCTGCATGAAGGGATGTTGCAGCACTGCGTCCATATAGCCGGCGGCGAAGCGCGCGATCGGCAGGCCGTAGGTGACGATCCGAGTCACGACCGGTGCGTACATGATGTCGGCCGCGCTGAAGTCGCCGAACAGGAACTTGCCCGTCCCGCCGAACCGCGCCCGGGCCTGTGCCCAGAGCTCCATGATCCGCGCGAGATCGGCGATCACGTCTTCGTCGGGGCGCTTGGGCGGGAAGACCTGGCGGATGTTCATGCTGTGCTTGCGGCGGAGCGCAGTGAAGCTCGAGTGCATCTCAGCCGACATGGAGCGCGCCATCGCGCGGGCGGCCTCGTCCTCGGGCCAGAATTTCGCCCTTTCGGTCTTCTCGGCGAGATATTCGATGATCGCGAGGCTGTCCCACACCACCGCTTCGCCGTCCCACAGGATCGGCACCTTGCCCGAGGACGGGGCGAACTCGTCCCCTTCGCGGCGCTTGTCCCAATCGGCGTCGTAGAGCGGCACGACGACCTCCTCGAAGACGAGGCCCGATTGCTTGCAGGCGAGCCAGCCGCGCAGCGACCAGGAGGAATAGGCCTTGTTGCCGATAATGAGTTTCATGGGCGCCGGGATAGCCGCACCCATTCGCCGGGGCTAGAGCCGGAAATGGATTCCCCGGCGATGCAGCGGGGCGACCGCCGCGAGAACCAGGGCAAGCAGCACCAGCGAACACAGGAAGGACGCGAGCCAGGGATCGGTCACGATTCCGACGATCCGCGCAAAGACCCAGCCCATCGGCGTGACGAATCCTTGCCCGGCGGGCACGATTGCCTTCATGCCGGCAATGGCGAGCAGGACGGACAGGCTATAGGCCAGGATGGCGTTCATCCCGAGCACGCGAAACGGCGCAAGCCGGCGGTCGATCCAGGCGCGGCGCGTTGCCGCCATGCACAGGGCAAAGATGATCGCCGATGCGCCTGAGGTCACCAGCGCGAAGCTGCTTGTCCACAGCCGCTTGTTGATCGGAAAGACCGGATCGAGCAGCAGCCCCGAAACGAGCAGCGCCACGCCGCCGATCGCGACCCAGAATGCCGCGCGCCCGGGCTGCCGACGCCAGGCGACAGCCGCGAACATCCCGAACAGCACATTGGCAAGCGCGGGGAAGGTCGAGAGCAGCCCTTCCGGATCATAGACGATCTTGCCCCGCGCATCGGTGCCGCCGCCCCACATATGGGCCGTGGTCAGCACGGCGCGATCGACATAGCCGGCAAGATTGCCCTCGGGCGTCAGCACGCCGGCGCCGATTCCGGGCACCGGGATCAGGGTCATCGCCGCCCAATAGGCCGCCAGGATCAGGAAGGCGGCGCTCGCGATCACCGGCAGGTTCAATCGCGAGAGTCCGTCCTGCCCGCGCCGCGCCGTCAGTATCGCCAGCGTTGCCGCCATGCCGTAGCACAGGCCGATCCGCTGCAGCACGCCGGGAAGGCGGAGCGTCGCGAGGCTCGGCTCCTCGATGAGCGCGAAGGCGAGCCCGAGCCCGATCAGCGCCAGCACGCGCCGGCCGATCCGGCCCCACAATATCCGGCGATCGCCCGGGCCGATCCGGCGCGGAAAGGACAGGCCGAGCGCAGCCCCCACCGCGAACAGAAACGCTGGAAAGACTATGTCGGTCGGCGTCCAGCCATGCCAGGGCGCATGGTCGAGCGGCCACCAGATATGGTCCCAGGAGCCGGGATCGTTGACGATGATCATCCCCGCGACCGCAAGCCCGCGGAAGACATCCAGAGCGGCCAGGCGCGGGGGTGAGGTGTCGGTCACCGGCGCCGGATAGACGGGCCGCGGCACGGCCACAACCGCCCACCGCTTGACATCGCATGGTAACGCTACCAGCCTCATTGTCCGAGCACGGGGAGCGTGCCGGAAGGGGAGAGGAAAAATGTCCGATACGATTGCACCGACGGCTGCGCCCGCCAACCCGGCCGCGCTCGGCCTGGTCGGCTTCGGCATGACGACAGTGCTGCTGAGCCTGGTCAATGCCGGCCTGTTGCCCGCCGGCGGGGAGGGCGTGGTGATCCCGATGGCGCTTGCCTATGGCGGGCTCATCCAGATCTTCGCCGGGCTGATGGAATTCAAGCTCGGCAACACCTTCGGGATGACCGCCTTTCTCAGCTATGGCGCCTTCTGGTGGTGGTTCGCGCTGCTGCTGATCTTCGCGCATACCGGGGTGATCGACATTTCACAGGCGGGGCCGACGGTCGGCGTCGCGCTGCTGCTCTGGGGCGGGTTCACTTTCTATCTGTGGATCAGCACCTTCAAGCTCGCGCGAATCCTGTTCCTGGTGTTCACGACCCTGTGGGTCACCTTCGCGCTGCTCGGGCTTGGCGCAGTGCTCGGCCAGCCCCAGCTGACCCATATCGGCGGCTGGCTCGGCCTCGTCTGTGGCACGCTCGCCATTTACGGCAGCTTCGGCATGGTCACCAACGCCACCTGGGGACGGACGGTTATTCCGCTGGGCTAATTCTGGTGCGCCTGGGGGCGCTGCGCTCGCGTGTGCCCCTCAGAGCAGCTTGCGATAGACCAGGAAACCCGATCGGTCGGCGACCTTGTCGTAGAGCGTCATCGCGACTTCGTTGGTCTCATGGGTTTGCCAATAGACGCGGGGTGACCCAACCTCGCGCGCCCGCGCGTAAACGCCCTCGATCAGCGCACGGCCGACACCGCGGCCGCGCGCCGACTCGGTCGCGAACAGGTCCTGCAGGTAACAGACCGGCGCGATCGCGATGGTGCTCCGGTGCAGCAGATAATGCGCAAGGCCAAGCAGAGCACCGTCCTGCTCGGCGACCAGGCCGTGCACCGGCTCATAGGCGTCGAAGAAACGGCTCCATGTCGTCCTGGTGATGTCGGCAGCGAGCGCGGTGTCGCCGCTGCGACCGTAAAAGGCGTTATAGCCTGCCCAGAGCGGCAGCCACTGGCCGTAATCCGAGCGGTCGACCGGACGGATTGTCAGGCCCTGGATCACGCTCAGCCGATCGCCTCGATCACCGCTGCCCGCAGCTCGGCAATGCCGAGCCCCGTCTCCGCGGATGTCGCAAGGATATCGGGGTGTGCGGCCGGCCGCTTGCGCGCCTCGGTCGCCACTGCTTCGGTCACCGTTTCGAGCTCGGTCGGCTTGATCTTGTCGGCCTTGGTCAGCACCAGGCGATAGCTGACGGCTGCCTTGTCGAGCATCTCGAGGATCTCGCGGTCGACATCCTTGATGCCGTGGCGTGCATCGATCAGCACCAGAGCGCGCTTCAGCGTGTCGCGACCGCGCAGGAAGTCATTCACCAGGAATCGCCATTTCTTGACGACATCCTTGGGCGCCTTGGCGAAGCCATAGCCGGGCATGTCGACCAGCCTGAAGGCAAGCGGCTCGCCGACATCGAAGAAGTTCAGCTCCTGGGTCCGCCCCGGCGTGTTCGAGGTCCGGGCAAGCGCGTTGCGGCCGGTCAGCGCGTTGAGCAGCGACGACTTGCCGACATTCGAACGTCCCGCGAACGCGACTTCGGGCACGTCGGCCTCGGGCAGGAATTCGAGGCTGGGCGCCGATTTCAGGAAGGCGACCGGACCGGCGAAGGTTTTCCGGGCGGCTTCGAGAGCTTCGGGTGGGAAGGGGGCGGTCATCCGGTTCCGTCCCGTGCGGGGGAGGATATCACTTCGCCACCGCCACTTTCATCCCCGGATGCCGCGCATAGAGCAGGCGCTGCTGGAGGATGGTCAGGCAGTTGGAGGTGATCCAGTAGACCTGAAGGCCGACCGCGAACGGCGCCATCACGAACATCAGCACCCAGGGCATGAACGCGAAGACCTGCTTCTGCGCCTCGTCCATCGGCGCCGGGTTGAGCTTGAACTGGAAGAACATCGAGATGCCGAGCAGGATCGGGATCACGCCGATCGCGATCATGTGCGGGGGAGTGAAGGGAAGCAGCCCGAACAGGTTGAGCGGGGTCAGCGGATCGGGCGCCGAGAGATCCTTGATCCACAGCGCGAAAGGCTGGTGCCGCATTTCGATCGTTACCAGCAGCACCTTGTAGAGCGAGTACATGATCGGGATCTGCAGGAAGGTCGGCAGGCAGCCGGCGAGCGGGTTGACCTTCTCGGCCTTGTAGAGCGCCATCACTTCCTCCTGCTGGCGCGCCTTGTCGTCCTTGTGCTTCTCCTGGAGCGCCTTCATCTTGGGCTGGATCGCCCGCATGTTGGCCATCGAGGCGAACTGGCGCTGCGCGATCGGGAAGAGCAGGCCGCGGATCGTCAGCGTCAGCAGGATGATCGCAACGCCGAAATTGCCGACCATGCGGAACAGCCAGTCGAGATAATAGAAGATCGGCTTCTCGACGATCCTGAACCAGCCCCAGTCGATCGCCTTGTCGAAATTGCGGATGCCGAGATCGTCCTGGTAATGATCGGTCAGCCGCACTTCCTTGGCGCCGGCGAAGAAGCGCGCACTCTGCGCGGCGACCTTGCCCGGCGCGACGGTGACCGGCTGCGCTGCGTAATCGGCTTGATAGGCCTCGCCATTGGCGGCCGGAAAGCCGGAATGGACTGACGCATTCTGGTCCGGGATCAGCGCGGTCAGCCAATATTTGTCGCTGAAGCCGAGCCAGCCGCCGGTCGCGTCGAAATAATTCGCGCCGGGCTTGGCGTTGCTGCCGAACAGCTTGCCGAAGAAGCTGGCTTCCTTGCCAGCGAGATTGGGGTAGCCGATGTCATAGGTCGCGCCCGTGCCGAACACGCCGATCGGGCCGACATGGTTGGTCCAGGCATCGACATCCTTGGTCGCGCCAAGCCGCGAGATGAGACCATAGGGGCGAACCATAACCGGCGTGGCCCCGGCATTGCCGACCTTCTGGGTGACCGAGAACATATAGTGCTGGTCGACTCCGATCACGATCTGGAAGATCAGCCCTTGCGGATTCTTCCAGCTCAAAGTGACCGGCTGGCCCGGCGTGAGCTCGGCGTGGTCAGCGGTCCAGAGCGTGTTCTTGTCCGGCACGACGACATTGTTGCCGGTCCAGCCGAAGCCGGCGAAATAGCTGTCGGCGCTACCGGCGGGCGAGAGCAGACGGATCGGCGGCGAATTCTTGTCGATCGTTTCCTTGTAGGTGCTCAGCACCAGATCATCGATCCGCGCGCCCTTCAGGTTGATCGATCCGCTCAGGGCGGGCGTTGCGATTCGGACGCGGGGGCTTTCAGCGAGCACCAGCTTGCGGTCGCGTACCGCACCGGCGGCGCCTGCGGCAGGCGTGGCGGGCGCCGCGACAACCTGTGTCTTGCCGGCTTCGATCTTCGTGACCGGCGGGTTGGCGGCCGGGAAGAATTTCGACGTTATCACCGGCCAGCCGAACAGGATCAGCGCCGCGAACAACGCGAACAGGATGAAATTCTTTTGGTCTTCTTTCACGCGAAGCTTTCCCGTCCGTGCTGGGGTGTCGTGGTGATCGTCATGGAACCGGATCGATGCCGAACCCGCCCCAGGGATGGCACCGTGCGATCCGTTTCACCGCCAGCCACCCGCCCCTGAGCGCGCCATAGCGGCGAAGCGCCACGATTGCATAGGTGGAACAGGTGGGGGTGTAGCGGCAGCTCGGCGGCAGGATGGCCGACGGGCCGACCTGCCAGAAGCGGACCAGCGCGATGAGAAGACGGGCGATCATTGAGCTGCCCCAATTTCTTCGTTATCCCGGACTTGTCCCGGGGTCCATCGGGCCGCAGCCGCGGCGCCGAATTTCGGGTCGCAGCCCTTGCCGAGAAAGGGATGCCGGAACAGGTCCGGCATGAGGAAAGAACGACACCTCACCGCGCCACCTTCGCCAACGCCTTGCGTAGCTCGGCGCGGAGCAGCGCGAAATCGCGCTCCACGCCGCCGTTGCGGCCGATCAGCACATGGTCCGCGCCGCGTACCCCCGATTCGGGGAGCAGCTCGCGGGCAAGGGCGCGCAACCGGCGCTTCATCCGATTGCGAACGACCGCATTGCCGATCTTCTTGGTGACGGTATAACCGATCCGCATCATCGGATCGCCATCGTCGCGCGCACGCATCAGCAGGACGAATCCCGGCATCGGCGCCCTTTTCCCCGCATTCGCTGCGAGAAAATCACGGCGGACGCGCAGGCCAACAACTTCGCCCTTACGGGCGGCGGTCGTCAGGCCGACAGCTTCTTGCGGCCGCGATTGCGGCGAGCGCGAATCACGTTGCGGCCGCCCGGAGTCGCCATCCGCGACCGGAAACCGTGCCGGCGCGCGCGCACCAGATTGCTCGGCTGAAAGGTCCGCTTCATCGTTCATTCCCTGGTCGTCTGAATAGAAAAGGGCCGCCACGCGGACGGCCTCGTAGCGGGTGCCCTTAGGCAAAGGTGCCGCCCAAGTCAACGCGATTGCTCTGCTCGCTCCCGCGCCCGGCGTCTCGCCGCGCTGGCCCGGCGCAGGCCGATATCGGCATAGTGGCCAAGGCGCGGCCAGCGCCGTTTGGTATGGACGAAGCGCCGCTTCGCCCAGTGCGAGTTCTGCAATACCAGCGCCAGCCCGCCGGCAAACACGAACACGCCGCCTGGCCCGGGAATCGCGCCGACGAACGGAGTAGCGACGATCAGCAGCGCGCCGGTCCAGAACAGGGCGAAGCGCAGGGCAGGGTGGCGGCTGTTACGCATGGCACCCGATGTGGGCGCAGTGTGTTGCTTTGACAAGACAGATGGGTCGAATCTCCCGGCCAGCCCCGGTTCCGCTCCGTCGCATCGCGCGTCCCGCGGCTCGTGCCGCGATGCCGTCTTCCCCGCCGGAACCCGATTGGTACGGCGCGGCGTGTAATCGTTGCGAAGCCGATTCGGTCCGCCGGGCTCCTACAATGCCGCGTCGCCCACGAACGGCAAGGTGACGAGTTGGTACAACAGGCGTTGCAGTTCGAGCGTGCACCGCTCGACGCTGATGCGCAGCGCGTGCCGTTCCTTCGGGCTCGTTGCTGCGAGCAATGCCGCCAGATCGATGTCGAGCGCGGCGCTCACCGCGTCGATATTTCGTGTCAATCCAACCACGTCGATCATGTTCGTCCCTTGCATCGCATTTGGCTCGATACGCGCGGGAAGCCGATCCGGATGCAACCGGGCGTTTGCAGCGGCAAAAAAACCGCTAAGGTCCGCGGGTTGTCCGGGGGAGTGGCGGATGGTCGCGAGCGTATCGACAGTGGCGTATCTCGGCCTCGAGGCACGGGCGGTCGAAGTCCAGGTCCAGCTCATCCCCGGGCTTCCCGCCTTCCATGTCGTCGGGCTCGGCGACAAGGCAGTGGGGGAAAGCCGCGAACGCGTGCGCGGCGCGATCGCGGCGATGGGGCTGTCGCTGCCGCCCAAGCGGATCGTCGTGAACCTCTCGCCGGCCGATCTGCCCAAGGAAGGCTCGCATTTCGATCTGCCGATCGCGCTTGCCCTGCTCGGCGCGATGGGCGTGATCGATGCCGAGACATTGGCCGATTATGTCGTGGTCGGCGAGCTCGGCCTCGACGCCCGGATCGCGCCCTCGCCCGGCGTGCTGCTCGCGGCGCTCCACGCGTCGGAGATCGGCAAGGGGCTGGTCTGCCCCGCGCCGCAGGGGTCGGAAGCGGCATGGGCCGGCTCGATCCAGGTGATCGCAGCGCCGGACATTCTGTCGCTGATCAATCATTTCAAGGGCCATGGCCTGCTCTCGCCGCCGCAGCCGGGCGAGGCGGACGACGTGGCCGGCGGCCCGGATCTCGCTCAGGTAAAGGGCCAGGAGACGGCCAAGCGTGCGCTCGAAATCGCAGCGGCCGGCGGGCACAACCTGCTGATGATCGGCCCGCCCGGCGCGGGCAAGTCGCTGATGGCGTCGTGCCTCCCGGGAATCCTCCCGCCGCTTGACCCGGCCGAGGCGCTCGAAGTGTCGATGGTGGCAAGCGTCGCCGGCACGCTCAACGGCGGGCGGCTGACCCGCACCCGGCCCTATCGCGCGCCGCATCATTCGGCCTCGATGGCGGCTTTGGTGGGCGGCGGGCTTAAGGTGAAGCCGGGCGAAGTCAGCCTCGCTCATCTCGGCGTGCTGTTCCTCGACGAGCTGCCCGAATTCCAGCGCGCGGTGCTCGATTCGCTGCGCCAGCCGCTCGAGACCGGCACGGTGAGCGTGGCGCGCGCCAACGCCCATGTCACCTTCCCGGCGAGAGTCCAGCTTGTCGCTGCGATGAACCCCTGCCGCTGCGGCCATCTCGGCGACGCGGCGCTCGCCTGCTCGCGCGCGCCAAGATGCGCGGCCGATTACCAGACCAAGGTTTCCGGGCCGTTGCTCGACCGCATCGACCTGCACGTCGAAGTCCAGGCGGTGAGCGCTGCCGATCTGGTCCTCCCGCCACCCGCGGAAGGATCGGCCGAGGTCGCGGCCCGCGTGGCGGCAGCCCGGGCGCTGCAGGCGGCCCGCTATGCCGATCATCCGATCCGGACCAACGCCGAGATTGATGGCGTACTGCTCGAAACGGTCGCGACGCCTGACGAACCGGGCCGCAAGCTCCTCGCCCAGGCCTCGGAAGCGATGCGGCTGTCGGCGCGTGGCTATACCCGCATCCTGCGCGTCGCGCGGACGATCGCCGATCTTGCCGGGAGCGAGGGGGTGGGGCGGATCCATGTCGCCGAGGCGCTGAGCTATCGGCGGCAGGCACCGCGGAGTTAGCAGGGCGATTACGGGGAGGGCCCGTTATCGAGGCAGGCTGATAAAGGCGCGCGCGATAGTCGGGCGTGCGATTGTCGGGCGGGGCATTGCGCCAATGCCGAGACGCTGGACTCTATGGGGCGGCGCGCTGTTGATGTCCTGCGTCGCCATCGGGAATCCGGCTGTGCGACGTTGATCGAGGGTGAGGCCGGATTTCCGCCGTTGTGGCAGGTTGTTTGCTGAAATCGAATGGTGTGAAACACCAGCCATCGAACAGCATGGCGACCTGCGTTGCGTCCTAGCGGTTCTGTTCAGACATAGGCACCCAATCGACTCAATTGGTTAAGTCGTCGTGAAGCATGTAACGCATTGCCTGATATCTCCAATTTGGCGGCATCTCTGATCAGCGGTGTGGTCTGCCGAGCATCGTGCGGGGGATAGGATCCAGTTTATCGGAGGCGATGGGTATCGTTTCTCCCATCTTCCGATGAAGGCGTCTTTGCGGGCCGCAAGATTTTCCTCCCTTGCGACGCGCGGTCTCCCCGCCGAGAGGCCGGCCATGACCCGGTCCCAATCCGCCACGAACGGCGGCATCCTGCTCGGCATCGGCGCCTATGTCTTCTGGGGCCTGTTGCCGCTTTATCTCAAGCTGCTGAAGTCAGTGCCCGCCGCACAGGTGCTCGCGCACCGTATCCTCTGGTCGCTGCTGCTGCTCGCCGTCATTGTCGTCCTCATGCAGCGCGTCGGCGCGATCCGCGCCGCCGCGCGGGGACGCACGGTGCTGCTGCTGACGGCGAGTGCCTTTCTCATCGCGGTCAACTGGCTGGCGTATATCTGGGCGGTCCAGAACGGCCATGTGCTCGAGGCGAGCCTCGGCTATTTCATCAATCCGCTGATCAATGTCGCGCTCGGCGTCGCTGTGCTCGGCGAGAAAGTGCGGCGCGTGCAATGGTCTGCGGTGGCGCTGGCGGCGCTCGGCGTTGCGATCATGGCTGCGTCGGGCGGCGGCGCGATCTGGATATCGCTTGTCCTCGCGCTCAGCTTCGGCACCTACGGCCTGCTCCGCAAGATCGCGGCGATCGACGCGCTTGGCGGCCTGTTCGTCGAAACACTCCTTCTCGCGCCTTTCGCCGCCGGCGCCCTGATCCTGGCGAGCGCGCAGGGCGACGCCGCCTTCGGCCATGATCGCGGGCTTGATACGCTGCTGGTGCTCGCCGGAGCGGTCACCGCAATTCCGCTGTTGATGTTCGCCGCCGCTGCGCGCCGAATGCCCTATGCGACGCTCGGCCTGCTGCAATATATCGCGCCGACCCTCCAGTTCGCTGAAGCGGTGCTGCTGTTCAGCGAGCCCCTTCACCCGGCCGATATGGTGGCGTTCAGCCTGATTTGGATCGGGCTCGTCATCTACGCGGCCGATGGCCTGCGCGCCGCGCGCGCCGTCGCAGTGCGGCCTGCCGTGACCGCCTGACCTCGATTCGACGCCCTTGGCCGAACGTGATGGTGGCGGGCTCTGATCCGTCCGCGCCATGGCGGGGCGGGAGCAGCGAAGCCGATGCTTAATCAGGCGCGCGCTTCGCTGATTTGATGTATCGGGAACCGCATGAGGCGCCCAATCAAACTCTGGCTTTATATCGCGCTCGGCGTGAGCCGCATCCTGTGGACTGCATTCCTGCTGCTGTTCGATCGCGGCGGCGCCAGGACGTTGCCGGCGGCCGGGCCAGTCAAGCCGACCGATCCTGCATCGCCCTGATCTTGTCGCGTGCGGGCGGTCGTTTTTGCGTGTTGCGCCCGTAACTTCAGCTAGGGATTGCAGTTCTTGCCCATTCGGGTCAGGTTCTCGTTGCGCACGACGCGCAACAGGGGAGACTTGCGATGGAATGGATGTTCCTGCCGCTGAAGCGGTATGCACAGTTCAGCGGCCGCTCACGCCGCAAGGAATATTGGATGTGGGTGCTGTTCACTGTTCTTGCCGGGATCGTGTTGGGTTTCATCGACAGGATATTGGGGCTCGGCGGTCGCTCGGTGGTGTTGCCGCAGCCCGGCTCGAGCGGCGTCTTCTATAGCGCGTTCATCAATCGCGGCTTGCTTGCCAATCTGTTCACGCTCGCGACCATCATTCCAAGTCTTGCGGTATCTGTCCGACGGCTGCACGACACCAATCGCACGGGCTGGTGGCTCCTTCTGCCGGTGTTGCCCTATTTGATCGGTTTCGTTCTGCTCTTCACCGGAATGGCGACTGCGAACCAGTCGCTGACGATTATCGGCGGAGTTGGTGTTTTCGCCGGGGTCATCTGCGCGATCGTCCTGCTCGTCTGGTATTGCACCGCCGGCACGCCCGGCCCGAACGATTATGGCGACGATCCGCTGAGCGACACGCCCGAGGAACTGGCCCGGACCTTCGAATAGGCTCGGAGCGCTCGTCCGACTATATCATGCCCGCTGCCGTCCGGTATTTGCCGGGCGGAAGCGGGCAGTGGTTCGCTGGGAAAGGGCGCTGGTATCGGCTGAATTCCGCTTGTGATTAATTTAGCACTAAATTAATGAAGTAGGACTTATCCGAGCTTTCGCTCGGTCCGGACCTGTCAAAAAAGGAGCGCCGGGCTCGGGGGAGAGGGCTTACCGAAAGGCGTTTCCGCAGTGTCAAATGATGGTATCGCGCTAGGCTCCATTCTGGCGCACCATGCCCGTCGATCCCCATCCCGAACCGCGCTGGTCTTGGGTAATGTCGCTGTCGGTTATGACGAGCTTGACGCACGGTCGAACCGACGCGCGAGGATGATGGCAGCGCAGGGCGTAGGTCATGGCGATTTCGTGACGGTCGCGCTTCCCAATGGCCTGGAGTTCTACGAGACCAGCTTCGCGATCTGGAAGCTGGGTGCCATTCCGAATATCGTTTCCGCCAAGCTCGCGCGTCCGGAAATGGACGCGATCCTGGATATTGTCCGCCCCAGATTGTTCGTCGGCCCGTCGCCCCGCTTCGACGTCCCCACGCTTCTCGCAGTTCCGGCAGCCCTGGACCAATATTCGGCCGAGCCGTTGCCGGAAGCGGTTTCGCCGCACTGGAAGGCGATGACGAGCGGCGGCTCGACCGGGCGGCCCAAGGTCATCGTGGACGCAATGCCGGCACGGTGGAATCCGGAGCAGGGCTTTTTGTGCCAGCACCCCGGCGACGTGATCCTCAACCCCGGGCCGCTCTATCACAACGCGCCGTTCCACTGCATCCATATGGGTTTGTTCGTTGGCGCTACGATCGTCGAGATGGGCAGGTTCGACGCGCTGCGCGCGCTCGAACTGATCGATGCCCACAGAGTGAACTGGGTGACCATGGTGCCGACGATGATGCATCGTATCTGGCGGCTGGGTCCGGAAGTCTTGTCACGCTTCACGCTGCCGAGCCTGCGCATGATGCTGCACATGGCTGCCCCTTGTCCCGCATGGTTGAAAGAGGCGTGGATCGGCTGGCTCGGCAGCGAGCGGGTCTGGGAATATTACGGCACGACCGAGGCGACCGGATCGACGATGATCTCCGGTACTGACTGGCTCGCCCATCGCGGCTCGGTAGGCCGGGTCCGCGACGGATATGCGGTCAGGGTCTTGAACGGGGATGGGCAGCAATGCCCGGTCGGCGAAGTGGGCGAGATCTATTTTCGCCCGCAGGGCGGTGCGGGATCAACCTACCATTATCTGGGGAGCACACCCAAGCGGGTCGGCGAATGGGAAACGCCGGGCGATCTCGGGTGCCTCGACGCGGAAGGCTATCTCTATCTTTCAGACCGTCGCAACGATCTGATCATCTCCGGTGGCGCGAACATCTATCCGGCCGAGGTCGAGGCGGCGATCGACGAGCATCCCGATGTGCGGACCAGCGCCGTGATCGGGTTGCCTGATGAGGAGTGGGGTGCGCGCGTCCACGCCATCGTCCAGCCGATCGAAGGCGCCGTTCTTGGGCAGGCCGAGTTCGCTGCGTTTCTCGCCGAGCGGCTCACTGGGTACAAGCTGCCCAAGAGTATCGAGTTCACCGGCGAGTCATTGCGCGACGAGGCCGGGAAAGTGCGCCGCGTCGCGCTTCGCGACGCGCGGCTTGGCGGGTAACGGAACGATACGGGCTAGTCCGCCGCCGCCTGCCTCCGGTTATAGACAGCCTCCAGGCCGCCGGTCATGAAGGTGACGAACCGGTCCCGGACTGCCTCGAAATCGTCGGACTTGCATAGATTGTCGGACAGGCGATCGATGCGCCCCGTGCGCGACAGGATCAGCGAATAGGCGCCGGAGGTGAACTGGAAGCTCCAGAACAGATCCTCGGGCTGGGCATCAGGCAAGGCCTTCTGCAGAAGGTCGATCAGCCGCAGCACCAGGGGATCGAAATAGGTGTCCATCTTCTCCGCGCCATAGCCGGGCGCGTTGTTCACCTGCGAGAAGATCCGGCCGAAGTTGCGCCAGCCTTCGTCGCCGTTGATGTAGACGTCGAACGCCCCGTCATAATAGGCGCGCAGCGCGCCCTCGACGGTCGGATGGTCTCCCACTTCAGCTTCATAGGCATCGAGGCCGGCGGTCCGCGTCGTGACCGCATATTCCACCCGGCGCTCGAAGACGGCGTCGAACAGTGCTTTCTTGCCGTCGAAATAATAATGGATCAGCGCTGCATGGATTCCCATCCGGTCAGCGACATCCTTGATGGTCACCCCGAAATAACCGAGCTGCGCGAACAGCTCTTCGCTCGTGTCGAGGATCAGCTTCAGGCTCGCAGCCCGCTGTTCGGCGCGTGTGCGGCGACCCTCGGGTTTCTGCGCTGCTGCCATAAGCTTCGGCCTTCCTGATCGGGCGCGTCGGGGGGAGATGCCTCCACCCGATCATTCATGATGACGATGGGGCGGTGGCCTCATCCGGTCAAGCCGCGCTATGGTGCGTCGATATTTGATTTAGCACTAAATCAATGAACTTGACATGGGAAGGCGTGTCGGCCTAACGCTTGGCCAATGGGACGACGGCCATCGGCCGGCGAAATCACCAGGCGGAGAGGCCGAGAGATGCGCACCAAGCTGATAGTGACAGCCTCGGTTGTTCTCGCCCTGGCGGCCGGCGCGCCCGTCGCGGGATGTGAGGCGTTGCCGTCCCAGGCTGCCTCCGCCACCGCTGACGTCTCGCTGCCGGCGCTGCAATCGCTGCTCGATTCCTATGTCAGCTCCGGCAAGGTGCCGGGGATTGTCGTCGCCATCGGTCGGGGGGACGCGCCCCCGGCATTCGTCTCTGCCGGCACTATTTCCGATGATCCGGGCGCGCCCAAAGCAGGCCCCGACAGCCTGTGGCGCATCTATTCGATGACCAAGCCGATCACCGCGACCGCGGCGATGATCCTGGTCGACCAAGGCAAGCTCAGGCTCGACCAGCCGATCAGCGACTTCATCCCCGCCTTCAGGACGATGCGTGTCCTGGACTCACCGGCGACGTCGCTTGCAAGCCACCCAGCGACTCACCCGATCACTGTCCGCAATCTTCTCACCCACACCAGCGGTCTTGGCTATCAGATCCTGGGCACCGGCCCGTTGCCGAAAGAATATCAGCGGCTTGGCCTGCTGGGCGGGCGTGTGGACCCCGAGGCGAGCAAGGCGCAACCGAAAACGCTGGCTGAATTTGCCGACCGGCTCGCCGGCGTGCCCCTGCTGGCCGAGCCGGGGACCCAGTGGCACTATTCGGTCAGCATGGACGTGCTGGGGCGAGTCATCGAAGTCGCGTCGGGCATGCCATTCGATCGCTTCGTGAATACCCGGGTGCTTCGCCCGCTCCGCATGACCTCGACCTATTGGACGGCGCCGCAAGCCGAAGCCGCGCGACTGGCGACCAGCTACGCCTGGGTGGGCGGAAAGCGGGTGCCGGTCGACCCGGGTATGAGCTCGCTGTGGTTGTCTCCGCCGCTGGTGCCCTATGGTGGCTCGGGTCTCGTCTCCTCGGCACGGGATTATGACCGATTTCTCCAGATGCTCGCCGGGTCAGGCAGCGTCGGCGGCGCGCGCATCCTGAAGCGCGAAACCGCGCAGCTCGCCATGTCGAACCTCCTGCCGGAGGGCGTCCGCATCGTGGAGAACGTCACGCCGGCCAGGACTGTTGCCGAAGGCTTCGGCGCTGGCGGTTCGGTTTATCTCGCTGACGTTCCTCAAGGCGTTCGCGCCGGAACATATGGCTGGTTCGGCGCGGCAGGAACCATCGCCTTCATCGATCCAAGACAAGATCTGCGAGTAACAGTCATGGTCAATTACTTTCCGATGAAAGAATGGCCTCTGTACGACGACGTCGTGAGTGGGCTTTATTCTAAGCATAACTAACAAAAATACCGGAAATAATTCCTAGTAAAGATCGAAATTTGCCAAATTCAAGGGGAGGATTTTATGCTAATGACTTGGAAAACCAAGAAGCGAATGGCGCTGTCGGGTACATCGCTCATCGCCGCCATGCTTTTTACATCTGGACCGGGATGGGCCCAGGCGGCGAACGCGGCGCCGCAGGACGCCAGCGGAAATCCCGCGGCAGATACCTCCCTTGCGCAATCCGCCAGCGATACCGCGCCGACCGCAGCGTCGGATGAGACGCATGACATCATCGTAACCGGCACCAGCATCCGGGGCGTGCCGCCGGTCGGCTCGAACCTCATCAGCGTCTCCCGCGACGACATCAAGACCATCGGCGCGGCGACCACGCCGGACCTGCTCGCCACCGTGCCGCAGCTGAACAGTTTCAACAGCGCGCCCAGGGCCAATAATGGCGGCGCGGGGTCGTTCGCGCCGGGCCTGCGCAGTCTGCCGCCAGCCGCGACCCTGGTGCTCATGAACGGTCACCGCCTGGTCGCCGGGGGGGCGAACGAAACAAACCCTGATTACCCGCTCATCCCGGACCTGGCGATCGAACGGGTCGAGATCGTCGCGGACGGTGCATCGTCAATCTATGGTTCGGACGCAGTCGCCGGGGTCGTGAACTTCGTCACCCGGAAGAGCGCTTCCGGCGTGGAGGCCAATGTCCGCTACGGGATGGCGGACAATTATCACTCGTTCAGTGCAAGCGGCCTGATTGGCCATGATTGGGGAAGCGGGTCTGTCCTGCTTGCGTATCAGTACGCGGAAAACAGCAATATCAGGGGCGGTGATCGCGATTACCGCGTTCAGGACTTCAGGCCCTATGGTGGCGTCGACACGCGCGCCACGGCCTGCCCGTCACCCAATGTGGTGGTCGGGGCGACCGTCTATGCGGCGCCCGCCCTTGCGCCGAATACGATCAATCACTGCGACAACGGTGCCGTCGCCGACCTCTTCCCGAGTTCCCGCGTGCATAGCGCGTTCCTCACCGCCCATCAGGGCCTTGGCGCTCACGTCACGGTCTGGGGCGACCTGCTCTATTCGGATCGCAAGGACATCGTGCGGAGCGCGCCACCGGTCCAGGGGGTGACGATCTTCAGCAGCAATCCGTTTTTCCGGGCACCGCCCGGCAGCGGGGCCACCGTCGAGACCGTCTATTTTCGTCCCGACAATCTCTTCGGCGCTGATCACCTCAACAACACTTACCACACCAAGGTCGGCAATTCGTCCGCCGGCGTCGATGTGCGGTTGCCGCGCGACCTGAAACTGAGCGTCTACGGGACGTACGACTGGGCGACGAACGACGCCTTCCTGCCCTCGATCAGCCCGGTGGCGCTCGCGGTGGCGGGGTTCGGCACCACCGCAGCCACGGCGCTCGATCCGTTCGGTTCGGGCACATCGCCGGCGGTTACCGCCGCCATCACCAATAATCCGACCGCAGTGACGATCCAGCAACGCACCAAGCTGGCCGCGGTCAAGCTCGATGGGCCGCTGGCCGACCTGCCGGGCGGACAGCTGAAGATCGCGGTGGGCGCCGAGTATCGGCGTGAAACCTTTCAGCAGCGGGGGTTCGTCGGAACGACTCCCGTGCCCGAAAACCTCGGTCGGAACATTTATTCGCTCTACGGTGAAATCTTCGTGCCGATCTTCGGCGCAGGCAATGAAGTGCCTTTGCTGCATCGCCTCTCGCTGTCGCTTTCAGGCCGATACGATCATTACAGCGATTTCGGATCGACGACCAATCCGAAGGTCGGCCTCACCTGGGATCCAGTGGAGGGTGTCACCTTCCGCGGCACCTATGGCCGCTCGTTCCGGGCACCGGGCCTGCGCGACGTCGGCGCGACGGTCGGCGCCTATTATTACGATGCTGCCACCGCGGCTGTCCTCGCCCGCGATCCGACGCGCGGCGCGGCGCAGGTCAACACGGTCTACCTGCTCGGCGGCAATCGCAACCTCCAGCCCGAAAAGGCCCGCACCTATTCGCTGGGCGTCGATCTGCAACCGCGCTTCCTGCCCAACCTTCGGGCGAGCATGACCTTCTACGACATCAATTTCACCAATGTGATCGGCACCCCGCCGACCAGCCTCATCTTCACCGACCCGACCTTCGCGTCGGTGGTGTATCGCAACCCCACCGCAGCGCAGCTCGCCAGCCTGCTGGCGATCGCCGTACCGGTCAACCTGCCGACCCCGCTGCCCGCGATCGGAAACCTGCTCGACGAGCGTCGCGGCAATTTCGGCGTGCGCAAGACCAACGGCCTGGATTTCGACGTCAATTATCGCCATCCGACTGGCTTCGGCAGCCTGTTTGCCGACGTCGCCGGCAATTATATCCTCAAGTTCGACACGCAGCTTTCGCCTTCGGCACCGGTGTCGAACGGGTTGCGGCTCGGCGTGCCGCGCACCACCCTGCGAGGAACATTGGGGCTGACCGCCGGCCCGATCAGCGCGGCGGCCTTCGTCAACTATCGGGACGGCATCACGAACGCGTTCAACACGCCGACCGGGACGAGCGTGTACAGCGCCCATTCCTACACGACGGTCGATCTTCGGGTCGCGGTAACGTTGCCAAACACCGGTCTTGCGTCGGGGACTCAGCTGTCACTGCAGATCAACGACCTGTTGGATCAAACGCCGCCTTTCTTTCCCGCAACGGACGGGATTGGCGGCAACTATAATCCGATCGGGCGTTTCGTGGCCCTCAACCTGCGGAAAACCTTCTGAACGTGCGGCAGCGGTCAGGCGGGCTCACTGCTACGGCCCGCACCCCCGCAGGAGGTGGCGACCGTCGTCGCCATCTCCTGCGGCACGACCGGCGGGATACCGCCACACCCGACCTCACCGCCCGATTCCCTCCTCGCGCGGCCGGAGCGCTCTGTTGTTATGATAAGTGACGCCTTCAACCGCGCAGGTCGCTTCGACCCGGCGACGCTCGCCACGATCGGACCGGCGCTCCAGGCGTTTGTCGATCGCGGTGAGCTCGCGGGTGTCGTGACCCTGACCTCGCATCGGGGCGAGATCGTTCAGGCCGAGACGATCGGCTGGCGCGATATCGAGACGAAGACGCCGATGCGGCCCGATACGCTTTTCCGCATCGCCTCGATGACCAAGCCGATCACCTCGGTGACGGCCCTGATGCTGGTCGAGGAAGGCAGGATCGCCCTGGACGACCCGATCTCGCGCTGGGTTCCGGAACTGGCCGCGCCGCGCGTGCTGCGCGATGCCACGGGGCCGCTCGACGACACGGTGCCTGCCAGGCGCGCAATCACGATCGAGGATCTGCTCACCCATCGCTCGGGCATCGCCTACGGCTTCTCCTCGGAGGGGCCGCTCAAGCAAGCCTATGAGGAAACGCTCGGCGACCCGGCGATGAACCGGTTGACCCCTGACCTTTGGCTGGCTGCGCTAGGCACGCTTCCGCTGGCCTATCAGCCAGGCGCGCTGTTTCATTACGGTCATTCGACTGACGTGCTCGGCTTCCTGATCAGCCGGGTCGAGGGCAAACCGCTGCGCCAGATCCTGCAGGAACGCCTGTTCGCGCCACTCGGCATGGTGGATACCGACTTCTGGCTCCCGCGCGAGAAGCGAGGGCGTCTCGCGAGCCTGTACGGATATCACGAGGCGCCAGGCCAGCTCGTGAAGATCGAGCCGGAGATGTACGACGAGCCGGCGGCCTATTCGCCGGGCGGTGGCGGGCTGATCTCGTCAGCGCCCGATTATCACCGTTTTGCCCGAATGCTCCTTGGGGAAGGCGCGCTGGAGGGAATTCGCGTGCTGCGACCCGAGACGGTTCGACTCATGCGGGCCAACCGGCTGACTGAGGCGCAGCGCGAGGTTCCCTTCGGGGGCATGGCGCTCTGGCAAAAAAACGGCTTCGGGCTTGGGCTCTCGATCGCCGAGGATCCGGTCGGCAACCCCTATGCCTGTGGCGCGCCCGGCTCGATGACATGGCCGGGCATCTTCGGTACCTGGTGGCAGGCTGACCCCGTCAATGACCTGATCATGATCTATCTGATCCAGCATCAGGTGCCGGTTTCCGCAAATTCGGGGGCGACGATCGCCACCGGACGCGGCGCAGCCGGGCGCCGCGCCTTGCCCCTGTACCAGCAGGCCACCTATGCCGCGCTGCGGGGAACGCTCGCACTCGCAGAGCAAGGCAGCCACCGATGACCATCGCGCCATTCACATCGACCGAAGGGCTTGACCTCATTGCGGTCGAAGGCGGCGCCATGACTGCGCATGAGCGCCCCAGCGTCCGCGAATGGATCGTCCTGCTGACCCTCCTCACCGTCTATGTGCTGAATTTCCTGGACCGCTCCCTGCTCTCGATTCTCGCGAAGCCGATCCAGGACGACCTGCATATCTCGGATTCGCAGCTCGGGCTGATCGGCGGGCTCTATTTCGCGCTGTTCTACTGCTTCATCGCCATCCCGGTCGGTTGGCTCGCCGACCGGAGCAACCGAGTCCATATTCTCTCGCTCGCCTGTGCCGTCTGGAGTGCGGCAACCATGTGCTGCGGATTCGCCGCCAGCTACCCGCAGCTGGTCGCGGCGCGCATGCTGGTCGGTTTCGGCGAAGCCGGCGGCGTGCCGCCATCCTATGCGATCATCACCGACACCTTCGCGCCGCGGCGGCGCGGGATGGCGTTCGGCATCTATAACCTCGGCCCGGGGATCGGCGCGGGGCTGGGGATCGCCTTTGGGGCGACGATCGCGGCATCGTTCGACTGGCGCTATGCCTTTATCGGTATCGGCGCGATCGGGCTGGTCGCTGCACTGCTCGTCTTCTTCATCATCCGCGACCCCGTCCGAGGCGGCAAGGATGGCCCCCGCGCGGTCGCGCGCCCGCAAGGCAAGGCCGGCTTCTTCGCAACGGCCGCGATGTTCTTTTCCCGTCCTGTCCTGCTGCTCGCGGCGCTCGGAAGCGGCGCCACCCAGTTCATCACCTATGGCCTCGGCAATTTCGCGACGTTGTTCCTGATGCGCGAAAAGGGCATGACGCTGCGCGAAGTCGCCGTCTGGTATGCGATCGTCGTGGTCATCGGCATGGGAACGGGGATGATCGTGTCCGGGCGGGTGATCGACCGTTTCGTCGGCCGCTCCAGACAGGCCTATGCCCTTGTCCCGGCAGCATCGCTGACGCTGGCGATCCCTTTCTATCTCGGCTTTCTATGGGCGCCGGGCTGGCCGCTCGCGCTCGCGCTGCTGCTGCCGCCGATGGCCCTCAATTTCTTCTACCTCTCGCCTTCGATCGCGCTCGTCCAGGAGGAGGTGCGCCCCGATCAGCGTGTCATGGCGGGCGCGCTCTATCTGCTCGTGATGAATTTCATCGGCCTCGGGCTTGGCCCGACCTATGTGGGTGCCGCGAGCGATTATTTGCGGGCGAGCCACCCCGCGAATTCGCTGCAGATCGCTCTTTGCACCCTCACGCCGTTCTACATCATCGCCATCCTGTTGTTCCTCTGGCTCGCCCGCCTGCTGAAACGGGAAGCAAAGGCATGAGAATGGCCCTCGCGACGCTTTCGTCCGCCTGGGGAAATGCATCGGCACTATCCCGCGAGGCGCGATACGCCGTGGCTCGCGCGATATAGCGCCGAAACCTATGACGAGGCTTGGCGCACCACCGCCGCCGGCCGCCTGCGGGGCGCGGCGTCCGACTGGCGCCGGATCAATCGATAGTCGGCCATGATATGCCGCTTCTCGAGGTCATTCGATCGGCCCATCCGCTCGAGCCTTATCGCGTCGAGGAGCAATTCGACTGCCTTGCCCACCATTTTCACGACCGGCTGATGGATCGTCGTGAGCGCCGGCCAAATTCTCGCGGCGAGCGAGGAATCGTCGAACCCGCAAACCGTCAAGTCGCTCGGGACTTCCAAGCCACGGCGATGAGCCACCGCCACGATCGCAGTGGCCATCTCGTCATCGAGAGCGAAAACAGCCGATGGCGGGGACGGAAGGCCCAGCAGCTGTTCCGCAGCGTCGAGCCCGGACCTGTAGGTGGACAGTCCCTGGACGATAAGCTCAGGTGACGGGGGAATTCCCAGGTCGTTCAGCGCATCGCAATAGCCTGCGGGGCGGTTGGTGCTGCCGACATATTCGCTCCTTCCCGTCACCAGACCGATCCGCCGATGGCCAAGGGCGGCAAGATGGCGTGTCATTTCATAGACCGCCTTGTAGCCGTCGACTCGCACCGACATCTCCCACCCCGACAGGGCGCCCGGCGCGACCGCGACCACCGGAACCCCGAGGCTGCAGACTGAATCCCTGACCGATGGGAGATCGCACAGCGAGGGAGACACGATGATGCCATCGAGGCGGGGCGGAAAAGGTTCGGCGCACGCAATATCCTGTCGCCAGTCGCAGTGATATTCCTTCACGATGAACTTGATCTTGCCGCCCCGCGACCACGCAAAAGCGCCGACCAGAAACTCGTCGAGATAGGTCGAACCGATTCCGGCATGGAGCAGGACGATATCGACATCATCGTCCGCAGCAGATTCTGCCTCCCCTCGGCGCGGAGCATATCGCAATGTTTGCATGGCTGCTTCGACGCGCTCGCGCGTTTGCCGCCGTACCGCAGTTCCGCCGGCGATGACACGCGACACCGTCGCCGTTGATACGCCGGCTCCCGCGGCGACGTCATCGAGTCTCACAGCCTTGAAGCGGCGCCCGACAGGCCGCGGTTCGTTCATGGCCGGGTTTCCCCGGAGTGCCTGCGACGCAGATTGCCGCAATTTCCGTCAGCGATCGAACTGCCGTCGCAAATCTCGGAATGAGCTTCGCTCACTCGCATGGCGCGCCGCCGATTATCGAGAACCACGATACGCCTCCGCCGGCTTGGCATTGCAGAAGCCTGATTATATAATGTCAGAGTAATGCATATGAAAGTGATTTTTCACCTATGCCATTCGGGCGTGTCGGTGAATCAGGCAAGGTTTTGGCTGGCCTTGCCTGGCCTGGAAGGCTTCCGATTGCACAAGTCTGGGATCCGCCACTGCGTCGACGCCCTTACCGCGTGAACTGACTACCCGATCCGGTGCGCGCGCGTGCCCATCCCGGCTGTTCAGCGCCCGGACGCCGGGTTTCATTGCCGAAACAGTAGCTAGGCAAGAGAACTTGTCAGAGTATAGTTAGAACATAATAGAGGGAGAGGTTCATGGGTGACGATCCAACGGCCAGTCTGGTTTTGAACCGGCGCCGAGCGATGATCGCGTCCGCCGGCGCTGGTCTGGGGCTGGCGCTGCCTTTCGGCGCTCTGGCATCCGACAGCGTGAAGACTGCTGCTCATACCGGGCCGGGTGGCTGTTCGACCCCACGCTCCGCGATTGCCAGGACCCAGTATGGCAAGGTGCGCGGCTATGTCGCCGGCGACGTCTTCACCTTCAAGGGCATTCCCTATGGTCAGGATACCGGCGGCGAAAACCGCTGGTTGCCGGCGAAGCCGCCCAAGCCCTGGACCGATGACTATCCCGCCCTGGTCTATGGCGCCAATTGCCCGCAGAGCCTGCACAACTTCCGGGCAATCGAGCAGACCTTCCTGCAGGACTGGGACGATGGTTTCCTGGGCGAGGATATGCTCAAGCTCAACATATGGACGCCCTCGCTGAGCGGCAGCCGCGCCGTGATGGTCTATCTTCACGGCGGCGGCTACAGCTTCGGCTCTTCCTATGAACTGCCTTCGCACGAAGGCGCGCAGATGGCGCGCAATCACGATGTCGTGCAGGTTTCGGTCAACCATCGCCTCAATGCGCTCGGCTTCCTCGATCTCGCCGAAGTTGGCGGCGCTGCTTATGAGGATTCAGTCAATGTCGGCATGACCGACCTCGTCGCGGCCCTGCGATGGGTACGCGACAACATCGCCAATTTCGGCGGCGATCCCGACAAGGTGATGATCTACGGCCAGTCGGGTGGCGGATCGAAGGTGACGACTCTGCTCGGCATGCCGTCGGCCGCGGGGCTGATCCACCGCGCCGCGGTCCAATCCGGCGGCGGCGGCAACATTCCCGCCGCCGAGCAGTCGCGCGAACTGGCGCGCCAGACGCTGAAGGAACTGGGCATCGGCGCGACCGACATCGGCGCGCTCCAGAAGATCGAATGGGCGAGGCTGATGGCGGCCGGAACGGCTGCAGCGAGCCGGATCAATGGGCCGGTGCGCGGGCTGCCGGGGCCCGGCGCTGCACCTTCCCCGGTGCCGCGGGTGGGCTGGGGCCCGGCCATGGACGGCCGGCTCATCAATCTGCGTGCCTATCATGACACCGCTCCCGCCATCTCGAGCCATGTGCCGGTGGTGATCGGCAATGTGAGCGAGGAAGGGATGCGCTACAGCCAGAATCCGACCGAGGACGAATGGCGCCACCAGCTGGCCGAGTCGATGGGCGCGGCCAAGGCCGACCTGCTGATCGAGGCGATGAAAAAGGCCCATCCCGAAAAGACCATCCGCACGCTGTCCTACGGCGTCCAGGGTCTGAGCGCGCGGAACAATGTGCAGCGCATGGTCAAGCTCAAGGCGGATCAGCGTGGCGCGCCGGTCTATCAATATCTGTTTCAGTGGCAGTCGCCGCAGCTCGACGGGATTGCCGGCGCCTGGCACACGGCTGAGCTGGCTTTCTGTTTCGACAACACCAAACGCTGCGAGCAGGGAACCGGCGATACGGCCGAAGCGCGTGCGCTGGCGCACAAGATGGCCCGGGCCTGGGCCAATTTCGCGCGAACCGGCAATCCGAGCCAGCCTGGTCTGACCTGGGCACCAAGCGATTCCGATCGGTGCCAGACGATGATATTCGACAATCAATGCCGGATGCAGGACGATCCTGAAGGTGAGGTTCGCAAGATCCTGCTAGGGTGAGTCGGCCGTCCGAGCCCGGACGTGGCTCGGACGCCTGGGCCGTGGTTTACGAATCAGCCCACGCGGTAGAAGCGAATCCGCACGGCGGGCTTTCCGTCCAGGGTCGTTACCTCCAACGTGCCGACAAAGGCGGACTGCGCCAGCCACTCATATTTGCCGAGCGGCGCTTCAAAGACCGGGGCTGTGCGAATGGGCAGCATCTCGCCGCCCTTTGGGCCGCATATCGCTCCCCTGTTCACGACGTTGATCACCACGCCGTCATCGGTCTTGAGCATGTAGTCGGCCTTGACGTCGAGGCAGCCATCGGCACGCCGCAACTGCCAATCCCAGCCGCCGGGCAGGATCGTCCCCGTGATTCCGGGGCCCTGAAAGGTACCGCCGGTTATCGGGATGATGTTGCGCTCTCCGTACGGCGTCCGTCCGGCCGGGATCGGCGCCGCCAATGTCACCAGCTCCTCGAGCGCGAATTCGAGCCTTGGCACATCCGGTGTGCCTGGCGATTTCAGTTCAGCGGCAGGGATGCCCGCGGTCGCGGCGCCAAGCGCTATCGTCAATATCCACATCTTCTGCCTCGCCCTCTGTCGCGATCCCGGCCGGGCCGCTTCTCGCCATTCGGTCGCAGATCATGGGTCAGGCCTTGACCGTAACGCAGGGACCGCGCCCGCCCGGGTTTCAGCCTGATTTGGCGGTGCTCGTCGAGAACCGATAGACGATGATGTTGCGATATGTCTGGCCCGGGTCAAGCCGCGCCGAGCCGAAGGCCGGCTGGTTCGGCGTATCGGGGAACAACTGGGGCTCGAGCGCCATGCCGTCGCCCTGGCGATAAGCGTGCCCCGACCTGCCGATCGCCGATCGCCGATCCGTCGAGGAAGTTGCCGGTATAGACTTGAACGCCCGGCTGGTTGGAGAGGAGTTCCATCACTCGTCCGCTGGAAGGGGCCTCGACCCGGGCCTGGAGACGCGGCCGGTCGGCCACGTCGCGGGCGATGACGAAATTCTCGTCATAGCCCTGGCCGAAGACGATCTGCGGATCGCGGCCGTCACGAATCCGCGCGCCGACCGCCATTGGCCGGCGGAAGTCGAAAGGCGTTCCCTCGACCGGACGCAGTTCGCCGGTCGGGATCAGGGTCTTGTCGACGGGGGTTGTTGCCTCAGCGGGGATGGTGAGGATTTCGTCATAGATGCTGCGCTGCGCCGCTTCGCCGGCGAGGTTGAAAAAGCTGTGGTTGGTAATGTTGACGATGGTCGGCTTCGTCGTTGTCGCGGCATATTCGACACTGAGCTCATTCTGGTCATTGAGCGAATAGGTGGCAGTCACTGCCAGGGTGCCCGGGTAGCCCTCCTCGCCATCGGCGCTGCTATAGGCGAGCATGACGCTCGCGACAGGCCCGCTCGTCACTTTCACGACTCCCCAGAGCCTCTTGTCGAAGCCGTGCACGCCGCCATGAAGGGCATTGGGACCATTGTTGAGGGCAAGCTTGTAGGCTTGCCCGTCGATCGTGAAGCTGCCGCCCCGGATACGGTTGGCGTAACGGCCCACGGTCGCTCCGAAATAGTTCGGCGCAGTGAGATAGCCTCTCATGTCATCATAGCCGAGCGCGATCTCTTCGGCCTTGCCGGCGCGATCGCGAACGATGACCGACTGGAGGATGGCGCCGTAGCTGATGATCGTGGCGCGCATGCCCTTTGCGTTCGACAGCGTTATCGCGTCGACGGTCCGTCCGTCAGGCATCGTCCCGAATACCGCCCGCTGCGCCTCGCCGGCTTGAGCTGCCGCCGGGAACATCAATGCCACAGCCAGACTCGCGACGATGCACTTGTTCATTCAGGCTTCCCCCCAGACCTTGTGGTTATGGTCTTCGAGGCCCGGTTGACGCCCCGTCCGGGCTTCAATACTCCGACTATAATGGCAAGGGCAACCCCGTCGTCACCGGGCATTGGTGGGACTGCGTTGCGCACGCGTCTCTGTCGGTCCGACATTTGTTCGGGGACAGCCACGGCAGCGATCGGGAGGGTGAAATATGTCCGACAGTAAAGCCGTCACGCGACGCGCGGTCATCGAAGGTTCGGCCGCCGTCGCGGTCGGTCTCGCGCTTCCCGCGGCGGTTCCGGCGCGCGCCGTGCCCGTCCGACCGGACCGGCTGTGGTACCGGCAGCCGGCGCAAAAATGGGTCGAAGCGCTCCCGGTCGGCAATGGCCGCATCGGCGCGATGGTGTTCGGCGGCATCGGCCACGAACGTTTGCAGCTGAACGAGGACACTCTGTGGGCTGGCGGGCCATATGATCCAGTCAATCCCGAAGCGCACGACGCGCTGCCCGAGGTGCGCCGGCTGATCTTCGCCGGGCGCTACGCGGAGGCACAGGCGCTGGCCAATGCGAGGCTGATGGCGAAGCCGCTGAAGCAGATGCCGTACCAGACACTCGGCGATCTGTTGCTCGACATACCGGATCTGCGCGACGATGCCGTCAGCGGCTATCGCCGCGAACTCGACCTGGATTCAGCCCTCGCAACCACCAGCTTCACGACAGCAAGGGGCGGTTTGCGCCGCGATGTGGTGGTGTCGCCGGACCATCAGGTCATCGCGATCCAGGTCAAGGCTGATCGGCGGGCGGCACTCGACATCGATATCGCGATCCGGTCGCCCCAGGCGGCATCGGTGACGGCCAGCGGTGACACGCTGGTTCTGGCTGGGCGGAATTTGCCTGCGAGCGGCATCGCCGGTGCGCTACGCTTCGAAGCCCGGGTGCGCGTGCTGCCGGTCGGGGGCAGGCTGGAGGCGCGCGATGGCGGCATCGCGGTGCGTGGCGCCGATCGCATCCTGATCCTTGTCGCCATGGCGACCAGCTATCGCCGGTTCGACGATGTTACCGGCGATCCGACGGCGATCACCCGCGCGCAGATCGACAAGGCGAGCCGGCTTTCCTTCGCACAGATCGCGGCCGCTACCGCCGCGTCGCACCGACGCCTCTATCGCCGCGTCAGCATTGACCTCGGCCATGGCGCCGCCGCCGACCGCCCGACCGACGAGCGCATCCGGACGAGCGAAACGAGCGACGATCCCGCGCTGGCTGCGCTTTACTTCCAATATGGTCGCTATCTGTTGATCTGCGCGTCGCGCCCCGGGAACCAGCCGGCCAATCTCCAGGGCATCTGGAACGACAGCATCGCCCCGCCCTGGGAATCCAAATACACGATCAACATCAACACCGAGATGAACTATTGGCCCGCGGAGCCGACCGCGCTTGCCGAATGCGCGGCGCCGCTGGTGGAAATGGTCAGGGGCCTGGCGGAAACGGGCGCCCGGACGGCGCGTGAACTGTATGGCGCGCGGGGCTGGGTGGCGCATCACAACACTGATCTGTGGCGGGCGACGGCACCGATCGACGGCGCGCAATGGGGACTTTGGCCGATGGGCGGCGCCTGGCTCTGCACGCACCTCTGGGACCGTTATGACTATGGGCGTGACGCGGCCTATCTGCGCTCCGTCTATCCGCTGATGCGGGGGGCGGCCCTGTTCTTTCTCGACGTGCTTCAGCCCGATCCACAAACCGGGCATCTCGTTACCAATCCGTCGCTGTCTCCGGAGAATGTTCATCCGATGGGCGCTTCGATCTGCGCGGGGCCGGCGATGGACATGCAGATCCTGCGCGATCTGTTCGAGCAGACGGCAAAGGCAGCGGCCATCCTGCAGGTCGATTCCGCCTTTGCGGCGCAACTGAAGGAGACGCGTGCCCGTCTCGCGCCCGACCAGATCGGCGCTCAGGGACAGTTGCAGGAGTGGCAGGCCGATTGGGACGCTGCTGCGCCAGAACCCCAGCATCGCCACGTCTCTCATCTTTATGGCCTTTATCCAAGCCACCAGATCAACCTCGACGACACGCCGGCGCTGGCGGCGGCCGCGCGGCGCTCGCTCGAATTGCGCGGCGATGAATCGACCGGCTGGGCGACCTCGTGGCGCGCGAATCTCTGGGCTCGGCTGCGCGACGGCGAGCATGCCCACAAGATCCTGCGCTTCCTGCTGGGCCCCGCGCGGACCTATCCGAACATGTTCGACGCGCATCCGCCCTTCCAGATCGACGGAAATTTCGGCGGCGCCGCCGCCATTGCCGAAATGCTGATGCAGAGCCGGGGCGACCAGATCCTGTTGTTGCCCGCTTTGCCGCGCGCCTGGCCGACCGGATCGGTCAGGGGTCTGCGCGCCCGCGGCGCATGCCGGATCGACCTGAGCTGGCGCGACGGCCGGCTCGAGGCCGCAACGCTGATCAGCGACATTGCCGCTACGCGAACCATTCGCCTGGGCGATCGCCGCGTCACGCTCGCCTTGAATCCGGGAAGACCAGTCCGGCTGAGCGGGCCGGACCTTTCCCGCTGAACAGGCCGGCGCGTGGAGTCGGGGCTATTCCGGCAGCGTGACGGCGGCCTGGACCGAGAAGGTCGCTGACTGGACCGGAACGTTGCTCTCGGGCTGACCCGAACCGACACTGACGCGATAGTCGCCGGCGAGAACCTTGCGCACGCCTTCATTCGTCACCGCGCTCAGGTCGCGCGGCGAAAGATCGAAGGACAGGGTTCGCGCCTCGCCGGGCTTGAGGGTGACGCGCTGAAAACCACGCAACGCAATGCGAGGCGCCCCGGGATCGCCGGGAAAGTTGAGATAGAGCTGCGCGACATCGTCGCCGGCGCGCGCGCCGACATTGCGGATCCGGGTCGTCACGCGAATGCCCCGGGCAGCCTCATCCCCCGTGCGTTCGATCTTGAGCGGCGCATAGTCGAACCGGGTATAGCTGAGCCCATAGCCGAACGGATAGACCGGCGTGCCGGTGAAATAGCGATAGGTTCGCCCGGTCATCGCATAATCGCCGAACGGGGGAAGGTCGTCGATGCTCCTGTAGAAGGTAAGCGGCAGGCGGCCGGCCGGATTGGTCTTGCCCGACAGGACATTGCCGATCGCGAGCCCGCCGGACTGGCCGGGATACCAGGCCTCGAGGATCGCCGCCGCATTGTCCTTCGGCCAGGACAGGTTGATCGGGCTGCCGTTCATCGCGACAACCACGATCGGCTTGCCCGTCGCCTTCGCCTTTTCGAGCATCGCCTGCTGGTCGGGTGGCAGGTCGAGCGTCGTCTTGTCGCCGCCCTTGAAACCGGGAATCTCGACCGGCGATTCCTCGGCCTCGAGATCGGAGGTGAGACCGACGACTGCAACGAGCACGTCCGCCTGTGCGGCTGCGGCCCGCAGGGCGCCGTCAGGGTCTGCCCCTGTGCGTTTCCAGACGAGGTCGATGCCCGAAAGCCCATGCGATTCGGACGTGATCTCGATGGGATATCGCCGGCCCTTGCGAAGATGGATCGTCTTGAGCGTCGGCAGGCTGCCCCAGCCGGATTTGCTCAAATCAGCGAACGGCTTGCCGTCAAGCTTCATCGCACCGTTGAAGCCGGTGATCCCGAGGCGGTAATCGCCATCCTCGGGCGGCACCAGGAAGCCAGTCCAGACGACCCGGTGGTGGTCGGACACCTGGCGCAAATCAAGGCTTCTGGCCGCGACATCGGCCTCCTGTCGCGTCACGATGGGCGTGTCCGCATAGCGCATGCCGGCGACAACATCGCGGAACGTGCCGGGCGCGAAGCGGAGCGGCGGCGTTTCAACGGGGTTGAAATAGCGGGCCAGCAGGCCTGGCTTGCCGTCCGGGGTCCGCAGTGCCGATGTCGGGACGCGGTCGCCATCCGTGAACGACTGACCGAACGGGACATAGCTGATCCGCGCGGCGGGCAGGGCGCGCCTGAGGCCTTCGACCACCGAGATCGGCGGCGCCGACAGCGCCGAGGAATAATTGCCTCGCAAAACGCGCGTCGCGTCGCCGAGCGGCCCGATCACGGCGATGCGGAGGTTCGGGCGAAGCGGCAGGATGCCGTCATTCTTGAGCAGGACAAGGCTCTTCTCGGCCGCCTCGAGCGCGAGCGCGCCATGGGCCGGCGTGCCGATCATCGCGGCGGGCGCAAGGCCCGCGTCCGGCTTGCGGATGCCCGGCAGATCGCCATTGCGATAGCGCGCTGAAAAGAGGCGGACGAGGGTACGGTCGATATCCGCTTCGGTAATCAGGTTCCGCTTCAGTGCTTCGCGGTAACGATCGCCGAGTCCGGCCGTGTCGCTGAGCGTCGCGCCATTGCATTCGTTATCGACTCCGGCCCGCATCGCGGCGGCAACCGCCGTGGCTGCGTCGGGCGCATATTTGTGGCCGTCGCTGATGTCCTTCACTGCGTCGCAGTCCGAGACCACATAGCCGGCAAATCCCCATGCCCCGCGCAAATGCTCCTTCAGGAGCAGATCGCTTGCGCAGGCCGGCTGGCCGTCGATGCGGTTATAGGCGCACATCACCGACCCGGCGCCGCCCTCGACGATCGCGGCGCGGAAGGCGGGAAGGTAGGTATCCTCGAGATCGTGGCGCGAGACATAGACATTCGCACTGTGACGCGTCGATTCAGGCCCGCTATGGACAGCGAAATGCTTTGGCGTTGCGATCACGTTGGGGAGGTCGGGATTGGGCCCCTGCATGCCCTGCACGAAGGCCACGCCCAGACGCGCGGTGAGATAGGGATCCTCGCCATAGGTTTCCTGCCCGCGGCCCCAGCGCGGATCGCGAAAGATGTTGATGTTGGGCGACCATGTGTCGAGCCCGGTGCCGATGCGCCCCAACCGGCCGGTTTCGCGCGACAATGCGTGCAGGCCGCGGACCTCGGTGCTGACCACGCCGGCCACGTCATGGACAAGCGGCGCGTCGAAGCTCGCCGCCAGCCCGATCGGCTCCGGGAAATTGGTGGTCGGCCAGGTGCCAAGTGCGCCGTGCAGCGATTCAGTCCACCAGTTATAGGCGGGAATATCCAGGCGCGCGATGGCGGGGGCCGTGTTGACGAGCTGATCCAGCTTCTCGTCGAGCGTCATCCGGGCCACCAGCGCGGCCGCTGTCCGATCCGCCTGGACGCGAACGGGCGATTGCGCCGGTTGCGGCGCAGCCTGGCCTGCAGCGGGCAGCGGCGCCAGGGCGAAGCCGGCAAGCAGCAGCTTGCGAAGGCCGGAAAAATGCGGGCGCGAGCCTGTCATTGAATATCCCTTTTTCCTGGTCGGGTTCCCCGCCGGCGCAGCCCCTCCGGGGCTGGTCAGACGGGCTGCAGGCCGTGGTCGACGATCTTGCGGATGAGGTCGCGGTGCCGCGGCAAGCCCGTGCGCAGACGATCGGTCTGGACGGCATTTTCGCGCATCACGCGCTCGGCCAGCCTGGCCTCGCCGGCAATCGCCTGGGGCTCGACTTCAGTGCGGAAGCCCATGCCGTACAGCACATATTGATAGCTCGCGGCGGGGAAGACCTCGTCAATTCGGTCGAATTCGTCATGAAACCAGGGGGACTGGTACTTCCACAACAACAGCAGCTCCCGCAGCCGCTCCGGGATCGTCTCGGGCAACACATTGTCGCGCCAGAACTGGCTGTCGGTACGTTTGGTCAAGGCATAGTGGAGCTTCAGGAAATCGATGATCCGGCCCCAGCGATACTGCGTGGTCGCATTGAAGCGCGCGGCGATGACATCCATCACTTCGCGGCAGGCGGGCATCTGCTCGGCGATCATCTTGGCGGAGAGCTCGATGAGCACGATCGCCGAGGATTCGAGCGGTTCCATGAAGCCGGCGGCAAGCCCGACCGCGACGCAGTTGCGCTTCCAGAAGGTCTCGCGGTGGCCCGATCGGATCTTTATCTTGCGCACAGGCAGGTCGCGGCCTGCTGCCCCTAGATAGGCTCGCAGCTCGCGCTCGGCCTCGTCGTCGGAGATGTGCCGGCTCGAAAAGACATGGCCGGTGCCCCGCCGGGTGGGCAATCCGATATCCCATATCCAGCCGGCCGACTGTGCAGTGGAGATGGTTTGCGAGGGGATCGGGCTCGCCTCGCTTTCATAGGGCACCTGGACGGCGAGCGCGGTGTCGCAGAACAGCACATCGCCGCACTCCTTGAACGGCACGCCGAGCGTTTCGCCGAGCAGGAGCGAGCGGAAGCCGGTGCAATCGACGAACAGATCGCCGTCGATCTCGCCTGCCTGTTCGGTAACGATGCTGCGGATGTCGCCGGTTTCGGCCAGCGTCACGTTCCGAACATCGGCGAGGATGTGGCGCACCCCAAGCTTCTCGCAGCAATGCCGTTGCAGGAAGGGTGCAAACTTGCCCGCATCAAGGTGATAGGCGTAGTTCGCGGCGCCTTCATATTCCGGGGTCGTGATCGCCTTGGGGGCAAGGCCATCGTCGCAGATCTTGCCCTGGGCACACACTGCGTCACAGAAACTTTTCCCGCGATCGCCCTTGAGCCAATGCGGTACGAGATTCAGCTGCGCGAATCCCTGGGGCAGCATCAATGGGTGGTAATAGGCGTCGTCCTCTGCGCCCGTGGCCCATTTGGCGAAGAGCGCGCCTTGCTTGAAAGAGGCGTCGCATTCGCGAAACAGATCGGTTTCAGAAACCCCGATCTTCTTGAGCGTGGAGCGTAGTGTCGGCCAGGTCCCTTCGCCGACACCGATGATGGGCACGTTGGGCGATTCAACCAGTGTGACGGTGAAATCGTGCGGAATCCGGCTGCGATGCCTGGCAGCGATAATTCCCGCCGTGAGCCAGCCGGCTGTGCCGCCGCCGACGATTACGATATTGCGCGTGCGAGTGACCATGGAAACCTGTAAAAAATTCGGGGACGCCTGCATAGGCGCCCCCGACAGTTCGAAGGTCAATAGTGGAAGCGCGCTCCGAAGGTGAAGCGGCGACCATAGGAGTAGACGTCAAGCACCTGGTTATCGAAGCGACCATGCGTGCTGTAGGTGGAGTTGTTGATGTTGGTGACTTCACCGAAAATAGTGATCTGCTTCGTGATGTCGTAGCTCCCCGACGCGTCGACTTGCAGCTGGCGATCCACATAGACAGGCTCGGCGCCAAAGGTGCCGCCCTGGCCTTGACCCAGCTGCAGCAGATAGGTGTCACGCCAGTTGACGGCACCGCGGATCTGGATGCCGTGCTTGTCATAGAAGCCGACGAAGTTCGCCGACTTCGCGAGACCCGTGATCGAGAACGACCCGCCATTGACGTTGGTGGGATCATAGGGACGGTTGGATGACGGCAAGGTGGCGTTGGCGTTGAAGCCGAACCCGCTGTCGCCGAACACATGTTGCAGCGCGATTTCGACACCCTTCACCGTGGCTTCCGGTCCGTTGACCTTTGCGTTGATGTTGAAGATGGCGATCTTGCCCGTGCTCGGATCGATCACATTGTCGATCGGCCCCTGCGTCACCCCGCCAACGATGAAGTTGGTGATGTGTTTCAGATAGAAGTTCACCGCGAAGTACGAGTTGCGCTGATAATACCACTCGAGCGCAGCGTCGAAATTGTCGGACAGGTACGGCTTCAAGTCGGGGTTGCCGCCGCTGGCCGACAGGCTGCCGACACGCAGCGTGCCGACGTTGACGACTGGTTTGAGATCCGCGAGCTGCGGGCGTGTCAGCGTCCGTGACGCATCGAGCCTGAAGATCAACTTGGGCGTAAGCTCCAGCTTCGCATCGATGCTTGGCAGCAGGAAATTGTAGCTCGACGAGCGGATGATCGGCACAGCTGCCGAACGGCCATCGTGGAGCGGTCCCAGTGCCGGGTCAGGCTGGATGAGCGTCGGGTCACCCGCAGGGATCGAAAGACCCAGCAGATGGCGCCCGATCGCCGTGGTGGTTACGTGCGTGCCCTCGTCGCGCAGGCCCGCCGACAAATGGAAGGGCATGTCCGCGATTTCAGTATCGAAGCTGGTCTTGAAGAAGATGGCGTAGGTCTTCTCCTGGACCTGCAGCACGCTGTCGGGATTGAAGGACGGCGCAACCGAGCCACCCGTGGCCTCGAGCAGCTTATACACCTGATACGGGTCGTACACGATGATGGACGGCCCCAGATTGCCCGAATAACCAGGGATCCAGCCTGCGGTGCCGATCGTGCCCTGGTACACGCTGCCGGGCAGCGGCGCGATGCCGCCGTTGGGGCCGCCAGGACGACCCGATGGCGTGCCATAGCCCGAACGGCTGGCAAACACGCCGTTGGAGAAGGTGCTGGTGGCCTCCTGATACAGGCGGTCCTCCATATACTGACCGCCGAGCTTGATCTTGAAGCCGTCCTTTTCCCAGCCAAGTGCGCCGCGCACCTGCTTGACGAGGTCGGTGTTATAGTTCGCGCCGCGAACGATCACGTGCGAACCGATCACGGTCTGATCAGTGAAGCGCGAGACATTCCCCGACGGACCGATGTCGTGGATCTGCGGCAGGAAGCTGCTGCTCGGCCCCAATATTGTCAGGCCGGTATTGGCGCCCAGGACGGTGGTATTGCCGGCATTGGTGCCGCCATATCCAATGTCCATGCTGTCGCCATAGCCGCTCTTGCCCGGATTGCGCGTGCTGCGCGCGATCGCACCGTCCAGCTCGAACGTCAGGTGTTCGAGCACTTCCCACTTCAAATTGGCGCCGAGCTGATTGGTCTCGTAGACGTTGCGAGACACATTGGCGCTGAAATCCATCGGTGTGCCGAACTGGTTGAAATCAACCACCGTCCCGTTCGAATCATGTTTCACGTTGCGAAGATCGCTGCCGTTGAACCAGGCGGCATAGCCGTACGCCGTGCTGTGCAGGGTCTGGCGGCTGAAATTGTCGTCAACCGTTAGCGTCATCGTGTCGGTCGGACGCCATTGGAGTGCAACGCGGCCGTCAATGCGTTCATCCCGGTTATAGTCCTGCTCGATGCCCTGTTGTTGCGGGAACCAGGTAAGGACCGTGTCCCGGTTATTGGGATCAGCCCAGGCGGCACTCGTATTATCGGCGGTGGGTGTGCATGATGCCGCGGCCACATTAGCCTGGCACGGTGCGAAATAGGCCCCGATCCAGCCGGGGATGAACGCCCGGTTCGATGTGGTGTCGCGGCGAGAATAGGCGACATCCGCCAGCACGCCGATCGTATTGTCCGCAAAGGTATCGGAAATCAGGGCGCCGCCCGTCGCCGTCACATTCTTGGCGCGCGACTGGAGTGAACCCGAGGCAGTCGCCGCCAAGTGCAAGCCGTCGCGGTCGAAGGGCTTGGGCAACGATACGTCGATGGTGCCGCCAATGGCGCTGGTGGAGAGCTCGACGTCGGGCGTCTTGTAGACGCTCAGCCGGCCGACGAAATCAGAGCCCACCGTAGTGAAGTCGACGCCGCGGTTGCCGGTCGCAGTCGAGATGTGACGGCCGTCGTACAGCGTATCGACGAAGTCGCCGCCGAAACCGCGGATGGTGACACCATTCGCATCGCCGCGCGCGCCAACGCGCTGGATCGACACGCCAGGCAGGCGCTGCAAAGCCGAAGCGACGTTCGAATCCGGAAATTTGCCGATATCTTCGGCGGAGATTGCATCGACGATGCCAGGTGATGCGCGCTTGACGTCCAGGTTCCGCTGAAGCGATCCGCGGATGCCGGTGACGATGACATCCTGTTCCGTCTGGTTGCCATCGGTAGCGGAGGTGGTTGGCGCGGTTTCCTGTGCCGCGGCGGGAGTGACAATCGCAAGCGCGATCGCGCCGGATGCGGCCGTCAGCAAAAGCTTCCTTGCATCGACGCGGTTTCCGGCCTGCACATATCGAGTCAATCGAGTCATAAACCCCCTCCAGTTCGTTCCAGAGCGGATGCGGGTTTCTCCCGCACACCTGCCCATTGCGCTTTGACCGCGCTCACGAATCTGGGGCACGCCTGAACCCCGCAGGGTACGCGAACATCCTCCCAAAATCCGAACTCTATCGCTCCGGTCAAGTTACAGGTAACGCGCAAAGGTAGCGCTATCAAGAGGAATTTGTCAGGGTAATGAAACTTGTGGTCCGCCTGTTGCAAGGAACGCACAGTGGCATCGTGGCGAGGGCTCACGGCGCCCCAAAGACTTGCCGCGAGGCCAAGGCGCAGGCAGACCCTTCGCCCAGGGAGAGGCAATGTGACTGAACAACTCGAGTTGCTGAACGTCGAATCGCACGGGAATCTTCGGATGCGAATTGACACGGGTGCGCCGCATCCGCATTTCGTCATGGTCGTCCTCAGCGAATTCCCTGCAGCTGCAAGCAGTTGTCCGATTTTCTTCGCGAAGGACTCGGCTACCGGCGATTTCTACGCAGCAGCCCTGTTCGGCTTCCAGCCCGGTGAGGTGCTGGTAGAGTCAGCTGCGGCGGGTAGGGCTTGCTTCCAGCCGCTTGACCTCCAGCGCCAGGGCTTTTTCGCATCCGAACAAAATATTGCGATCGATCCCGCGCATCCGCGATTCGGAGCCGGCGCGACGGTCGCATTATTCGAAGAAGATGGAACGCCGAGTAATGCACTCCGCAAGGTTCAGCGTATCATTGGCCAGCTTGCCGGGGGCGTCGAAGCGACCCAAAGCTTCATCCGGGAGCTCCTTCGGCTCAAGCTGATCGAGCCGATCGACATCTCCCTGCAGTTTGACGACGGCGAGCGCCTTTCGCTCGACGGACTTTACACCGTCAGCCGCGACAACCTCAATGATCTGGATGATAGCGATATCTTGGCGCTTTTCCGAAGCGGCTATCTGCAGGCGGCGTTGTGCATGACCTTTTCGCTGAATCAGATCGCCATTCTGGCGCAGCGCCGCAACGAGCGCCTGACCGCCTGATCATGGGCGCCGTGACGGAAAGCCTAGCCGCGGTCCCTGAAGTCGACGCCGGGGTACTGAGCGACGGCGAACGGTTTCGCCGCGAGGTCGTTGAGCACTGCCGGCCGGTGATCATACGCGGCGCCTTCAGCGAGTGGCCGGCGGTGCGCGCAGCCAGGATCTCGCCCGAGGCGCTGCGAACCTATCTCGGGCGTTTCGCCAACGCCAGACGGGCGGAAGCTTTCGTCGGCGATCAGTCGATCGGCGGGCGGTATTCCTACGCGGAAGGTCTCGACGGCTTCAATTTCGATCGGGTCGAGATCGACCTTCCCGGCGCGCTGGACCGGATATTGGCAAGCGCCGCCCAACCGGGCTCGCCCACGGTCTATATCGGCTCGCTGGAGACTGACATCTATCTGCCCGGCTTTTCCGGCGAGAATCGCGTGGCCGTACTTCCGTCGTCAGTCAGTCCGCGAATCTGGATCGGCAATGCGTCAATCGTGTCGTGCCACAATGATACGTTCGACAACATAGCATGTGTGATCGCGGGCCGGCGGCGGTTCACGCTCTATCCGCCCGATGCCATCGGGGACCTTTATATCGGCCCGATCGACTATACCATGTCAGGCCGGCCGATCAGTCTCGCAGCCGGCGCAGACCCGGATGACCCGCGCTATCCGCGCTTCGCCGCTGCTGCCGCGCGCCGTATCGTGGCCGACCTTTTGCCCGGCGACGCACTCTACCTGCCCAAGCTCTGGTGGCATCAGGTCGAAGCGACAGAACCGTTCAACATTCTGGTCAATTACTGGTGGGATGCCTCCAGCATCGGCCCGGATGCGCCCTACACCACGATGTTGCTTGCGATGATCGCGATCGCTGATCGCCCAGCCGCCGAGCGAGCCGCGTGGCAGTCCTTATTCAACCATTATGTCTTTCGACCCGAAGGCCACCCGCTGGCGCATCTGCCGGAGGACCGGCATGGTATCCTGGGCCCGCTCCGCAGCGGCAATTACGGCCGGATCCGCGCGCTCGTCATGCAGCTCCTCCGCGGCGGCTGATCTGAACCTTCACCGCAAATGGCCAGTGTGGCGGTGGCGCCGGATATTCGATGATCGATGTCGAAATCAGCGGAACCGCAAGGCGGGGGCCGAGCGCCGGCAATTATCTCGCCATTCACCTCCGGGCAGATGGTAGCGCTACCGAGTCGCTCCCGATACGGCCTGACACGACTGCCCTGCTGCTCGCCACTGAAGCGGCCGGGGCGATGTGGATGGTCAGCACCGCTTTGGTGAAGGCGCTCCTCGCCGGAAAATCGGCGAGTCGAAGCATTTTCATGGAAGGTATCACCGCCCTTATACTCAGTCTATATTGCCTCCACGTCCTGCCCCGCCACAGAAGCAAATCCAGGCTGTCCGGGCGATAATCGCGCTGCACGCAGGAGTGGGCGATGCTCCCCGCTGCTCTTTAGCCGCCACAGACAGCCGAAAAACGGGTGCCCGTGATCAGAGCCCAGATTGACTATGAGAGAAAATACCCCGACAAATATGGCAAGAACGGAAGACGCGCGAAGCGCGGCAGGGAGGACGTCGGAATGAAGGCAGTTCATGCGATGGGTGTGGCATTCGCCCTGTTCGCGCTTGCCGGCGCCATCCCGGCGACAGCTCAGGTCGCGACCAGCGTGCCGGATCCCGTCATGGGCGCCAAGCCGGTGACGATCGAACGGATCAAGGTTCATTCGCCGGCGATCGAGGGCAATCTCGAGGGCGAAAGCGCTGATCGTGACGTTCTCGTCGTGCTGCCGCCAAGCTATGCGAAAAGCCCGCATCGCCGTTATCCGGTCGTCTACGCCCTGCACGGCTATTCGATCGGTGCGGAGCAATGGATCCGCGAAATCCATGTTCCCCAGACGATCGAAGGCGCGTTCGCCAACGGTGCGAAAGAGATGATCGTCGTGCTGCCCGACAGCAAGACGATTCATAACGGCTCGATGTATTCGAGTTCCGCCACGACCGGCGACTTCGAGACGTTCGTGTCCCGCGACCTCGTCGCCTATATCGACGCGCACTACCGTTCCATCGCTGATCGCAAGAGCCGCGGCCTGGTCGGACACTCGATGGGCGGATACGGCGCCAGTCGCATCGGGATGAAGCATGCGGACGTGTTCGGCGCGCTTTATATCATGAGCCCCTGTTGCCTCTCGCCGAGGGAGCCGGGCCAGTTCGACGCCAAGGCCGGTGCCGAGCTGGAAGGCGTGAAATCGCTTGATGAAGCCACCAAGCTTTCCTGGGGACAGCGCGCGCAGCTGGCGACCGCCGCAGCCTGGTCTCCGGATCCCCTGAACCCGCCGCTCTATCTCGATTTGCCGACCCGAAACGGCGCGGTTCAGCCTGATGTGCTGGCGAAGTGGGCAGCCAATGCGCCGCTTGCCTTTGTCGACCAATATATCGGCAATCTGCGACGCTACCGAGCGATCTCGATCGATGTCGGCGACCAGGACGGGCTCCGCTTCGATGCGAAGAAGCTGCATGAGGTGCTCGATACATATCGCATCGCCAACAGCTTCGAAATCTATTCCGGCACGCATACGAGCGCGGTCGCGACTCGGTTCCAGAATTATGTGATGCCGTTCTTCAGCCAAAACCTGGTGTTCGGCGCGCACCGGTGATCACCGCGTGGCCGGATCCTGGCAGCAGACGGTCGTGAGCCGGTGAGAACTGGCGTGCGGATCGGTGCGTTCCTGCTGGCGGCGTCAGTGGCCGGCGCCGCACCGACTCAAGTCTGGCGATCCGACCAGGGGGACGGGACATTCCGCAACCCGGTGCTCTATGCCGATTATCCCGATCCCGACATCATCCGGGTCGGCGGTGATTATTATTTCGCCACCACCACCTTTGTGAACGTGCCCGGCATCACCATCCTCCACTCGAAGGATCTGGTGAACTGGCAGCTCTATGCGCACGTCGTCGGGCGGCTCGAGGGAAGCGAGCATTACGACCTCAAGGGCGGCAGCGCGTACCGCAAGGGGCTCTACGCAGCAAGCCTGCGGCATTATCGCGGGATGTTCTACATCGTCGTGACGCCGGTGGGCCTGAAAACCCGGGTCTATTACGCGCGCGATCCGCGCGGCCCCTGGAAATATCACCAGCTCGATCGCGAAGCGTTCGATCCCGGCTTCTTCATCGACGATGACGGCACCGGCTATATCGCGACCTCGGCGACTTCGGACGGGACGATCACGCTGTTGACGCTCGACAAGAATTTCAGCGCAGTCACCGCCTCGCGCAAGATTCACTATATCAAAGGCGCCGAGGGCTCGAAGATCATCAAGCGGGACGGCTGGTATTATATCTTCAACGCGATTCCGCCGCGCCTCGGCCTCACCGTCTCGCGTGCGCGCAGCCTGTTCGGGCCGTGGGAGACACGCAACCAGATCGACGACAAGACCGGCGGCCATCAGGGCGCTCTGGTCGATCTGCCCGATGGACGGTGGTTCGGCTTTGTCATGGCCGATTCCGGTTCGATCGGGCGGATGACCAATCTCAGCCCGGTCTCCTGGCAGGACGACTGGCCCGTATGGGGAACGGCGGAGTCGCCCGGCCGCGTGCCCGATCGCGCGCCCAAGCCGATCGCCGGTTTCGCCTTCGCCGAGCCGGCGACCTCCGACACCTTCGCGCGACCGACCCTCGGCCTGCAATGGCAATGGAACCATAATCCCGACAACAGCCGCTGGTCGCTCCGGGCCCGCCCTGGATATCTGCGGCTGCGGCCGACCGTCGCGCCGGATTTCTGGTCGGCGCGCAACAGCCTGACTCAAAAGGCGCAGGGCCCGAAGAGCCGCGCGGTGGTCAAGCTCGACATCACGCATGTCCGGCCGGGCGATCGCTGCGGTTTCGGGACATTGGGCCAGTATAGCGCGACAATCGCCGCCAGCCGGGCGGCGACGGGCGAGCCCTATCTCGCCATGTCGGTGATCGAGAGCACCGAGGCTGGCCCGAAGATCGATGTGCGGGTCGCCCATCAGGCGATTGCCGGGTCCCGTTTGTGGATCGGCGTCGATACCGATTTCACCAGCGATCGTGCAGTCCTCTCCTACAGCGTCGATGGTCGGCACTGGCAGGCACTCGGCGGCAGCTTCCCGCTCGCCTTCGCCTGGCGGACCGGCACCTTCCAAGGCGAGCAATATGCCCTTTCCTGTTACAACCCGCGGCCGAGCGCGGGCTATCTCGATGTCGATTCCTTCACCCTGGCAGCACTGCCATGAGGCTCGACCTGACAGTCAATAAAGCGGGGAGCCAACGATGAAGCGGACTGGCCGGCTATGGGCGTTGCCGGCAACGGCCCTGGCGATGACGCCGGTCGCGGCCAGCGCCGATGCGCTTGCGCCCACCGGGCTATGGAGCGCCAATACGCACGGTAGCGCAACGCTGCCGCCGATGGGCTGGAACAGCTGGAATGCCTTCACCAGCGACATCGACGAGGAGAAGCTGCTCGCCTCGGCCCGGGTCATCGTCGATTCCGGTCTCGCGGCGAAGGGCTATCGCTATGTCGATATCGATGACGGCTGGTGGCTGAAGCGTCACCAGCCCGATGGCCGGATGATGATCCGGACGGCGACGTTCCCGTCGGCGGCGATGCCGGATGGCAGCACGAGTTTTCGTCCGCTCACCGATCGGCTGCACGCAATGGGCCTGAAGGCGGGAATCTATTCCGACATCGGCCGCAACAGTTGTGGCCAGGTCTTTACGTCGACCTTTCCCAACCAGCCCGAAGGGAGCGTCGCGGAACGCGAGGTGGGTTTGTTCGGTCATGTCGACCAGGACATCCGCCTCTATTTTGCTGATTGGGGTTTCGACCTGATCAAGGTCGATGGCTGCGGCATCCGTGGATTGCCCGCGAGCGATCCCAAGGTTCAGTCTGGGCAATATCGGGCATTCACGCCGCTGGTCGACGTCGATTCGCTCGGGCGCACTGACGTGGCCGCCGTCCGGGACCTCTATACGGAGGTCGGGCGGGCGCTCGATCGCTACAATCCGGATAATGACTATATCTTCTCGATCTGCATCTGGGGCGCGGCCGATGTCCGGTCCTGGGCGAAGGACGTGGGCAATATCTCGCGGAGCAGCGAGGATATCTCGCCCAACTGGAGCCGCATGCTCCACAATCTCGACAGCGTGATCCGGCGCCCGCTTTATGCTCATCCGGGCTCGTGGAACGATCCCGACATGCTCTTCATCGGCACCGGGGAGTTCGATGAGCAGCATCTCGTCGAGGCGCGGTCGCATTTCGCGCTCTGGGCAATGGTCAATGCGCCGCTGTTCATCGGCTATGATCTGCGCAAGGCGCCCAGGTCGCTGATCGATATCCTGGGCAATGACCGGATCATCGCGCTCGACCAGGATCCCGCCGGTAACCAGGCGGTGCCGGCCTATGATTCGGGCGACGTCTCGATCCTGGTGAAGACGCTCGCCGGCGGCGGGAAAGCAGTCGCGATCCTCAACCGCACCTCCGCGCCGGTCGCTGCGGTGCTCACGGCAGCGCATCTCAAACTGCTCGCCGACGCCGATATCGACCTGACCGATCTGTGGACGGGCGCGCATCTTCGTTTCCGCGGCGAACAAAAGCTGCAGCTTGGGCCCCGTGAGACGCTGATCTTCTCGGCGAGCGGCAAGCGCAGGCTGGCGGACGGGCTCTTTCTCTCCGAAATGCCGGGTAGGGTGAATCCGGCCGTTGACGGCGTGGTGGTGCCGGAGGCCGAGCCACTGATCCACCGCGCAATCCTTCCCTGGCAGAGCACGCGCGGCACCGGCGAGCACCCGCGCTATGGCGGGTGGGGCGGTGCGCAGGCCGACAGCACGCCCTTCGGCCAGGAGCTGGCGATATCGGGGCACCGGTTCGACACTGGATTGGGCGTACTGGCCAATTCGCGGCTTCAGGTGCGCAATCCCGGTTTTACGCGATTCAGCTCCATGGTTGGCCTCGACGATTCAGCGCGAGACCGGAGCCATCCGGTGACCTTCGCCGTCTATGGCGACGGCAAGCTCCTCGCCCAATCCCGGCCGATGCGGTACGGCGAGGCGCCGGTCGCTCTGTCTGCAGAGGTGCGCGGCGTGAAACTGCTCGAACTGGTGGCGCGCAGCGCGGACGCGACACGTTTTCCGGATCCGGTTAGCTGGGGCGACGCCGCGCTGGAGCGGTAGCGGCCGACATCACATCGCCGTGCGCGTGTCTTCGAGCGCGAGATCGACCAATGTCCGCATCGTGGCACTCGCCATCTCAGGGTCGCCGGCGACGATCGCATCGCACACGCGCGCATGGTCGGGCACCGGGTCACGCGGCAAGGCGCGTGCGCGCTGCTTGAACTGCGTCGTCCAGCTGACGGCCGCGACGATACTGGCGGACAAGGCCATCAACGCGCTATTGTGGGTTGCGCACAAAATCGCATTGTGAAAATCGCGGTCCGCGGCGCGCCCCAGCTCGTTTGCGAGCGTATGACGCCGCATTCTGGCCAGGGCATCCTTCATTTCCTTGATGTCGCCCTTCTCGCGCCGCTCGGCCGCCAATCGGGCTGCGGCGGGCTCGACGATGGCGCGCAATTCGAAAAGATCGCGGACGAAGTCGAGATCGGGCTCGCCCGAGAAAGCCCAGGCGAGCACTGCCGGGTCCAATATGTTCCAGCGGCTTCGCGGCAGCACCCGCGTTCCCACCTTGGGGCGGCTCTCGACCAGGCCCTTTGCGGTGAGAACCTGGACTGCCTCGCGATAGGCGCCACGCGAAACATCGAGCGCTTCGGCATTCTCGACTTCGCCGGTGAGGATTTCCCCCGGCGCGATCTGCCCGGACACGATGGCAGTACCCAGATAATGCGCAACCGCGCCCCGCAATCGCCGACCTGACCCTTTCGGCGCCTGAGTCAGGGCTTCCACGAGAGCCTCTCCGGACGCCGTCATACCCTCCTTGTCGATCGGCATCCAATCCGCCTCCTGCTCACCAGCCCTGCCTCATTGGCGAAACGATGCCAGGCAACGCCAAACGATTCATCCCTGAACCCTCGATGCCCGATCAATCAAGGCTGGACTTGCGCTGTCGAGGGTCGGCGATTTCAAGTCGCGCCACTTCATCCTGCAATCGGATCAGGATTCGATCTGCACCACCACGATCGATTTTGCCGGGAGGTCCAGCGTCACCCCGCCACCGCTGCTTGCGCTTGCCGAATAGGGCTTTGGCGACACCGTATCGGGCTTGTCGAAGCTGTTCACGCTGTCGATCCGCGCCGCGGTCAAAACCTCGCCCTGCGCCCGGTGCACCCGGATGCCGGCGAACGACGCCCTCACGCTTGCCGGCCGCTTCGGGTCGAGGTTGGTGATCGCCATCCACAATCTGCCGCTGGTGTCGCGTGCCGCGATCGCGTCGACGCGCGGAAGCTGGATGCCGCCCTCAGCATAGGTGCCGGCGTCGAAGGTTACCGGCACGAAGGTCGCATCCTGGAACGGCAGGTACATCTTGAAGACGTGATAGGTCGGGGTGAGGACCATCTTCTCCTTGTCGGTCAGGATCATCGCCTGCAGCACATTGATCATCTGGGCGATATTGGTCATCCGTACGCGATCGGCGTGGCGCGCGAAGATGTTGATGTTGAGTGCGGCAATGATGGCGTCGCGCATCGAATTCTGCTGCTGCAGGAAGCCGGGATTGGTGCCCGGCGTGGGGGCAAGCCACACGCCCCATTCGTCGACCACGAGCGGCACTTTCTTCTCGGGATCATATTTGTCCATGATCGCCGAATGCCTGGCGATCAGGCCTTCCATCCCGAGCGTCTCCTTGACGAGCTTCGCATAGGCGGCCTCGTCGAAGCCCGTGCTTGGGTAGGAAGGGGGCCAGCCGCCGGTCGTGTAGCTGTGAAGGGAAAGTCCCTCGAGGCTCCACGCCCAGTCATGCCCCTTGTACGCCTTCATCACCGCTTCGGTGTAGGAGGTGTCGTCGCCATTCGGTCCGACCGCGATCCGCTGCATGGCGTCAGCGCCGGTCTGCTTCGGATTGAAGTTGTGCGTGAAGCGGGCAAACGGCTTCATCACATCGACATAATGCTCGGGCGTCATGGAGCCGCCGCAGCCCCAGCTTTCGTTGCCCAATCCGAGATATTTGACCTTGTAGGGCGCCGGATGCCCGTTGGCGGCCCGCTCCTTGCCGGCGCTGGTGGAGGCGTCGGCGGTCATATAGGCCAGCCAGTCAGCTGCCTCCTGTACCGTGCCCGAGCCGACATTGACCGAGACATAGGCTTCAGCGCCGATCTGATCGACAAAATCCATGAACTCGTCGGTGCCGAACGTGTTCGGTTCGCCTGCGCCGCCCCAATTGGTGTTGACACTGCTGGCCCGGTTTGCGGCCGGACCGATCCCCTGGCGCCAGTGATATTCGTCAGCGAAGCAGCCACCCGGCCAGCGCACATCGGGCACCCGGATCGCGCGCAAGGCTGCGACGATGTCCTTGCGGATGCCGCGGACGTTGGGGATTGACGAATCCTTGCCCACCCACACGCCGCCATAGATGCCGGTGCCCAGATGCTCGGCGAACTGGCCGAAGATGTTGCGATCAATCTTGCTGCCCCCTTTGGTTGCTTCCACCGTGAGGGGAATGGGAGCATCGGCGTTCGATTGCGCGAATGCCGAGACTGTCGATGCCAGCAGGAGCAGCGTGGCTGCGGCGAAGGAACGTCCGGGTTTCTGCATCAATTCTCTCCGTTGCGGAAATGTCGTGGGGATTGGGCGGCGACCGTGAAAGCAACGCCCCGGTGCGCGTGGGTGGGATCAGCTGGCGGCAGGCGCGATCACGCGCACGTCATAGACGACCGTGTCGCCCTGTCGGGCAGCGAAGGCGATCTCGGAGCTCGGCGTCGTGACCGGGGGGAGGGGATAATCCACCACCACCCAGTCGCTCTTGCCCGGCGCCGCGCGGCGCTCGGTCGCGATCGGGCTGCCATCCGCGCTGATCTCCGCGAGACGGTCGACATCGTCGCCCCAATAGGTGACGCGGAGAATGGCTGCTCCGGGGCGCCGTGCCATCCGGAAGCGCATCGTCTGGCCGGCCGGCAGCCGGCGCGAGCTGCGTCCGTAGAATTGCCCGGCGGCACTGTCGGTCGACGTGAAGCCATGATCGCGCTCGGACTGCATCTCGCCGATATGGAAAATGTCGGCAGTACGGCGGACAAGATCGGCGCGCGCCGCCTCCGCCGAAAGATAGCCCTCCTTGCCGGCAGCCCAGCTTTCAGCGGTGAAGGTTCGAAAATAGACTGCGGTCCGGCGATCATACATCGCGAAGAAGGGCTTCAGCTCCACCGCTTCGCCCATGATGGGCGAGAGACGATAGCGATGGGCTTCGCCCGGAACGGGCTGCGGCACCGCGGTGGCATCGCCCGGCACGAGCAGGGCGGGCGGCGTGCCGTCGAACGGGACCGCGCCGGGGCCGAGATCAGCCGCGAGGACCAGCGGACCGCTCAGGAAAGCGACAGTCGACGGATCTCCAGGGATCGCCTCGCTCCGCAGCGTCATCGGGAGCGACAAAGTGAGCCGTTCGCCGGCGCGCCAGCGCCGGTGAAGCACTGCATAGCCGTCGCGGCGCGCTGGCTCGATCGGCTTTCCGTCGAGCATCACCGTGGCCCCGGTCGCCCAGCCGGGAATGCGCAGCGCAATCGCGGTGGCGGCCGGCGGGGCGGCGCGGACGGCGAGCGTCACCTCGCCGTCCATCGGATAGCGCGTCTCGAGATCGATCGTCAGCCCGCGCTCCCGCCAGTCAAGCCGGGAGGGAATGAAGAGGTTCACATAAAGGGTCGCCGGATCATGCCAGTAGATCGAATCGGCGTGCTTCGCGTGGCTCTCCATTCCCGATCCGACGCAGCACCAGAAGCTGTTGTCAGGCGTCGAGAATTCGCGCCGGGCGCCGGTTTCGAGGGGCATGAAATAGGCGAACATGCCGGTATCGGGCCGCTGGTGCGCGATCATGTGGTTGAGCTGCACCCGTTCGTAAAAGTCGAACAGCGCGGCGCGCGGTTGCCAGCCATAGAGATGGCGCGTCAGCTTGAGCATGTTGTAGCTGTTGCACGCCTCGCACGTCGCGGTGCTCAGCCGGTCGGCGAGCTGGTCCGGCTGGCCGAAATGCTCGCGTTCCGAGTTGCCGCCGATGACATAGCTGTGATGATAGGCAACGCGATCGAAGAAAAAGCGCGCGGCCGTCGCATGGGCGGGGTTGCCGGTCAGCTCGTGCAGACGAGCGAGCCCGACCAGTTTGGGTATCTGCGTATTGGCATGCAGGCCGGCGAGGATGTCGCGCTGTTCGGTCAGGGGATCGAGAACCTCGCGGTGGCGCAGCTTCTCGGCGATGCGCAGCCAGCGGGGGTTGCCGGTCAGCGCGAAGGTTTCGGCATAGGCCTCGTTGATTCCGCCATGTTCGGCATGCAGCAATTGCTGGACCTGCGCGTCGCTCAGGCCTTCGACGATCCTGCCGAAATAGTCGGCGACGCCGAGCAGGATCGGCAGCGCGCGCTGGTTGCCGGCGGCCTTGTAGGAGTCGATCAGCCCGGTCTGAACCTTGTGCCATGTATAGACCGGCACCCAGGCGCCATTCAGGTCCCAGCCCCTGGTCCGGATGTCACCGCGCCTGACCTCCTCGAAGACGATCTTGCCGTCGATCGTCTTACCGTTTCGCTCGACCGTCCCGCCCGCGAGATAGCCGTCGCCCTGGGCAGCCTGGATTCGCGCCATTTCGACCAGCGCACTGTCCAGCTTCGCGGCCAGTTCCGGATCGCCGTCATGGGCAATGCGAAGCGAGCAGGCCGACATCCAGTGGCCGAGCGTGTGGCCGGCGATGCCCTGGGCCTCCCATCCGCCATAGGCCGGGCCGCGAACTGGCAGACCGGCCGACACGTAGAAATTGTGCAACAGGCGCAGCGGATCGAGCGACAGCAGGAAGCGGCGATTGGCCGCGATCGCATCGGCAAAGATCGAAGGCTTGAGCAGCACATGGCGCGATGCAATCGGCGCAGCCGTCGACAGGCGGGCCAGGGCAAATGCCGGTCCAGCCAGGCCGGCTGCCAGCGCCACGGCGCTTGTGCCCATGACGAACTGCCGGCGTGTCGCTGCGAAGTCCCTCAAGTCACCTCCCCCGTGTCATCGTACGTATGCGGCGACATCCGTGGGCAATCGGCCTGGTCGGCGCCGCTCTTCGCGATTGGCGGACTTTAGTCCGACAAGTTGTTCCGTCAAGCGGCGAGGGTGCGCGCCATTTTCGAGGGCTCCAGTCGTAGGCGGCAGCGCTGACCGGAGTTGAGAGCGCGCGCGCATGCTCAATGCGTCTGTTTGAAGTCCGGCTGGCAGGCATATTCTTGTCAGAGTAAACAGCTGCCTGCATTCCACGGTCAAGCCCTTGTTGCTGCTGAATCGCGCCGCGGCTTTACTGGTCGGGAAGGGTCAGCTCCACCACCGCGCCGCCTGACCCGGCGAGCCTCAGCGTTATTCGATCGCGCGCCGTAACATTCCTTTCCGACGATCTCAGCCGGTCGGGATCTGCGCCATCCTCATGGATGCTGGCGACGAAGCGCGCATCGCCGCGCAGGAACGTCAGTGGCACAGAGAGGGTGCGGCCCGTCTCGTTGGTCATCGCGCCGATATACCAGGTCGATCCCTTGCGCCGGGCCATCACGATATAGTCGCCGATGTCGCCCATCAGGACCCGGGTTTCGTCCCAGCTGGTCGGCATGCGTGCCAGTACGTCAGCCCCCTCGGTCAGGGTCCCGTCCTTGCGCACGTAGGAATCGGGGCTGTCCGCAACCATCGAGAGCGGTGAATCATAGACGACGTACATCGCAATTGCCTGCCCGCGAGTCGTCTGGACGAAGGGCCGCACCGAGCGGCGCTGGGCCGCAAACGCAGCGGGCGGCAGCGCATGAAAGCCGCCCGGAGTATAGTCCATCGGGCCAAGCAGCATCCGCGTGAAGGGCAGCGTGACATTATGCGTCGCGGTGACCCGCGTGCTCCATTTATTATATTCGGCGCCCATCACGCCTTCCTGGGTGAGGAAATTCGTATAGGTCCGCGCCAGCCCATCGGGTGGATAGGCGCCGTGCAGATCCACCATCAGATGATGCGCGGCCGCCTTCGACAGGAGGCGATGGTAGAATCCCACCATCTCCTGGTCGTTCCGATCCATGAAATCGACCTTGATGCCCTTGATGCCCCATGCCTCGTACAGCGCGAGCGCGGGTTCGAGCTGGCGCTCGAGCTGCTTCCAGTGCAGCCAGACCCAGACGCCGACCTTCCGGTCGGCGGCGTAGTGGACGATTTCCGGGATATCCATGGCCGGCACCGGCACGGTCACATCCGCCGGGCGCGGCATCTCCGAACTGCCCTTGTACCAACCCTCGTCGATCAGGATGTAGTCGAGCTTCATCTTCTGGGCGAAATCGACATAGGCCTTGTAGGTGGCTGTGTTCACGCCGGCATCGGGGATGTCGACCGCCCAGCCGTTCCACCAGTCCCAGGCCGACTTGCCCGGCTTGATCCAGCTCGTGTCAGCGACCGCCGACGGGGTTGCGAGCAGCGCGATCAGGCTCGAGGCAATCAGATCGCCGGGGTGGTCGCCGAGCATCACCACGCGCCACGGCGTGACCAGCGGCCCGCCGGCAAGATTGGCGCGCACCGCCGTCTTGAACGTACCGGCATCGGGCGGATTGTCGGCACGCGGCGTCAGGCTGACATTGACGCCCAGGCCCCCGTCGCCCCGGCCCGAAAGATAGGCGCCGGCATAGTCGCGCTTGTCGGCCTCCGCGATAGCGAAGGTCGTCTCGCCGGCCCCGGTCTTGCAGACGAGCGGCGCGTCGTAGAGGTGAAAGTTGCGGATCGCCGAGGCCCTGACCGGATCGAACTCGCCTTCATGGGAATTGTCGTATTTGCCCGAGTTCATCCCCCAGCACTGATAATCCCTGGGGAAATAGAAGCCGGTCGATTCCCAGAAGACGTCGAGCGACTCGAACCCCTTCTGCGCGGGCACGACAAAGCGAAACGCGATCCCGTCGTCATAGGCGCGCAGGACCAGGTCGAACCGGGCGCCGTCGGTCGCTCGGCTGAGGTGAAGCACCAGTTGATTGTAGCGATCGGCGACACGGCTCGCTTTCCCGGCGAGCGGCGCATAGCTGTCATCGACCGAGCTTTTTTCCGACGCCGTGACGAGGAGCGCGCCCGCGCCCAGAGCGCCGTGATCAGTGAAGAGGCCGATTGGAGAGGGGGCAAGGACGGGCTGCCCATCGCGGGTGAGCGTATAGCCGAGGCCGTCCGCCGTCTTCAGCTCGAGGCGCGTCCGCTGGTCCGGAGAGGCAAGTGCCGGCCCGGCCTGAGCGAATGCGGAGCCCGGTATGAGTCCCGCCGCAATGCTCGCGGCGAGGAGGATGGTTGCGCGTTTCATATCATATCCCCTCGTTTCAGCCGCCGGGCCGGATGGTCACCGGCCGACCCGAATAGATGATGTCGTGATGCGGGCCGTCGTCCAGCGGCGCCGCGCCCTTGCCGATGCGCCGCACGCTGAACCGTCGTGATGGCTGCATCCCGCGAAAACCGCCGTCCCGCCGGCCGATCGCCAGGTCGCCGCGCGCATCGTCCCAGTCGAAGCCTGTCCGTGCGGAGCCGCCCTTCTCGCAGGCATAGGTCAGGCCATCGTCCTCGTAGAGGCTGGCGCTGCCGTCGCGGCCCGGGAAAATCAGGAGGTCGAGGTCCTGCCCAAGCGCACCGGCGGTGGACTGCCGCACTGATCCGAGCGGAACGATGCTGCCGGCGCGGACATGCAACGGCATGCGCGCCAGCGGCGCGGGCACCTGATGCCACTCGCCGCCGTTACGACGTTCGCCGGTCCAGAAATCATGCCAGCCGCCCGTCGAGACCGGGAGGTAGGCGCGCCAGTCCGACACGCCCGGCGCGAGGACGGGCGCGACATGGAAGGCCGATCCGAACATGTAGCTGTGCGCCTGGTCGAGCGCGGTCGGGTCGTCGGGGAAATCGAACACGAGTGGCCGCAACAGCGGCATCCCGGCGCGGCTCGCCTCCGCCGCCAGCGAATAGAGATAGGGCAGCAGCCGATAGCGCAGTTCGAGCCAGGAACGCGCGATCGTCTCGACCTCGTCCCCGTAACGCCAGAACTCGGTGTCGGTCATATAGCCATGGACGCGCTGCAGCGGCAGGAAGGTGGCGTATTGGAACCAGCGCAGGAAGCGCTCGTGATAATCCCGGTCAGTATATTGGCCCGGCCCCGGGCGGAAGAATCCGCCGGCGTCCACCGTCCACCATGGATAGCCCGCCGCCGCCATGTTCAGTCCCGCGGGAATCTGGCGTTTCAGCGTCTCCCAGTCATTGCCGATATCGCCTGACCAGGTGGCCGCGCCGTAACGCTGCTGGCCGGGAAAGGCTGACCGGGTGAGGATCATCACGCGTCGGTCGGGGAATGCCCTGCGCTGGCCCTCATAGACGGCGCGCGACACGTGCAGCGGATATTCGATGCGGACCAGCTCGCCTGGGCCGGCGGCAGTCTGCCGCCCGACGAGATCGTCATTTTCCGGCTCGGTCGCGTCCTGCCACCAGGCGTCGATGCCCAGCGAGCCGAGCCGCCGGTTCTGGTTGTCGGCATAGAAAGTGGCGGCCTTGTCGTTGAAGAAGTCCACCCAGTCAGTGCCGGGAATGTAGAAATTGCGGGCGGCGACTTCCTTGCCGAGCTCGGTGTCGCGAGAGACCTTCGACCAGACCGAGAGCATCAGACGCATGTCAAGCGCGTGCAGATCCCTCACCAGCCCGGCTGGATCGGGATTGGTCTTCGTCGAAACGCATCGCGTTCCAGCCATATTTCCCCCAATATTGCCAGTCCTGGACCATCATATCGACAGGGAGGCGCCGCGCCCTGAATTCGCGGGCGGTGGCGAGAATCTCGTCCGACGAATGGAAGCGCTCTCGGCAATGAAGATAGCCAAGCGCCCAGACCGGCATCATCGGGGCCGGGCCGATCAGATCGCGATAGCCGGCCATGATCTCCGCTGCGGTGGGGCCGGCGATCACGACATAGTCGATCGCGTCGGCGACCGGCGAGCGCCAGACCGTGCGGTCCTCGAGCGGGCCGAAGGCAAGCGTCGGCGCATCGTCGGCATTGGCGATCACCCGCACCTGATGCTCGCCGGCCTTCAAGTCGGTCAGAAAACTCGTCGTCGGCGGCAGCCAGAGATTGGCATGATCCTCGAGGACGCGGCCGTCGATTTCGACATGGTGGCGCGAGGCCATCTTCTTCCCGACATCAAGCAGGAAAGCGTAGCGGCCATCCCGTTCGAGCGTGAACCTTGCCTCGAAGCTCGCCTCCTGCCGCGCGACGCGCGCATTGCCGGCGGAGGTGGTGACGTCGGCCGCCGCTCGTTCGCCGGTGGCCGCCTTGCGCAGTGCGATGATGGCGCCGGGCGGGTTGAGCTCGCTCATTCCGCTATTGTGCCACAGCAACCCATAGCCTCGGCTGGAGAGAAGAAAGGGCAGGCTGATCTGGGTGTTCACCTGTGTGAGGCGCCGGGGCAGGCCGCGCAGATCGAGATGGCCGTCCTGGAAGCAACCAGTGCCGAACAGGCGCTCTCCGGCAGGGGATTCAAAACCTTGGGATACCGCGAATACCCGTTCTGATCCCAGCGTCGCCGGCACGAGTGTCCGCGTTCCCGCCGCCTCGCGCAGCAGCAACCGGCCCGCAGCGTCGAAAAAGCTCAGGCACCCGCTTTGTGCAGACCATTCGCAGGTCAGCTTGGGCAGCGACAGTCGGGTCACGCCGTCGCGATCCTCCTGGCGGACCCCGGGGCGTCTCACGATCGGCTTCAGGATGGAACTTTCAGGCGGCCGTAACCGCGCGCGCTCAGTGAATCGGACACGGACCGCACGATCGCTCAGCGCGACGATTTCGATCACGCCGCCGGCCAGCGGAATGACCAGATCCGGCACGATCGCGGCTGCCCCGGCGCCCGAAGATGTCAGCGTCGCCGCGCATATCACCGCCGCGCCGGCCATCAGCGCTTGCCGGCGGCTGAACTGACCGGTTCTTCCGTCCGGATGCGTCATCAGCCTCGTCCTTGTCGGATGAATTGGTGGCCGCGGCGCGCCCGGGCTTTACAGCGCGTGGGCGGCCAGCGCATCAAAGGCGCTTGCGGCGTGGTGGAGATCGAATGGCGCGTTCCGGGCTCAAGGGCACTTATGCGGCGCCGGCGATCGAGAAAGCGTTCGAGATCATCGAGCTGCTCGCCGACCATCCGGAAGGGGCGCTGGTCAGTGAAATGGCGGTGCGCCTCGATCGTTCGGTCGGCGAGCTGTTCCGGATCGTCATCGTGCTTGAACAGCTTGGCTATCTTCGCAAATCGGTCAGGACGGATCGCTACACGGTCACCTATAAACTGCTCGACATGGCCTATCGCGCAACGCCTGCCCAGGATCTGGTCCGGGCGGCGCTGCCGGAAATGCAGGGGCTTGCGCTCGAAGCGGAGCAGTCTTGCCACCTTGTCGTGCCCAATGGCGCACAGGGCCTTGTGATTGCCTGCGAACAGCAACCGGGCGCCCGCGGCTTTTCGGTGCGGGTTGGCGCCCGGGTCGACATCATCAAGAGCTGTTCCGGCCAGGTACTGCTGGCATTTTCGGATCCGCAGCGCGCTGACCAGATCATCGCCGCGGCCGAGGCGGAGCAGGGGGCTCCGGTCGATCGCCCCTGGCTCGACGAGCGGCTGGCCGCCATTCATGCGCGCGGCCATGACAATCGCCAGAGCCCGATCACCCACGGCGTAACCGACATCAGCTTTCCGGTGTTCGGCTTCGATGGCCGGGTGGCCGCTGCGCTGACCATCCCCTTTCTGGAAATCATCGATGGCTCCCAGAAAATAGGCCCCGATGCGGCCCGCGAGATGCTGCGGGCAGCCGTCACGAGGATTTCGGATACGCTGGGCCATCAGGACGAATAGCCTCTGCGCGCCGCACCAGCCGCGCATAGCCGGCGATGACGACGAAGCAGGCAAGCGGCAGGAGCAGCGCGATCGGGACGCCTCCCATGCGCACGGCAATCAGTCCCATCAGCGGCGGGAAGACCGCCCCGCCGATGATCGCCATGATGATGCAGGACGATCCAAGCGGTCTGGTGGAGTCGAGGCCCTCGACGCCCAGGGCGAAGATCGTCGGGAACATGATCGACATGAAAAAGCTGGTCAGCATGAGCGCGCCAAGCGCCGGCCAGCCCGAGCCGGTCGCCGCGACGGCGCAGAGCAGGATATTGGCCGCCGCATAGGCGCCCAGCAGGCGTGCCGGCCGGATTCGCGACATGAGAGCCGTTCCCGTGAACCGACCGATCATGAACAGGACGAGGCTGGTGGACAGCAGGAAGGCGGCATGGCGTTCCGACACCTGGGGGGTCACGTCCTTCACGAAGTCGATGAAGAAGCTCCAGATCCCGACTTGAGCGCCGACATAGAAGAATTGCGCGATGACCGCGCCGATCAGCGGCCGATGGCGGATGAGCCCCGCGACCTGCGCGCGCAGCGGCGCATCCGTTTCCGAGCGCCCCTCGGGCATGCGTGCCAGCGCAGCCGCCGTCGCGACCGCGATCGCCGCGACCGCAAGCAGCATATAGGGCAGTTGCACGGTCCCCGCCTCGCTTGCGCGATAGGCTGCCAGATCGGCCGCGGTCATGCTCCGAAGAGTCGTCGCCGAATGCTCGACGCCGGAAAAGATCAGCAGTCCGCCGATGATCGGCGCCATGAAGCCGCCCAGCCCATTGAACGCCTGGGCAAGGTTCAGCCTCTGCACCGCGGTGGCCGGATCGCCAAAGGCGCCGGTATAGGCGTTCGCCGTCGTTTCCAGGCAGGCGGCACCCGCCGCGATCACGAAGAGCGCGAACAGGAACATGCCGAAATTCAGCATGAGCGAGGCGGGATAGAAAAGCAGCGCGCCGGTCGCGTACAATCCCAGCCCGACCAGGATGCCGGCCTTGTATCCCCAGCGACGCATCAGCAATCCGGCCGGGATGGCGACGACGAAATAGCCGATATAGAAGACGAACTGGATGAAGCCCGCCTGGGCCCGGTTGAGCCCGAGGGATTTCTGGAACTGGCGGATCAGGATGTCGTTGAAATTATTCGCCAGCGCCCAGAGGAAGAACAGGCTCACGACAAGCGCGAAGCCCCATCGATAGGGTGACGCGATGAAGCCCTGGCCAGCCTCACCGGCGCCTGCCGGCGCCGCCTGGTTCACTGTCGCCGCCACTGTTCCTGCTCCCACATAATCGTTTTTTTAGGCGAACATATCGGCCGATACCGCTCCTCCGGCCGCAATCGGATCCTCGGCCTGCAACGCCATCCAGAACGCGTCCGGAATCGGCCTGCGCGCGAGGTCGACGGTCTCCGAGACGCGTGCCGGCCTGCCCGTCCCGACGACAGTCAGGGTCACCGCGGGATGCGCCTTCACGAACTGGAGCGCGGCGGCCGGCAACGGGACGTCGAAGCGCTCACACACCCGCTCTATGGCAGCCACGCGCCGCATCACTTCATCCGGCGCGGCCTCGTAATCATAGCGCGGCACCCCCTTGGCGATGCCGGCCGCAAGCACGCCCGAATTGAAGACCCCGGCCGCGACCACGCCGATTCCCCGACGCCGGCAATCGTCGAAGAACGGGCCCGCGCTCCGGTCGAGCAGGGTATAGCGACCGGCGATCATGAACAGGTCGAAGTCCGCACGGGGCAGGGCCTCGGCGCATATCTCGACCTCGTTCACGCCAAGACCGATCGCCGCGACGATACCCTGGTCGCGCAGGTCGGCCATAGCCCGAAAGCCCCCATCGACCGCATGTCGGAAGTGCCGGTCATGATTGTCGCGGTGAGTCAGGCGGCCAAGGTCGTGCATGTACAGAATGTCGATACGGGCCAGGCCGAGGCGATGAAGGCTCGCCTCGACCGAGCGCATCACGCCGTCATAACTGTAATCGAAGACCGGATCGAACGGCATCGGGGAGCGGAACCCGAACTTCTCCGGCGCCGCTTCGCCCGGCACCAGCAGCCGGCCGACCTTGGTGGACAGGATAAAGTCGTTGCGATTGCGCGTCCGAAGAACATCGCCCAGCCGCCGCTCGCCGAGACCAAGGCCATAGAAAGGCGCCGTGTCGAAATAGCGCACGCCGTCAGCCCAGGCGGCATACACCGTTGCGTGGGCGCGCTCCTCGTCGATCGCGCGGTACAAATTGCCGAGCGATGAGCCGCCGAAGCCGAACGGCCCGCTCCGGGCGAGGCGATCGAGCAAGGCGGCGCGATCATGGGTCATCGCGCGGCCGGGAAAATGGCGATCGCCTTGAGCACATGATCCGCATCGGCGATCAGGCCGGGCAGGCGTTCGGGGATGTCTTCCGCGGCGAAGCTGTGTGTCAGCAGGGCGTCAGTCGGTATCTTGCCGGCCCGCATGGCCGCAATCACCCGTGCGAAGTCGGCGGGGAGCGCGTTGCGGCTGGCGAGCAACGTCGTCTCGCGCTTGTGGAATTCGGGATCGGCCAGCACGAGATTTCCCAGCGCCACGCCAACGAATATGAGGGTGCCGCCATGGCTGACAAAGGCGAGGCTCTGCCCCATCGCGGTGATCGATCCCGTGGCGTCGAAAACGGCGTCGAACATCTCGCCGTCGTTGTGCTCGGCCAGTAGCGGCGCCAAATCGGGTCCGGCTTCGATCGTGTCCTTGAAGCCGAGCCGTTTGCGCGCATAAGCGAGCCGGATTGGGCGCGTATCCACCAGGGTCACCTTCGCCCCTTCGAGCCGCGCGAACAGGGCCACGCCGATGCCGATCGGGCCCGCGCCGACAACAAGCACCCGATCGCGAGCCTTAAGCCCGGCCCGCGCCACGGCGTGAGCGCCGATCGCCAGGAATTCGAGCATCGCCGCCTGGTCGAGGCTGAGGCCGGTGGCATCCACCACCGCCCGTTCGGGAACGGCGAGCAACTCGCACATGCCGCCGTCGGCGTGGACGCCCAGCACCCGAATCTTGACGCAGGCATTGGCCTTGCCCTTGCGGCAGGCGATGCAGGTTCCGCAGGCGAGATAGGGATTGATCGCAACGATCTGGCCGCGACGAAGCGCCGATCTGGCCGGCGCCGCCTCAACCTCGCCGGCAAGCTCATGGCCCATGATCCGCGGGTAGATCAGATAGGGATGGCGGCCCTCGAAGATGTGGTAGTCAGTGCCGCACAGCCCCACCCTTCGTATCCGCACCAGGACTTCGCCCTCGCCCCTTTGGGGCGCAGGCCGTTCGACGATCATGAGGCTGTACGGTTCGGGGCAGATTACAGCCTTCATCGTTGCGTCCCGCTCCCAGGTCGGCTTTTTTGCCGTCTTCCCATATATGCAATTTAATTTTCGCCAATGCAATCTGACTCGGAGCCTGTGACGGGCAAGCCGCCGGAAGCGACCGAGATCGGCCGCGTCCAGCTTTTCATCTCTTCGAAGCGGCTCGGGCGATTGACCCGCACCTCCGCCAGTCACGGCACGTCGAAGGCTTCTCCCGCCTTGACGACATGGACGAGCGCGGCGGCGTCCTGGCCCGTCGGAAGCTTGCCGGCGGCGCTCAGCCTGCCCAGCGCGTCATCCCACCGGAGCAGCGTGCCATCGCCGCCCTTGCGATAGGCGTTGGTGACTCCGTCGTCGTCATAGAGCGTGAGGGTGGTGTCGCGGCCGGGATAGACGCGGATGCTCTTGAGCGGCTGCCGCGTGCCGGTGTTCGGGATCTGGGCGCCGATCGGCACGATCGAGCCGGCGCGGACGAACAGCGGAATCCGGTCGATCGGCGCAGCCGCCGTCACCGTCTGACCGCCGATATGCTTCTCGTTGGTCCAGAAATCATACCAGTCGGCGCCGGCGGGCAGATAGACCTCGCGGCTGGTCGCGCCCTGCTCGGTCACCGGCGCCACCAGGAATGCCGCACCGAGCATATATTCGTCGCCCATGGCGGCGACCTTCGGGTCGTTCGGGAAATCCATGAACAGGCCGCGCATGAACGGCGCGCCGGTCCGGTAGGTCTGGTGGCCGAGCGAATAAAGATAGGGGATCAGGGCGTAGCGAAGCCGCAGGAACTTCGCGAGCACGGGTTCGGCCGCCGCGCCATATTGCCAGATGGCGGTCGCCGGGCGATTGCCATGGATGCGCAGTGTCGGCGTGAAACTATTATAGGCGAACCAGCGCGCGAACAGCTCGGGATAATCGGTATAGTCGGCCCCCATCGCGGTCGCGCCGGCCGGATCGAGCAGGACCGGATGCTGCGCCTTCGGGCCGCTCGGCCACTGCCAGCCCCCAGTGTCGCTGCTCCAATAGGCGATGCCGCTCGCGGTCATGTCGAGTCCGGTCGGCACCTGCCGCTTGAGCGCCTCCCAGGTCGCGTTGACGTCCGACGACCAGAAGATTGCGCCGTTGCGCTGCGCGCCGAGATAGGCGGCGCGCGCCAGAATCAGGTTGCGCTTGTCCGGCCGATCCCGCGCCGAACCCTCGGCGACGCCGCCGGTGTGGAGCAGCGGGAACAGGTTATGATAGCGGTCGCCCGAGCCGAGCGCGTAGAAATAACCGTCGGGGACGAGATCCGGCTCGGTCTCGTCGAGCCAGAACCAGTCGAACCCCTGGCTCGCGATATTGTCGCGGATCCTGTCCCAGAACCATAAGCGAGCCTCGGGCACGGTCACGTCGAGCAGCGCGCCCGCGCGGTCCGAGCGGACGGCGAGGCCGTCGACGACATTGCCGTCCTTGTCATGGAGCAGCCAGCCCTTGGCCGCGAGCATTGAATAGTAACGCGATTCACGCTCGAAACGCGGCCAGACGCTGATGATCGAGTGAAGCCCGCGATCATGGAGCTCCTTGTTCATCCCCGCCGGATCGGGGAACTGGCCGCGGTCGATGTCGAGCTGGCCCATCCGGGTCCAGTAGAACCAGTCGAGCACCATCACGTCGAGCGGAAGCCCGCGGCTGCGATAGCCGTCGGCGACATCCATCAGCTCCTTGCGGCTTTCATAGCGCGCCTTGCTCTGGATCAGCCCGAACGCTGCCTTGGGCGGCAGCGGGGTCTCGCCGGTCAGCGTGCGATAGCCGGCATAGAGCTCGTCGGTGGTCGCGCCCGTGATGACGAAGAAGGAGACGCGCTCGCCGACGCTCGACTGGAACTGGGTGTGGTTGTTGAGGCCCGGCGACACGATGGTGGGGGAGGGGTTGTCCCAGACGATGCCATAGCCCTTGTTGGTGACGAGGAACGGCACGCAGACCTGCTCGCCCGCTGGCGCATCATAATAATGCCGGCAATCGATCGTGCGTCCGCGAAGGTCGAGAATGCCTTCCTGGTTCTGGCCCAGCCCGTAATAATGCGTGTCGGCGCTGTCGGAAAAAGTCGCGCCGACGCGGAATGTCTTCTCGCCATTGACCGTTTGCGGCGCCATTTCCCAACCGGTCATCGCGGTGATCGCGTGGCCGTCAGCGCCGGCGATGGTCAGCGCAACCGGCGGAAGCGAGGGCGCGAAATAGCGCTCCATCTGGCTCGGCGGCTTCGGCCAGGGCTGGGACGCGACGGTCACGGTGAGCCTGGGCGACGCATAGATGTCGCCGGACGCGTCAGCCCGATGAGTCCATCCGCTCGCATCGGCCTTGCCGTTGATCCCGAAGCCGGCGGGCGCACGGACGAGCGCGGGATCGAGCGCGATCGTCACATGCACGATGTTCGGGCCGTAGCTCTCGACCGAAACAAGCGCGCCATTGCGATCGATCGTTCCGAGCCCTTGCGCCGCCGCCGGGAAAGCGGGCCAGAGGGCGGCACCGGTGAGGAGGATGCGAAGCAGGCTCATATGGCTTCCTTGTGATGGCAGGCACGCCGTGAATTGGCGCGGGAGGCGAAGGGATTATGGTCGCCGGGGAGGGAGAGGAAAGCAGGTCGCGGCCATCCAGGGGTGACAGCGTTGTCAGGTTCCACTCCAGTCTGCCCCTATCATTGGTGCGTATGAGCGGTGATTGGCGCATATGAAATCGCGTTGCAAGGGTGATGGCAAGCTTCTCACCGCAACGCCTGCGCATTTCCCGAAAGCGATCGTGCGTTGCGCAAAACATGCGCGGCAGCAGGACGGATGCCGTTCCCCGCAGCCCAAGGGGAGGTGCCGGCCACGCCTATTTCCTGTCTGGAAATCCTTTGGGCGCTCGCATATAGGCCTCCGCTCTGTCGGTCAGCGCCTTATTGCCGATCGGCATGCGGGCGTGGTGAAATTGGTAGACGCGCGGGACTCAAAATCCCGTTCCTTAATCGGAGTGTCGGTTCGAGCCCGACCGCCCGCACCATCCTCTTGGCAGCACTCAACAAGATCGCCGAACGGCGATGGGAACCCCGTCGCGGGGCATGAGCCGAACCCGGCGAACTCCCGTCCTGGCGGAATGCGGCGCATCCGCGCAGCATGGTGGCCATCGGTGCCCTGGACAGGAGGCGGCCAACGTACCCGTCAACGCGCCGCGTCCCGGCTTATAGGCTGTTCATGAACTCAATCGATTCTGCGTTCCTTGCTTACAGGGCCCGAATAAGTCGGAGCCGGTCGTCACCCACTCTCAAGAAACCCAGATGCTCGTAAAAGCGAGCAGCCTGTTCGTCTTTGGCTTCGACGACCATGGCATAGGCCATGATCTCGGATTGCGTCGCACGCAGCAACGCGTCGGCGACGAGCGCGCCGCCCAGCCGTTTGCCTTGGTGCGTGCTCGCGACAGCCAGCCTTCCCAGCAGCACCGCCGGGACCACGGGGTAGCGCGGCAGGCGCTTCGCTTGTTCGGGCGGCAGCTTGTCGAGGACCAGCGAGGTAGCGGCGATTGTGTAGAAGCCCGCGGCTGCTTCCGTCTCGTCAATCGCCACGAAACAGGAAGCGACCCGGCGACGTACATCTTGGGTCGCACGTTCGCGGAAATACCGGTCAAGTGGTTCCGAGCCGCTGGCGAAGGCAGCCCGATCCTGCTTCCCGAGAAGCGTGATGCGATAGGTCATTCGCTCCCGAGGATCAGGTCGCGATGCGCAGCCATTGCCCGCTCGAGCGCGGGCGATGATGCAGGCGGGTTGGCCAGCACATTGGCCACCCGCTCCTGGTCGGCCAGCGACAGCCGAATAATCTGCGCTTCTTCGATGGTGCGTTCGGCCGCATGGCGCGCCGCATCGACTATGAAATCGCTGATGCTGCGCCCCTCGATCTCGGCGGCACGCTTGACGGCCGCCAGAACCTCCGGCGCGATTCTGGCTTCGATCCGGGCGGATCGGCTGGATGGCTGTGGCATAGTAACCTCACTTATTTTTCAAATTGTACGGTGAAACACCGGACATCGCAAGTGAGTTCACGCCAAACTGTCCCAGCTGCCACCACGCGGCGCCTGCCGGTTACTCGCTGAAGCTGGGGCTACCCAAGCTTGCGTCGCCTCTTCGCGAGTTCGCCGGCAGGATGTGGTGAGTCACTCTCAACATCCCGTTCCTTAATCGGTGTGCCGGTTCGAGCCCGACCGTCCGCACCATCCTTTTCGCGGCCTGCGCTCAGGCGCCGCCGCTCTGGTTATATTCCCCCTTGCGCCCCCGCGGGCCCGGCGGCACCTTGGCTGGATCGGGCTTGGGGGTCGGGCTATGTCGAATATCGCGGGCAAGGCTTACGGCATGAACGTGCTGACGCCGATGCGGCCGTCGCTCACCTGGCTGCAGGTCCTGATCTTCATGGCTGCCCGCGCGATGCCGTCGCGACTGTCCGGCCTGCTTGGGCTGAAGCTCATTCATTTCGCGCGGTGGGTGATCATCCGCCGCAACCAATGGCCTGATCCAACCCTGGGCGCGCCTCAGGGTCTGCCGGCACTCGAGAATGATTACATGCTGTTCCTGTCGAACTTCAACGGCACTTGGGATCAGTATATCGATGCCTTTGCCGATGGCATCCCCAGCGGGCTCGACATGTTCTGGTATGCCAGTACCAAATACCCGCACTCGATCCCGATCTCGAGCTTCAAGGCCTATATCGGCACCAACCAGATCCAGACCGCTTACTATTACAACGCGACGCCGGGCGCGGCGCAGCGCGACATCAAGGCGGCGCTGAGAGTGCGCGAGGCAGTGCTCGATCTCGCCGAGATTCACCGTGGCGGCAATGTCGAGGCGTTCGCGGTTGCGTGGCGTGCGGCCACGGCGAAGCTGGCCAACTCGCTCGCATCGCCCGGCTACGCGCCGATTGCGTCGATCGCGACGCGCAGCGCCGATGCGGCACGGCGCGAATTCATTGACGCGCTCGCCGCCAAGCGGGGGAGCTGACATGCCCAATTTCGATGGCGGCCATTATTTCCTGACCGTGCTCGCCCCGGTTCGCACCGATTTCATCCAGGACAAGATCCCCGGCCGCTCGCGCTCGCACCGCGCCCAGCTCGCGCAGAAGCTTGCGCTGACGCCGACCGGCAAGCAGACTGCGGCATCGCCCGATGATGCGTGGCCCTCGCCCTTTTCGCGCAACACGCTCAACCATCTCGCGCGCTTCGTCATCATTGACGGGCCGGCCTTCAACGGCCGCAATTCGGGGGACAGCCTGGTCGCCGCGATCAAGGGGATCGATCCGCTGGTGCCGCAGCCGGTCGACCGGTTCGCGCGGCCCTATCTGCTGTTCGCCGCCGATATCGATGCCAAGAATGGAGATGGCGATGCCGCGCTCCGCGCCTATACCGATGCGCTATGGGCGACGATGCAGGACGATCTCACCATCATCTTCGGACATTGCGTCGGCTTTGACGGCATCACCAGCGCCGATGCCTTTCACGGCTATATCCGCCGCTGCCAGGTCGAGACGACCATGCCGTTCAACGACTATTGGGCGCATGACGAATTGAAGGCCAAGCCGGGCACGCCGAAAAAGGCGAGCGCGTTCAACCTCGTGACCTTCGCGGTGAAGGCGATCGGGTGGGCGGCCTGCGCCTGGGCGGTTGCGCTGCTGCTCGATATCGTCCTGTCGGCGTTTCACCTGCACGGGCGGGTCCAGCATTGGGCAAGCTGGATCGCGCTGCGCTTCGGCATCGGCCTGCTCGCGCTGCTGGTCCTGGTCGCGATCGCGGCGTGGATTGCCTATCGCTATTTCATGAACAAGGGCCTGAAACCCTTCCCGACAGCGCCGGGCAGCGATTTGCCTTCGGTCCTGAAGAGCCTGTTCGTCCAGCAGCATTTCACCCGGCTCGCGATCGAGGCCCAGGGGCTCGATGCAGCGGCGCTCCATGCCCGCTTCGGCGCCTTTCTTCAGGCCGTCCAACCCGCCGACCTGCAGAAGCCGACCCAGCCGCCCGGCGAATTCCACGCTCCCGCGCTGGAGGCGCCGAAATGATCCAGCTCGATCTCGCCGATATCCAGGGCAACATCCACCGGCCCTATGGCCGCTTCGGTTTCCCGTTCACCCGGCATCTGTTCTTCAACATCATGCGCCCCGGTGCCGGCCGCGCCTTCATCCAGGGCGTGCGCCCGCGCGTGACGACCGCCCAGCCCTGGGACAAGGACGAGGGTACCGGCGTGGTGATCAAGCCGGCGATCACCCTCAACATCGCCTTTTCCTATCTCGGCATGCGCGCGCTCGATCTGCCGACCTCGACTCTCCGCCAGCTGCCTGACGAGTTCATTGACGGCATGCATTGCCGCTCGGAAATCCTCGGCGATGTCGGCGGCAGCGCGCCCGAACATTGGGATCCGATCTGGCGCGACGAGCATAAGGAGCGCCACCGCGAGGTCCATATCTGGGTGTCGCTCAGTGTCGGCGCCGACGCAGCGGGCAAGCCGCTGCCGATCCTCGATGAATGGACCGACTGGCTCGAAAAGCTGGCGACTGAGTCGAAGGGCGGGGTCTCGCTGCTCGACGGGCATGGCGATGACGGCAAGAGCCGCTGGCAGGACAGCTGCGCGCTGATGGCGCCGCTTGGTCCGGATGGCGCGATGGTATCGCTGCCCAAGGAGCATTTCGGCTTTACTGACGGCATCAGCGATCCCGTGTTCCGCGGCCAGTTCGAGCCGGCGGCGGAGGCGCTGGCGGCGATCGGCGGCGGCAAGATCGCGCGCGGCGTCTATGATGAGGCGACGAGCTGGTCGGCGCTCGAGACCGGCGAATTCATCCTCGGCCAGGTCGACGAAGGCCAGGAGTTCCCGGTGGCGACGCAGCCCGCCGGCTTTGTCCGCAACGGCACCTTCATGGTCTATCGCAAGCTCCGCCAGGACGTGCCGGCGTTTAAGGCCAATGTGAAGCGCCAGGCCGATCTGTGGAAACAGGTGACCGGCGAGACCGATGACGAAATAGCCAGCGAGACGGTGCGGGCCAAGATGGTCGGGCGCTGGAGCTCGGGCGTACCGCTGATCGCTGCGCCGACCTGGGCCGATCATCAGAAGATCATGCATGATTATGCCGATTGCCTCGAAATCGCGCTGCGAAAACCGCGCGACAGCAAGGAAGCGCAGCGGCTTGCCGAGTATAGCAAGCTGCTCACCGGGTTCCGCTACGGCGATGATCTCGACGGTGGCAAATGCCCGTTCGGCGCGCATATCCGCCGCGCCAATCCGCGCGACATGCTCGATCCGCAGCTCAGCCCGACGGTCGGCTCGACCACGCTCACCAACCGCCGCCGAATCCTGCGGCGCGGCCTGCCCTATCAGGAGGCGGGCGGCGAGGTCGGGGTCATCTTCATGGCGATCTGCACCAGCATCTTCCGCCAGTTCGAGTTCATCCAGCAGCAATGGATGAGCTATGGGCTGGATTTCGAGGCCGGCAACGATACCTGCCCGCTGATCGGCAGCCGCGCGCAATCGACCAAGCATGTCATTCCCGCCGGCCCGGCGAATGCCACGACCTTCATCGCTGCCGACCTGCCCGAATTCGTGACCACCCGGGGCGGCGAATATTTCTTCATCCCGAGCATGAACGCAATCCGCATGCTGGCGATGGGGACGGTCGATCCAACCTGATCGACCCGATCTGATCGAAAGGCCTGCATGAGCACCCAGCCAAAGAGCTTCGCCGATCGCGTCATGTCCGCCGTCGGCGGATGGCTGATGAGCCATATGGAGCTTGTGTTCCGGATCGCCCGGAACCTGGCGCCGATCCTGGTGGTCAGCTTCAAGGGCAGGAAGTTCGCGCTCGTCACCCGGTTCGACGATGTCGCCGAGGTGCTGACTCATCCCAATGTCTTCGACGTGATCTATGCGCCAAAGCTCAACCTGCTGATGGACGGCGGCAATATCTTCCTCGGCATGCGCGACACGCCGGATTCCACCCGCGACCGCAGCTCGATGCGCCTCGCGGCGCCGCGCGCCGAAGCACTGACGCGCATCCGCCCCGAGGTCGAGGCAATGGCCGAAGCCGCCATGGCGAAGGCAGCGCCGGCCGGAAAGGTCGATCTCGCGATGGAGCTGACCCAGGACCTGACGACGCGCTTCTTCAGCGGTTATTTCGGGACGCCGGCCGATGACGTGACGGCGTTTTCGGACCAGGCCCGGCTGCTGTTCCAGTTCATGTTCGCCGACATGGCGAACGATCCCGTGTTCGAGGAAAAGGTGCGCCCGGTCGCGGCTGCGATGCGCGCGCGGGTCGAGAAATGCATTGCCGATCGCAAGGGCGCGCGGGGCCAGCATGACGATGTGCTCGAACGCTGCCTCGAGCTCCAGGACATCGGCACGCCCGGCATGGATGACGACGGCATCCGCAACAACATGATCGGCTTCATCGTCGGCGGGCTGCCGCAGCCGCCGATGATCATTCCGCAATTGTTCGACGTGCTGCTCGACCGGCCGGCCGAGCTGGCCGGTGCGCAGGCGGCGGCGCGGGCCGACGATGATGATCTGGTCTCCCGCTACGTTTTCGAGGCGCTCCGCTATTATCCCCTGACCCCCGGCCTGTTCCGCGATTGCTCGGCTGATTACGAAATCGCCGGCGGCACGATGCGGGCGCGGATCATCCCGGCGGGCACGCGGGTGATGGCGGCGACGCGGTCAGCGATGTTCGACGGGCGGCGCGTCGCCAGCCCGACCAAATTCCGGCTCGACCGGCCTGACTACACCTATATGAATTTCGGCTGGGGCATGCACCAGTGCTTCGGGCTGTACATGAACCAGCAGATGATCCCGGCGATCTGCAAGGCAGTGCTCAAGCGACCCGGATTGCGCCGTGCGGCAGGGCCCGAGGGCAAATTGCGGCTTGAGGGAATCTTCGCGATGAACCTGACGGTTGAGTTCGACCCCTCCTGAACGTCATGCCGGACTTGTTCCGGCATCCACCCTTCCGCGAGACGTACAGGCGTTGCTCACGCGGCTCCGTGGACCTCGGAACAAGTCCGGGGTGACGGCAAGATAAGGTCAGGCCTCGACCATCTCCAGCGCTTCGCTCGCCTCCAGCCACGCGGCCTCCGCCGCCTCGAGCTTCTTCTCGATCTCGCCCCGCCGCTTCATCAGGTCGCTCATCCCGAGCGCGCGCAGCACCGGCTCGGCGCTCGACGGATCGAACATCGCCCGGTCGACCGCGCTGCGCTGCGCGTTGAGCGTCGCGACCAGCTCCTCGGCTTCCTGCGCGCGCTTGCGGATCGCGACACTCTTCTCGCGTGCCTCGGCCGCCGCGCGGCGCTCCTCCTTGCGGTTGGCCTTCGACTTGCCGCCGCCCGCCGCGCCGTCGCTTGAGAGCACGAAGGAAATATAATCCTCCATGCTGCCATTATATTCCTTCGCGGTGCCGGCATCGACCAGCACCAGCCGGTCGGCGGTCAGCTCGATCATGTGGCGGTCATGGCTGACGATCACCACCGCGCCGTCATAGGCGTTGAGCGCCTGGACCAGGGCCTCGCGCGCATCGACGTCGAGATGGTTGGTCGGCTCGTCGAGGATCAGCATGTGCGGCGCGTCGCGGGTGATCAGCGCCAGCGCCAGCCGCGCCCTCTCGCCACCGGAAAGCCGGCCGACCTTGGTCGTCGCCTTGTCGCCCGAGAAACCGAACCGGCCGAGCTGCGCGCGGACCGCGCCGGGCGTCTTGCCCTTCATCATCCGGGTCATATGCTCGAGCGGCGTGTCGTCGGTGTCGAGTTCTTCCACCTGATACTGGGTGAAATAGCCGACCCGCATCTTGCCGCTCGACGTCATCTCGCCGTCCATCGGCGTCAGCTGCGCGGCCAGCAGCCGGGCGAGCGTCGTCTTGCCGTTGCCGTTGCGGCCGAGCAGCGCGATCCGGTCATCGGGGTCGAGCCTCAGGTTCAGCCGCTGCAGGATCGGCTTTTCCGAATAGCCGACGCTCGCCATGTCGAGCGTGATCAGCGGCGGGCGCAGTTCCTCGGGGCTCGGAAAGTCGAACGACAGGCTCGGGTCCTCGGCCATCGCAGCGATCGGTTGCATCTTCGCCAGCATCTTCTGGCGCGACTGGGCCTGTTTCGCGGTCGAGGCGCGCGCGCTGTTGCGGGCGATATAGTCCTGCAGCTTGGCGCGCTGCGCGTCCTGGCTTGCCTTGGCGGCAGCAAGCTGCGCGGCGCGTTCGGCGCGCTGGCGCTCGAAGCTGTCATAGCCGCCGCTGTACATGGTCGTCTTGCCGCCCTCGAGATGGAGGATGGTGTCGACGACATTGTTGAGCAGGTCGCGCTCATGGCTGATCACGACCATCATCGCCGGATAGGCCTTGAGGAAATTCTCGAGCCACAAGGTCGCTTCGAGATCGAGATGGTTCGACGGCTCGTCGAGCAGCAGCAGGTCGGGCTCGGAGAACAAGAGTGCGGCTAGCGCGACGCGCATCTTCCAGCCGCCCGAATAGCTGTCGAGTGGCCGGCCCTGCATTTCCTCGTCGAAACCGAGCCCGACCAGGATGCGCGCCGCGCGCGCCTCGGCGGTATAGGCGTCGATCGCGATCAGCCGGTCGTGCAGCTCGCCGACCCGGTCGGGATCATGGCAGGTCTCGGCTTCGGCCAGCAGGGCGGCACGCTCGGTATCGGCAGCGAGCACCGTCTCGATCGGGGTCGAATTGCCGCTCGGCGCTTCCTGCTTGAGATAGCCGATCCGCGTCTTGCGCGGCATCTCGATCTCGCCGTCATCGGGCTCGAGCTGGCCGATCATCACCTTCATCAGCGTCGACTTGCCGGCGCCGTTGCGGCCGATCAGCCCGACGCGGCTGCGCGCCGGCAGAGTCGCGCTCGCGCGGTCGAGGATCGTGCGCCCGCCGAGCCGCACCGTGATACCATTGATATTCAGCATGGCGGCCGCTTATCATGCAGTGCAGCAAATCCCAAGAGGCATCAGGCGATCGTGTTGACGAGCCCACCCTCGGCACGCAGCGCGGCGCCGTTGGTCGCCGACGAGCGCGGGCTCGCGACATAGGCGACCAGGCTGGCGATCTCCTTCGCCTCGACCATGCGCTGGATGATCGACGAGGCGCGGGCGGTCGCGAAGAACTCGGCTTCGATCTGCGCGATCGGCGCGCTCGGGTCGGTCGCCTGGCTGCGCAGGAAATCCTCGATTCCCTCGGAGCGGGTCGGCCCGGGCATCACTGCGTTGACGGTGACGTTGGTGCCCCGGGTGAGCTGCGCCAGGCCGCGCGAGATCGAGAGCTGCGCCGTCTTGGTGGTCGCATAATGGATCATGTCCTCAGGCACCGCGAGCCCGGATTCGCTCGAAATGAAGATGATCCGTCCCCAGTTCCTGTCGAGCATGGCGGGCAGATAGGCGCGCGAGAGCCGCACACCGCTCATCACATTGACGTCGAACAGATGCGCCCAGTCATCGTCGCTGATGTCGCCGAACGCCTTGCTCTCATAGATGCCGAGATTGTTGATCAGGATGTCGATGTGCGGAAGCGCCGCCGTCACCGCGGCAACGCCCTCCACCGTCGCGACATCGGCAAGCAGACCCGTCACCGGCTTGCCACCGGACGCCTGGATATCGGCGACGGCGTCATCGAGCTTCTTTCGGGTGCGTCCGGTGATGGTCACGGTTGCGCCCTCGAGGGAAAGCGCGCGGGCAATCTCGAGGCCGATGCCGGCGGTGGCACCGGTTACGAGCGCGGTCTTGTCGGTCAGTTCGAGGTCCATGGCGTGTCTCCAGCGTTGCCCGGGAGATTTAGGGCTTGCCCCGCCCGATAACTATTTCCAGAGAGCGATCAGCAGCTATGAATGGAATTCATCAATGCCGCGCATTCCCATGGAACGGTCAGGCGAGATGGAGGTCTTCGTCCGGGTCGTGCAGGAGGGCGGCTTTTCCGCTGCGGCGCGCACGCTCGACCTGACACCGTCGGCCGTCAGCAAGCTGATCGCGCGGCTCGAAGCGCGGCTCGGCGTCCGCCTACTGGTGCGGACCACGCGCGCCCTGAGCCTGACCGACGAGGGCGAAGCCTATCACCGCGCAGCGATGCGCATCCTCCAGGAGATGAACGACGCGGAGCAGCAGGCCGCGGGCGGCGCGGTGCGCGGGCGGTTGCGCGTCAGTGCGTCGGTACCCTTCGGCACGATGTTCGTCGCGCCCGCGGTCAGGCGCTTTGTGGAACGCAATCCTCAGGTCACGGTCGATCTCAGCCTCACTGACGATGTGGTTGACCTGCTGGCACAACGCACCGATGTCGCGATTCGGGTGGGCACGCTGCCGGACTCCGCGCTGGTCGCGCGTAGGCTCGGCCAGAGCCGTCGCGTCATTTGCGCATCGCCCGACTATCTCGCGCACCGCGGCATCCCGCTGCGGCCCGAGGACCTGGCCGATCACGACTGCCTGACCTTCAACTTCCGGCGCGCGCGTTCGACCTGGCCGTTCAGGCGCGATGGCGACACGATCGAGCAGCCGGTGTCGGGCAGCCTTCAGCTCAACAATGGCGAGACCATGCGGCAGATGGCGCTGGCGGGCGCGGGCGTGGCGCGGCTCGGTCTTTTCCACGTTGCCGAGCATATCGCCGCCGGCCGGCTGGTGGCGTTGCTCGAGGCCGACAATCCCGGCGATCTCGAAAATATCAGCGCCATCTATGTCGGTGGCGGGATGGTGCCGCATCGAGTCCGTATGTTCATCGATCACCTCGTCGCCGAATTGAGGGCATCGCCCCTGCTGGGGGCGGGCGTCGCGTGAGGCGTGGGGCCAGGCTCGTGGGGGCCTAGTCCGATTCAACTTTGCGACTGGCCATGCAACGTTCCGTTGATGTGGAGTCGTATCATCACCGTCGCTTTCGCCACGCGGTCGAGCCGCGCTTCGCTGTTATGCGGCGGGTCTTTCCCTGTTATCGCCGAAGCGTTTCCCTGTTCCGCGCATCGGTTTCGCTGTTATCGAATAACAGCGAAAAACGTAACCAAATATCTGATAATAAATGAAATATATCCGGAAGACGGACCGAAAAACCGCGCAGAAAAAAATCCTTTCCCTGTTTTTTCCCTGTTTCGCCGCGATAACAGGGAAAAGCGTGCCATCACGCCCGCTCCGCAATCCGTCGATTGCGCTGGTCGTCACAAGCGCAGCGCGCGGCGCAATCTCCAGGAGCAGGTGGTTGCCCTCTCTGGCGGCCCACCGCGCAGTGGTTGCAGCCCCACGCCCTTCTGCATATATATTGACCAGTCTAATTGACCAATCGAAAGACCTCGATGCGTGAAATACAGTCTTCCGAGGCGAAGGCCCATCTGACTCAGTTGCTTACCGCGGTGGAACGCGGCGAGAGCTTCACGATCACCCGCCACGGGCAGCCCGTCGCGCAGCTCGTCCCGGTCGCTGACCGGCGCAAGGCGGAGGTCGAAAGGGTGATGGAGCAGATTGCCGCTTTTCGTGAGACCATGCCTCGTCTCACCGTGGACGAGCTCCTCGCCGCGCGTCACGAAGGGCATCGCCACTGATGCCGTTCGTCGCGGACGCATCGGTCGCAGCAAGCTGGTTGCTGCCGGACGAGGCCGATCCCAGGGCTGATGCAGCCTATGCACTGTTTCCTGACGATAGCGCTGTGGCCCCCGGCCTTTGGTGGCTGGAGATACGCAATATATTCCTCGTCAGCGAGCGTCGGGGGCGCTTCGATGGCGCCCAGACCGACCGGGCATTGGCGCTGCTCGCGGCCCTGCCGATCAGCCTCGACCATGCCGCGAACGAGGCGACGCTGATGATGCTCGCGCGTCGCCATAAACTGACCGCCTGTGATGCGGCCTATCTCGAGCTGGCGCAGCGTCGCGGCATCTCATTGGCTACCCTCGACGAGACGCTGGCGCGGGCGGCTCGCGCCGAGGGCGTGCGGCTGATCGGCGAAGACGCGTAGGGGCGACCGTCAGCCCCTTGGCAGCGTGATCGTCGCGGCCAACCCGCCTTCGGGCCGGTTCTCCAGCGTGATGTCCCCGCCCGCATTGCGCACGATCGCCCGCGCCAGTGCCAGGCCCAGGCCGATCCCGCCGGTCTCCTTGTTGCGCGAGGTTTCGAGACGGGTGAACGCCTCGAACACATTGCCGAGCTGATCCGGCGGAATGCCCGGCCCCTGATCAGCCACGACGATCGCCACCTCGTTCACGCCCGGCGCGATCCGCACCTCGGCCGATTTGCCGTATTTGACTGCGTTCTCGATCAGGTTGCGCACCGCGCGGCGCATCAGCGAGGGGCGCAGCCGCATGCGGAGCCGCTCGGCTTCCTCGAAACTCACATCATTGTCGAGATCGCGGAAATCCTCGACCACCGCATCGACCAGGGCTGCCAGATCCACCTCGGTCAGGGCTTCGCTCGGGCGGCCGAGCCGGGCGAGCGAGAGGATGTCGTCGAGCGTGCGATTCATCTCCTCGATCGTGTCGGCCATCTTGGTCCGGTCGGCCTCGTCCTCGACTGATTCGATCCGGACGCGGAGCGCAGCCAGCGGGGTGCGCAGATCATGGCCGATCGCGCCGAGCATGCGGTCCTTCTCGTCGAGCATCGCCGTCACGCGCAGGCGGAGCGCGTTGAAGGCGACGATCACGTCGCGCAGGTCATGTGGCCCGCGCTCCTCGACCGGTATGTCGACCTCGCCCGGCACGAAGGTGCGCGCCGCGACCCCCAGGCTGCGCAGCGGCTGCGACAACCGGCGACCGATCCACAGCACCGGCAGCAGCACGATGCCGTACAGGATCAGCGTCTGCCAGATCAGCCGCCAGATCAGATAGGCCTCGGCGCGCGGCCAGGGCGCGCCCAGCACCAGCCAGCCATGGCCGGGCCGCTCGACCGCAATGATGATCTCGCCGCCCATCCGCACCGCGCGATCGGCCGCCCGCGGGTTCCATCGCCTGAGCCGCGGGTCGCCGCGATGCAGGTCGCGAACCTCGGTCTCGATCCGGCCGACCTTGAGCCCGGCCTCGGCCAGCTCGGTGCGCAGCCCCTGCTCGACATCCGCGCGATGCTCGCCCGCCGGGTTGACGGGGGACACGTCCGCCTGGTGCAACCGCCCGGGGCCGCGCTCGATCGGGTGGCCGGCATTGGCACGCTCGATCGCATCGACGATCCGCGCCACCGCGGGTCCGGTCGCCTGCTCGTAGCGGGCGGCACGGCGGTCCTGCAGGAGCATCGCGAAGTTGATCGCCTGCGCGACGAACAGGGCGATTGCGATCAGCAACGCCATCTGCCCGGAGAAATTGCGCGGCCAGAGCCGGATACGACTCACAATCTGGTGACTTCGGCGGCGAGCGTATAGCCGCCGCCCCAAACCGTCTTGATCAGGTCGGGGCTTTTGGGATCAGCCTCGATCTTGCGCCGCAACCGGCTGACCTGATTGTCGATCGCGCGGTCGAACGCAGCTGCCTCGCGCCCCTGGGTAAGGTCGAGCAGCTGGTCGCGGGTCAGCACCTGGCGCGGGCGCGTCACCAGCGCGTGGAGGAGATTATATTCGCCGGTCGAGAGGGGCACCGAGACGCCTTCGCGGTCGACCAGCGCCCGCTCGCCCGATTTGAGCACCCAGCCGGCAAAGGCGAAGGAGCCGCTGTCCGGGGCATGCTGGCGCGTGCCCCCGGCAGCGGCGCGGCGCAGGATCACCTTGACCCTGGTGGCGAGCTCGCGCGGAGAGAAGGGCTTCACGACATAGTCGTCGGCACCCATTTCGAGGCCGACGATCCGGTCGGTCTCCTCGCTGCGCGCGGTGAGCAGGATGACAGGGGTCTCGCTGGTTTCGCGGATGTGGCGGCACAGGCTCAGGCCGTCCTCGCCGGGCATCATGATGTCGAGAATGACGAGATCGATCGCGTAAGCGGTAAGCCGGGTCCGCGCGGCCTCGGCATCGCCGGTCTGCGTCACCCGGAAGCCCTGCTTGGTCAGGTATTGCGCTAGCGGCTCGCGGATCGAACGCTCGTCGTCGACGAGCAGCAAATGTGGCGTTTCTCCCATGGGCTCGGCGTCTAGCATGATCGATCGCTTTTGAAAAAAATGCCGGGCGGGCGAGGGGGATACCCGCCCGGCGTCCGGGCCAGGGGATGGCGGCCCGGTGTCCTGTCAGCGCGTGCCGTCAGCTGCCCGGCGGCGGCGGGGGCGGGGCGTCGTCGGCCCCCGGCATGTCCCGCATCCGCTTGCCCATATGCTGCTTCATATGGTCGTGCGCCGCCTCCATCTCGGCCTTGTCGATAAAGCCGTCATGATTGGCGTCGAGCTTGTCGAAATGCCTGTCCATTTCGGCGCGCATCTCGTCCCGGCTGATCCTGCCGTCATGGTTGGTGTCGAGCCGCTCAAGCATCCTGGCGCCGTGATGGCCCGGGCCGCCCATCGGGCCGGCCGGAGGCGGCGGCATCATCGCCCCGTCCGGGCCACCCGCGCCACCGGGGCCGTGACGACCGCCCATGCCTTCATGCATCCGCTCCATCATTGCCTTCATCTCCTCGCCGGAGATCTGGCCGTCGCCATTGGCGTCGAGCTTCGCGAAATGCGCTGCCGCCTGTGCGGCAAATTCGGCGCGCGAGATCTTGCCGTCATGGTTGGTGTCGGCTGCCATCAGCCCGCCGCCGGGGCCGCGACCGGCCATGCGGCCCATCTCGTCGGCGGTGATCACGCCATCGCCATTCTTGTCCATCCGCGCAAAGCGGGCGTCCGCCTGGGCCATGAATTCAGCGCGCGAGATCATGCCGTCGCCATTGGTGTCGGCGCGCATCATCATGCCGCGGCCATGTCCGCCATGGCCGGGAGCCTGGTCGGCAGGAGCGCTCTGGCCGGCCATCGCCGCGCCGCCGAGCATCGTACCGGCAAGCGCTGCGGCGAAAAACAATTTCTTCATGCTCTGTCCTCTGTCTGATGGCCGCGCCGCATTGCGCGATCGCGACCCGTGCTGTCGGTTTCAGTTGCGCGGGGCGCTCATTTCGTCGGGCGTGACCTGCCCGTCGCCGTTCACGTCGAGCTTCGCGAAGCGCGCTGTCGCCAGCGCGGTGAATTCGGCATGCGAGACCTTGCCGTCATGGTTGGTATCTGCCGCCATCACGCCGCCACCCGGTCCGCGACCCGGCATATCGCTCACTTCGTCAGCGGTAATGAAGCCGTCGCCATTCTTGTCCAGGCGCGCAAAGCGCTGGTCCATCATCGCGGTGAATTCGGCCTGTGAGATCTTGCCGTCGCCATTGGTGTCGGCCCGCATCATCATGCCGCCGCGGCCATTGCCGCCGGGAGCGCCCTGGCCGGCCGGAGCCGCCTGGCCGGCAAGCGCTGCGGCGCCGGTCATCGTGCCGGCAAATGCCGCGGCGAGAAACAACTTCCTCATGCTGAATCCTCATGTCTGTCGGCCGTGGGATATCCCGGCATGAGGCCTTGTCGTCCGCAACTGTCTCGCGCCTATGTCAGCGCGCGAAAAAAGTGTCGCAATTTGTCGCAACGTCTCCCCGCCCGGGGAGAAGGGTCAGGCGAAGATCGCCACGCTCTGCATGCCCTGGGCGATCGGCTGGCCATCGGCATTCCAGATCATCATCGACTGGCTCGAACAGCCGTTTTTCGCATAGTCGGATTGGGCCGAGAGCAGCCACCAGCCGTCGCGCGTCGACGGCGCCGGGGTGAGCAGGTTGACGATCCAGGTCAGCGAGCTGATCGGTGCCTGGCGCTTGCCGAGCAGCTTGAAAGCAGCCGGCGGCAGGCCGTCGGCGACGGCGAGCACCTCGATCATCGGGTCGAGCCCCTCGAATGCTCGCAGCCGCGCCCAGCGCAGCCATTCAGCCTCGCCGGGGGCCGCGTCCTTCAGATCGAGGAAGTTGAAATTGCCGGTGAAGAATTCGTCCGGCCCGGTATAGAGCTTCGCGTCGGGCGCGGGCGGGCGGTGCGGGCTTTGCAGCCGGCCGTCGAGATCGATCTGCGACGGCTGGTCCGACATGAACACAAAGGTCGCGCGAAAGCCCAAACCCGCTTCGGAGGCGATATCGGCCTGGATGAAGGCGGCGTTGCGCCCGCGGCGCAGCTTCGTCGCCGTGACTGAAACCGCGCCGGAAAGCGGTCCGATAAAGGCGATCTGTGCTGATCGCAGTGGCGGCAGATCGGGCTCGCACGCCTGCGCCGCATGAAGCGCGAGCGCGCTGGAAAGGCCACCATAGCTGGTGCGGCCCTGCAGCCAGTCGGCCGGGATCGCTGCGCTGAAGCCGGTCTCGGTCGGCACCGCCGAGGCCAGAATATCGGCGAGCGGCGTCACGCGCCCGTCCCTGCCAGCCGGTCGCGCAGTTCGCGCTTGAGCACCTTGCCGATCGCGCTGCGCGGCAGCTCGTCGATCGCGTGAAGTGCTGCGAGGCGCTGAGTCCTGCCGAGCCGCTCATTGGTCCAGGCAAGGATGTCGGCCACGCTCGCATCAACCCCGGTATGCGGCACATAAAAGCCGACCGGCGTCTCGCCCCATGCCTCGGACGGCATGCCGATCACGCTGCAATCGGCGACCGCGGGATGCTGCGCCAGCACTGCCTCGAGGTCAGTCGGATAGATGTTGAAGCCGCCCGAGATGATCAGGTCCTTCTTGCGGTCGAGCAGGGTGAGGAAACCGTCCTCGTCGAAGCGCCCGACATCGCCGTGGCGGATATAGCGCCGCCCCTCGGCGTCGAACCATTCGGCCGCCGCGCTTGCCTCGCTGCGGCCGTGATAGCCGGTCATCATCGCCGGCGATCGGCCGACGACCTCGCCCATCTCGCCTTGCGGCACCTCGTTGCCGTCCTCGTCGATCAGCCTGATGTCATGATCCTCGACCGGGCGGCCGACAGTGTGCAGCTTGTCGGGGAACTGGTTGGCGACGAGCAGGCAGGTGCCGCCCCCCTCGGTCATGCCGTAATATTCGACCAGCAGCCCGGGCCAGCGTGCCACCACGTCAGCCTTGAGCGCGGGCGAGAAAGGCGCGCTGGTACAGGTCTTGAAGCGGAAGCTCGAGAGATCGAAGCTGTCGAAATCGGGCAGCGCCATGATCCGCTGATACTGGACGGGCACGAGCATCGCATGAGTCGCGCGGTGCGCCTCGGCAAGCTCGAGAAAGCCGCGCGCGTCGAACTTCTTCATCAGCACCGCGGTGCCGCCCCAGCCGAGCGTCGGCAGGAAGCTGACCAGGGTGGTGTTCGAATAGAGCGGCGTCGCGATCATCGTCACTGCGTCGCCGAAGCCGGCCGATGCGTTGCGGTGGATATGCGCCCAGCGCATCGCGTGGCTCTGGACGATCCCCTTGGGCGTGCCGGTGGTGCCCGAGGAATAGATGATGTTGAACCCGTCCTCCGGGGCAATGGTGACGGGGGTGGGCGTTGCGCCTTCGGGCGCAAGCCACGCCTCCAGCGCGGTGAGGAGTACTGTCTTCGCGCCAATTTCCCGCCCCCCGAGCGTCGCCGCCGCGTCTTCGTCGAGAAAGACAATCGGCGCCCCGCAGTCGGCGATCATCGCGACGAGCGATTCGGCCGTCGCGGAAGGCGCGAGCGGGGCGGCGACGCAGCCGGCCCGAAGCGCGCCGAGAAAGACGGCGGCATACTCGATAGAGGAAGCAGCGACGATCGCGACTGCCTGGCCCTGCGCCACCCCATCGCGGTGGAGCGCGGCGGCGATGCGGTCCATCAGCCGGTCGAGGCCGGCATAATCAAGCGCGCCGGCGTCGGAGGCAAGCGCGATCTTGCCGCCGCGCTCGGCGGCATGGGCGCGGATCAGATCGGGGAGGGTCGCGAAGTCGCTCGCGAGCAGGTCGGCAGCAATCATGCCTCGCCCGCTAGGCCAGGGCCGCACGAAATGCCATACGCGACATTCGAAAAATCACGGAAAGGACAGTCATGAAGGATGCGGTAGCGATCGTCACCGGCGGCGGCACCGGCATCGGCGCGTCGGTGGTTCGGCGGCTGGCGACGCGGGGCGTGCGCTGCGTGATCAACTATGCGAGCAGCCGCGACGAGGCCGAGGCGCTGGCGGCGGAGGTCGACGGCGCGATCGCGGTGCGGGCCGATATCGTCGACGATGCCGCATGCCGCACCCTTGCCCAGGCGGCGATCGACGCGTTCGGGCGGATCGACTTCCTCGTCAACAACGCCGGCCGGACCAAATTCGCCCATCACGAGAATCTCGATGCGCTCCAGGCCGAGGATTTCATCGACATTTACCGGCTTAACACCATCGCCCCCTTTCAGATGATCCGCGCCTGCGCGCCGGCGATGCGTGAGGGCGGCATCGGGGCGGTCGTCAATATCGCCTCGGTCGCCGGCGTCTGGGGGCATGGTTCGTCAGTCGCCTATGCCGCCTCGAAAGGGGCACTGATCACGATGACCAAGAGCCTCGCCCGCGTGCTCGCGCCGTCGATCCGGGTGAACGCAGTCGCGCCCGGTTATGTCGGCACCGGCTGGTTCGAGAAGAGGCTCGGCACCGACGGGCTCGCCAAGCTCAACTCGCGGATCGCGGCCGGCGTGCCGATGGAAATGGCGGCCGGGCCTGACGACATCGCGGGCCCGGTCGTGATGCTGCTCGATCCCGATTGCCGGGTGATCACCGGCGAAACGATGGTGCTCGACGCCGGGGCTCATCTCGATATCGGATTGTCGAGGAGACCGGGGCGGGAGAGCTAGACTTCTTGCGCCGAATCCCCGGCCTGCCGGGGAAGCAGGAAGGTGGATCGCCTTGTGCGCCCCCGCCATGGGATCGAGGGGAGGGGGGAACGCTGCGCTACCCGACCGTCCCGGCCGCGCGCGGCACGCGATCGAGCACCTTCCACACGATGATGCCGAGCGCGGTGAAGGCGAAGATCGCCGCCAGCAGGAAAGCGGCTCCGGGAAAGCCGTGATCGACCCCGGTCGCGAGCGCCTGGGTCAGCAGCCAGGGGCTGAGGATCGCGGCGACGCTGTTCATGCTGCCGATCCCGCCCTGCAGCGCGCCCTGACGCGACGCATCGACCATCCGCGACAACAGCCCGTTGACCGCAGGGAAGACGAGGCCTGACATCGCGCTCACCAGGAACAGGGCATAAGCCTGCCAGCTCCGGGTGATGAACGCGTAAGCGAGGAAAGCCATGCCGCCGCTCGCCAGGCCGATCACCAGCGCCCGTCGTTCGCCGACCCGGGCGATGATCCGGCCGGTCAGGCCGCCCTGCACCGCCGCCATCACCAGCCCGACAAAGGTCAGCGACCAGCCGATCGCGCGCGCGTCCCAGCCGAAGCGGGCGGTTGCCCAGAATGCCCAGGTCGCCGGGTAGATCATGTGCGCGAGCTGCCAGATGAACGCAGCGATCAGCAATGGCGCCGCATTGCCCGCCTCGAACAGCGGCCGGAAGGCGCCGATGAAATGCGCGTCGCGCAGGTGGAAGGGACGGCGGTTCTCGGGCGCGAGCGTCTCGGGCATCGCCAGCGCCATCACCGCGGCGTTGCCGAGCGCGAGCACGGCGGCTGCGACAAAGGGCGCGCGCGGTCCGAAATCGGCGATCACGCCGCCGAGCGCCGGGCCGATCACGAAGCCGATCCCGAATGCAGCACCGATATAGCCGAACACGCCGCTGCGCTTCTCGGGTGGCGTCACATCGGCCAGCACTGAGCTCGCCGGCCCATAGACCGCGCCCGCCGCGCCGGCGATGGCGCGGCCGAGGAACAGCCAGGCAAGCGTCGGCGCGAACGCCATCAACGCATAGTCCATGCCGAACGACAGCATTGACGCGATCAGCACGGGGCGGCGCCCGAAGCGATCGCTGAGATTGCCGAGGATCGGCCCGGCGATGAACTGGGTGAGCGAAAAGATGACGAGCAGATAGCCGGCGAAACGCGTGGCGTGCTCGAGATCGGTGTGGCCGAGCGTCGTGATCAGCTTGGGGAACACCGGCATGATGATGCCGAAGCCGATCGTGTCGATCAGCACCGCGGCAAGCGCGATCGGAATGGCGCGGTGTTCGAACTTCATCTGTACCCCCGGGGAATGCATCCCGGTTTAGGGGTTCCGTCGACGCTTGTCGCGCCTCTTTGCATGGCAGCCGATCTGTGCCATCCCTGCGCCATACCCGAAATTCAGATTCGGTTCGCACAGGAGAGCATGCATGGCGACCGCCGCCGATCTCGACCGCCCCGCCGACGCCTTGGAGGAATTCCGCAGCCAGGCGCGCGCCTGGCTCGAGGTCAATTTCCCGCCCGCGCTGAAGGGCAAGGAGAACCCGATGGCGACGGTCGAGGGGCCGACCGAGCCCTCGGCCGACGAGGCAGCGTGGAAAAAGGCGTTCGGCGAAAAGGGCTGGGGCGTGCCCGGCTGGCCCGCGCAATATGGCGGCGGTGGCCTCGATCGTGCTCAGATACGCGTGCTCGGCGAGGAGATGGCGCGGATCGGCGCCTGGAATCCGATCGGCGGCATGGGGGTGATGATGTTCGGCCCGACGCTGCTCGAATATGGCAGCGAAGCGCAGAAGAACGAGCATATCCCGGCGATCGCGAAGGGCGAGGTGCGCTGGTGCCAGGGCTATTCCGAGCCGGGCGCCGGCTCGGATCTCGCATCGCTCCAGATGTTCGCTGAAGACAAGGGCGATCATTATCTCGTCAACGGCCAGAAGACCTGGACCTCGGGCGGCCAATGGGCCGACAAATGCTTCGCGCTTGTCCGCACCGACAAATCGAAAAAGCATGAGGGCATCAGCTTCCTGCTGATCGACATGACCTCGCCCGGCGTCGAGGTGAAGCCGATCAAGATGATCTCGGGCGCGTCGCCTTTCTGCGAGACCTTTTTCACGGACGTGAAGGTTCCCAAGGAGAATCTGGTTGGCCGTGAGGGCGAGGGCTGGACGATCGGCAAGCGGCTGCTCCAGCATGAGCGGCAGAATCTGTCGGGCGGCGGCGGCGCGGTCAGTCGCTTGTTCGCCGGCACCTCGATGAGCGCGCTCGCGAAGCAATATCGCGGCGCGGACGAGCAGGGCCGGATCGACGACAGCGATCTCAGGATGCGGATCGTCCGGCACGAAATGGACAGCCGGGCCTTCGCGCTGACGCTGCGCCGCGCCGCGCTCGAATCCAAGTCGAACCAGGGCCCTTCGGCGGCGACGTCGATCATGAAGAATGTCGGCGCCCGCATCACTCAGGATCGGGCCGAGCTCTCGATCGAGATCATGGGGATGAACGGCCTTGGCTGGGAAGGCGAGGGCTTCACCGAGGCCGAGCTGAGCCAGACCCGCACCTGGCTGTGGGGCAAGGCAGTGTCGATCTATGGCGGATCGAGCGAGATCCAGAACAATGTGATCGCCAAGCGCATCCTCGGGATGCTCGACCACCAATAATCAGGGCAGTCACCCCGGACTTGTTCCGGGTCCACTCTGCGGCGAGGCGCGAGGCTGGAGGCTCCAGCGTACCCAAGCGGAAGAGTGGATGCCGGAACAAGTCCGGCATGACGGAAGAAGAGATTTCAAGGGGCAGAACAATGGCCGTACTCAACGACGAACAGACAATGCTCCGCGACATGGCGCGCGAATGGGCCGACAATGAGTCGCCCGTCAGCGCCTTCCGCAAGATACGCGACGCCGCGCCGGGCGAGGGCTATGACCCCGCCGCCTGGGCCGAGATCGCCCAGATGGGCTGGGCCGGAATCGTGGTGCCTGAAGCCTATGGCGGCAGCGAGTTCGGCTATCTCTCGCTCGGCCTGGTCCTCGAGCAGCTCGGCCGAAACCTCGCCGCATCCCCGCTCGCCTCGACCGCGGCTGCCGCAACGGCGATCGTGCTTGGCGGGTCGGAAGCGCTGAAGGCCGAATGGTTGCCGAAGATCGCCGCCGGCGACATCGTCGCCACCCTCGCGATCGACGAAGGGCCGGTCCACAATCCAGCGAAGCTCGCCACTAGCGTCAGCGGCGGCACGCTGACCGGCACCAAGGAATTCGTGGCTGAAGGTGACAGCGCGGCGCTGTTCGTCGTGTCTGCGACCGACGGCCTGTATCTCGTCCCGGGCGACGCCGGCGTCGCGCGTTCGCCGCGCCATATGGCGGATTCGCGCAGCCACGCTCGGGTCAGCTTCGTGGGCGCGGCGGCCGAGAAGCTCGGCGGTACCGATCTCACTGCCAAGGTGATCGACCGCGCCACCGCGGCGCTCTGCGCCGAGATGCTCGGCATGGCCGAACAGGCCTTCGCGACCACCAATGATTATCTCAAGACCCGCGTCCAGTTCGGCCAGCCGCTCTCGACCTTCCAGGCGCTCCAGCACCGCATGGCGAAGATGTTCACTGAGCTCGAACTGATGCGCTCGGCGGTCGAAGGCGCGCTCGAGGCGATCGACGCCAACCGCTCGGATGTCGATCAGGCAGTCAGCCTCGCCAAGGCGCTTGCCGGTGACACGCTTCACCTCGTCAGCCGCGAGATGATTCAGCTCCATGGCGGCATCGGCATGACCGATGAGCACGACGCCGGCTTCTACATCAAGCGCGCGCAGGTGCTGGAGACGATGTGGGGCAATGCCGCCTTCCACCGCGAACGCTTTGCCCGCCTCAACGGCTATTGAGCTAACCGCATCGTCACGGCAGGCTCATCACAGGACGATGATACGCGTCTGACAGGTAACCCTTTTTCTTCCCCGGCGAAGGCCGGGGCCCAGTTGCTGAACAGGGGAAAGGGACGACGCGGGTCGCCATGAAGGCCTCCCAACTGGACCCCGGCCTTCGCCGGGGAAGAGCAGATTCAACCCCAGCGTGTATCGGGGAAAAGCTGACGGATGGAGTGCCGCGCCGGCTCCACCCCAATAGGGCCGTGTTGCGCGCGCAGGTGACGGGAGCGACGCGACCCCCTATCTCCGGTCAATGCCCAAGCCAAGACACCAACCCGGCCTTCCCACCCGCCAGCAGATCCTCGACTTCATCGCCACCTCCGATGTCCCGGCGGGGAAGCGCGAGATCGCGCGCGCCTTCGGCCTGACCGCGCAGGAGAAGATCGCGCTCAAGGCACTGCTCAAGGACATGGCCGATGAAGGGCTGATCGACAGCGCGCCGGGTCGCGCCTTCCACCAGATGGGCGGCCTGCCCAAGGTTACGGTGCTGCGCATTGCCGATGTCGGCGACGACGGCACGGTATGGGCGGTGCCCGAGCGCTGGGAGGCCGATGCGCCGGCACCCCGCCTGCGCGTGCGCGAACGCAAGCGCGGCGCGCTTGGCGTGGGGGATCGGGTGCTCGCGCGCACCGAGGAGGCCGGCAATGGCTGGATCGCGCACCCGATGAAGCAACTCGCGCGCGGCGAGGAGCTGGTGTTAGGCGTGCTCCATCAGGAAGGCGGCAAGCTCTGGCTCCAGGGTGTCGAGAAGAAGGAACGCCGCGACTTCATGGTCTCCGACGCCGGTGACGCCGGGCCGGGCGATCTCGTGCTGGCGGAGAAGGCCGGCCGGCCGCCGCGCATCACGGTGCGGGTGACCGAGCGGCTCGGCGATCCCTTCGCGCCGCGCAGCTTCTCGCTGATCGCGATCCACAAGCTCGGCATCCCCGATGTCTTCTCGCCCGAGACGCTCGAGGAAGCGGTCCGGATGGCGAAGGCGCCGCTCGGAGAGGGGCGCGAGGATCTGCGGCACTTGCCCATCGTCGCGATCGATCCAGCCGACGCGCGCGACCATGACGACGCGGTCTGGGCCGCGCCGGACGACGACCCCGCCAATGCCGGCGGCTGGAAGGCGATCGTCGCGATCGCCGATGTGAGCTTCTACGTCCGCCCCGGCTCATCGCTCGACAGGGAAGCGCGGCGGCGCGGCAACAGCGTCTATTTCCCCGACCGGGTCGTGCCGATGCTGCCCGAGGAATTGTCGGCCGACATATGCTCACTGAAAGAGGGCGTCGATCGCGCGGCGCTGGCGTGCCATCTTCGGATATCGAAGTCGGGCGAACTGAAGAGCTGGAGGTTTACGCGGGCAGTGGTGCGGATCGCGGCGAACATTGCCTATGAAGATGCCCAGGAGATGATCGACGCGCATGCCTCCTCTCCCGCTCTAGTCCCCCTCCCGCTTGCGGGAGGGGAGCAAGAAAGCGGGAGGGCAGACATCCTCGCCGCCCTCCTCCCCCTCTGGGCCTGCTGGCGCGCGCTCTACAAGGCGCGCGAAAGACGCGCGCCCCTCGATCTCGATCTGCCCGAACGCCGCGTCGTGCTCGACGAGAAGGGGCGGATCCTCTCGGTCGCGCCGCGCGAGCGGCTCGATGCGCACAAGCTGATCGAGGACTACATGATCGCCGCCAATGTCGCCGCGGCCAAGACGCTCGAGGCGAAGAAGGCGCCGGTCATGTACCGCGTCCATGAGCCGCCGAGCCGCGAGAAGCTGGTCGCGCTCAAGGACTATCTCAAGACCTTCGGCGTCGAGTTCGCGCTCGGCCAGGTCGTGCGGCCGCGGACCTTCAACCATATCCTCGACAAGGTCGGCGATGTGGACTTCCGCCCGCAGATCATGGAGCAGGTGCTGCGCACCCAGACCCAGGCCTATTATGCCCCCGCCAATCAGGGCCATTTTGGTCTCGCGCTCGGCAGCTACGGCCACTTCACCTCGCCGATCCGCCGTTACGCCGATCTCATCGTCCACCGTGCGCTGGTCCATGCCTATGATCTCGGCCCCGGTGGGCTGACCGAGGGCGAAGCCGGGTCGATGGAGAAGATCGGCGAAAGCATCTCGATGCTGGAGCGCCGCGCGATGGAGGCCGAGCGCGACACGATCGACCGCTATGTCGCCGCCTTCCTGTCCGAGCGGGTCGGGCAGGTTGTCGACGCGCGGATCACCGGCGTCACCAATTTCGGCTTCTTTGCGACGGTAGAGGGGATTGGCGGCGACGGCCTGATGCCGGTGCGCGACATCGGCGGCGAGTATTTTCGCTATGACGAAGTGGGTCGCCGGCTGGTCGGCGAGCAGAGCGGCACCGTCTTTTCAAGTGGCCAGAAGCTGCAATTGCGGCTCGCCGAGGCCAATCCGGTGTCGGGTGCTCTCCGCTTCGAGATGGTCGACGGCAAGGGTGCGCGTACCGAGCGCGATGTTCGCCCCGCCCGGGTGATCAAGCGGCGCGGGCGGCCGGCGAACATCCGCCATCAGGGGCGCAAGCGATAGGCTTTGCGGCGCGGGCGGGGCGTGTCATGATCGGCGCGCAGATCGGGAGAGTGCAATGGGTGGCGCAACAGCGGGCGTAGCAGCGGCGATGGCGCGGGCACGGCGCCGCGTGATCTCGCATTTCCTGTCGCGGAACGCAGTGTCAGCCGACAAGGCGGTCAGCTTCACCCCCGAACACCGGATGGAGGAGAAGCTCTTCGAACGGCTGCGCGAGAATGGCGTCGTCGTCGCTGCCGCCAATGGCACCTGGTATATCGATGCGCCGAAGCTCGACGCCTATCAGCGCAGCCGGCGCAAGCGCATGCGGATCATGCTTGCCGGCCTGGCGACGGCGCTGGCGGCGGGGGTGGGGATCGGCCTGCTCAGCTGAGGAAGACGCTACCCGGCCCGGAAGGTCAGCCCTGCCTTGGCCTGCAGCCGCTTGATCAGCGTCTCGCCCATCAGGGCGCCGGGCGTCCAGATCCCGCCATCGCCCTTCACATCCTGCACCAGGCACAAGGCGGTCTCGGCGATCATCTTGCTGGTCGATCCATAGCCCGGATCCCGGTCGCCGGTCACGACTGAGTCGACGCGCTTCCCGTCGGGCATCTCGCCGATGAACAGGATGTCGTAATAGCCATTGTCGCGCTCTTCCTTTGACGGCCCCTCGCCCGGCTTGGGCGCTTTGTCGCTGGAGAGCGGATTGATCTTCGCGATCGCCTCGGCCGCTGCCTTGCCGATATCGCCGAGCCCGGCGACGATCATCTCGTCATAGACGAAGTCGGCACCGTACGCCTCGCCGAGCAGGAAGTTGGTGCGGTGGACATTCTTGGTGTTGATCGGCGCCATGATGAAGGGCGCGACCCAGGCCTCGATCGTCCGGTCATATTCGGGGAGCAGGCCAAGCGGCTGGCTCGGGCCGTGAAAGCCGGGGGTCAGCGAGAAGGGGTTGGTGAGCAGGCCGACGATCGAGGGATCGCGCGCGGCCGCGGCGAGCGTCGCCTTGAGGCTCGCTGCGGTGCCGCCCGAGAAACCGCCCTGCATCTTGCGCACCCGGCACTTCACCCGCGGGGCCGGCTTGCCGAACTTGGCCTTCGCCGCGTCCTGCAGCGCAAGCACGCCGAGATCGAACGGGATCGAATCGAACCCGCACGAAAAGACGATCCGCGCACCGGTGCGCTTGGCTGTCTCGTGATGGGCGTCGATCATGTGGCGCATCCAGGCGGGCTCGCCGCACAGATCGACATAGGCGGTGCCGGTCTCGGCGCAGGCCGCGACGAGATCGCTGCCATAGAGCTGATAGGGGCCGACGGTGGTGAGCATCACCGCCGTCCGCTCGCACAGCGCCTTGAGGCTCGCCGGGTCGTCGGAATTGGCGGTGAGCAGGGGAATATCGGCCGGCGCGCCGATCTCGTCGCGCACTTCCTGCAACTTGGAGAGCGACCGGCCCGCCATCGCCCAGCGCGGTACGGCGGTGCCGGCATAGGCCTGGATCAGATACTCGGCGACGAGACGGCCGGTAAAGCCGGTTGCGCCGTACACGATGATATCGAAATCGCGCATCACTCTCTCCTGTCGTCATCCCGAATACGGTCCGGCCGCACCGCTCGATGAGCGATGACGGAGTGTGCGGCACGGTTGATGCCGGAACAAGTCCGGCATGACGAATTGGCCTAAATCCCCGCACCGAGATCGAGGAAATCGCCTGCGCTGAGCTGCACCGCTTCGGGATTGGCCAGCTGCCCGACGAGCCGGTCGACCTGAACCGCTATCTCGGGAACTGCAGTGATCTCCCACCATTGCGGGCACGTCAGCGCCCCCAGCGCAAAAAGCCAGGTCGAGGGCCGGTGGCTGCTGTCGAGCAGCGCGCAATTTTCGGTTTCGAGGCCAAGGCCGAGCGCGTCGGGAATGGCGAGACCCTGGTCGCGCAGATCGGCGATGAGCGGGATGGCGAGCCCGCCCACATCGCGGCGCGGGCCGGTGCAGTTGACGATGCGCGCCGCCGTGAAGCGCCGCTCGCCGCCGGCGCGAGGCGCGAGGGTGACTTCGATCCCATCGACCGTCCGTCGATAGCCGCGTAGGCGCCCGGCCAGGACTTCGAGACGGCCCTTCCCCATCTCCGCCTGCAAGGCATCGGCGATGCGCTGCGCCATGCGGTGCCTGTGGACATCCCAGCGCGTGCGGAGATGGCGGAGGAATTGGCGCTTCTCGCGGATCGACCAGTTGCCCCACACTGCCGGAATGGCGGGGCGCGCCGCATCGAACACGCGCTGCCACGGAACGCCCTGGGCCTCGGCGGCAGCGACCTGCGCGCGGACCAGCCGCATCAGCGCGCGCGGAGAGGCGGGAAGGGCGGCTTCGAGGAAAGCGGGCCAGGCGCCGCCCGCTTCATGGACCTGCGGCAGCAGGCCGCGGCGCGAGGTGGCGAGGATCGGCCCCCGATGGCCGGCCGCGCCGAGCTTCAGCACGATGTCGACCGTCGTCAGCCCGGTGCCGAGCAGGAGCAGGGGATCGTCCGCCGCCACGCCATCGAAGGCGTCGGGCGCCCAGGGGTCGGGCACGAAGGCATTGCTGTCATAGAGCCAGCGATCGGGGCCACCGGGCGCGCCCGGTGCAAGATTGCCGGTCGCGAGCACGATCGTGTCAGCCGCAATCTCGCGCCCGTCACTGAGGCGGACGCCGCGGGCCGGTCGGGCCAGCAGCCCGATCGCCTCGCCGCGCACGACCGTCAGGCCGGGGCCCGGCCCGGTGATGATCGCGTCCTCGAGCCGCTCCTCGAGATAGGCGCCGAACAGGGCGCGTGGCATGAATACGCTCTGCAGGTCGCCGCCGCTTTCCGCGATCGCGGCCGCCAGCTCGTCTTGCGCGGCGGGGTTGGTTGTCAGCCAGTCCGCGAAGCCAGGCGCCAGGCCCACTTCCATCCGGCTGATCGGTACGTTGAGCAGATGCCGTGGCGTGCACGCGCCATAGGCAAGGCCCCGGCCGAGCCGTCGCGTCGCCTCGATCACGATCACGCGGTAATCCGGGCGCGCCGTTGCGAGCTTCAGCCCGAACAAGGTGCCTGAAAGGCCGCCGCCGATGACCGCGACGCTGTGAACCGGTAGCGGGGTGCCCAAGGTCAGGCCGCTTCGCTGAACTGGAGGCTGGCGAGCCGCGCGTACAGGCCGCTCTGGCCGATCAGGCTGGCATGGGTGCCGCTCTCGACGATGCGGCCGTCATTCATGACGATGATTCGTTCGGCCGCGCGGACGGTCGCGAGGCGGTGCGCGATGACGAGGGTCGTGCGATTCTCCATCAGCCGTTCGAGCGCTTCCTGCACCAGCCGTTCGCTCTCGGCATCGAGCGCGCTGGTCGCTTCGTCGAGCAGCAGGATCGGCGAATCGCGGAGCAGCGCGCGGGCGATCGCCATGCGTTGCCGCTGGCCACCCGAAAGGCGCGCGCCGCCTTCGCCCATGAAGGTGTCGAGGCCCTTGGGCAGCTTGTGAAGGAACTCGGCGGCATTGGCAGCTTCGGCGGCCGCCCAGAGCTCATCGTCGCTCGCCTCCCATTTGCCGTACCGGAGATTGTCACGCGCCGAGGCGCCGAAGATCACCGTTTCCTGGGGCACCATCGCGATGCGGCGCCTGACCTCGCCCGGATCGGCCTGCGGCAACGGCACGCCGTCGAGCAGCATGGTGCCGCTGTCGGGATCGTAGAAGCGCTGGATCAGCTGGAAGAGGGTCGTCTTGCCCGCACCGGACGGGCCGACCACCGCTACCGTCTCGCCCGGCCGGACCGAGAGCGAGAAATCGTCGAGCGCCGAGACCTCGGGCCGCGTCGGGTAGCGGAAGGTGACATGATCGAACACGATCGCCCCGAGCGGCGGCACGGGCAGGGGGGTCGGGTTTGCCGGGGCGCGAATGTCGGAGACTTCGGAAAGCAGTTCGGACAGCCGTCCGGCCGCGCCCGCGCCGCGTAGCAGGTCGCCATAAACCTCGGTCAGGCTGCCAAATGCGCCGGCGACGACCGCCCCGGTCAGGACGAATGCGGCAATCGATCCGCCGCTGATCCGCCCGGCCTGAACGTCGACCGCGCCTTCCCACAACACCAGCGTGATCGATCCGAAGATCAGGCCGATCACGATCGCGGTCATGACCGCGCGTAGTGCGATGCGGCGCTTGGCGGCGGCGAAGGTTGCGTCGACCGCTGCCTTGAAACGGGCGCCTTCGCGCTCCTCCTGGCCGAATGCCTGGACGATCTTCATCGCGCCCAGCGTCTCGGTCGCGATCGAGCCGACATCAGCGACGCGGTCCTGCGAGGTGCGCGAATAAGTGCGGACGCGGCGGCCCATCAGAACGATCGGCATGATGATGACAGGAATGCCCAGGATCAGCATGCCGGTGAGCTTGGGCGAGATGGTGAACAGATAGATCAGGCCGCCGACGCCGGTGAAGCTGTTCCGCAGCGCCACCGAGGCAGTCGTGCCGACGACCTGCTCGATCAGCGATGTGTCCGAGGTCAGCCGCGAGGAGATTTCCGAGGGCCGATTCTCCTCGAAGAAGCGTGGGGCGAGGGTCAGGAGGTGCCGCTGCACCGCGGCGCGGATATCGGCGACGACTCGCTCGCCCAGCCAGGAAACGTAATAGAAGCGCACCGCGGTCGCCAAGGCGAGGATGACGACGATGACCAGCATGTCGTGGAACAGGCTGGTGACCGTGTCCGCCGAGCCGTGGCCGAAGCCGGTATCCACGACCTTCCTGAACAGCCAGGGAATCGCAATGGTCGCGACTGAGGTGGTGACCAGCGCGGCAAGCGCGGTCGCTATCTGGCGCGGGTAACGGACCGTATGGTCCCATACCATCTTGAGGTTGCCGAGCGACCGTTGCGATGGCGCAGGAGTGGGTGACGCAGATGCGGGATCGGCCATGCGCAGCGCCTAGCAGGGTGCGCAGGGTCCCTCAACGGGGCACGAGGATGATTGTTTATGTTGCAATGCACACCCAATGTCTTGATAGCGATAAACCGTTTTCCAATATTGGGTATCCCATGCTCTACGACGCCTATGAAATGCAGAAATCCATGCTGGCCGGCGCCAGCGCGATGGCCAATTTCGGCGCGGGGATGCTCAACAATCCGGCGAACCCCTTCGCCTATTTCGGCGGCGGGTCGATCATCAGTTCGGCGCTCGAGGTGTTCGCGCATGCGGCGGCACCGCGCGGCAAGCCTGAATTCGGGCTCGATCGTACGATCATCGACGGCAAGGATGTCGGCGTCACCGAGGAGATCGTGCTGCGCAAGCCGTTCGGCCAGCTCAAGCATTTCGTCCGCGAAGGCGTAACCTCGGGGCCGAAGCTGCTCATCGTCGCGCCGATGTCGGGTCACTACGCAACGCTGTTGCGCGGTACGGTCGAGCGGATGCTCCCGGTCGCGGATGTCTACATCACCGACTGGCGCGACGCGAAGCTCGTCCCGCTGAGCGACGGGACTTTCGATCTCGACGATTATATCGATTATCTCATCGAGTTCATGGAGCTGATTGGCCCCAATGAGAACGAGGGGGGCTCTCATATGCTCGCCGTGTGCCAGCCCTCGGTGCCCTGCTATGCCGCCGCCTGCCTGATGAGCGCCGACAAGAATCCCTGCCGGCCGAAGACGCTGACGATGATGGGCGGCCCGATCGACACCCGCGAGGCGCCGACCGCCGTCAACACGCTGGCGACCGAGCGGCCGCACAGCTGGTTCGTCCAGAATGTCATCGCGACGATCCCGGCGACCTATCCCGGCGCGGGCCGCAAGGTCTATCCGGGCTTTCTGCAGCTGACCGGCTTCATGACGATGAACCTCGGCAGCCACATGCAATCGCATTACGAGATGTTCAAGCACCTGGTGCAGGGCGACGAGGACAGCGCCAACACCACCAAGGATTTCTACGAGGAATATCGGTCGGTCTGCGACATGACCGCCGAATTCTACCTCCAGACGATCGATGTGGTCTTCCAGGCGCACGCGCTGCCGATGGGCACGATGACTCATCGCGGGCGCCTGGTGGATCCGGCTGCGATCACCGATATTGCGATCCTCGCGATCGAGGGCGAGCGCGACGACATTTCCGGCCTGGGCCAGACCAAAGCGGCGCTGACGCTGGCGACCAAGCTGCCCGAATCCAAGAAGAAGTATCTGATGGCGAAGGGTGCCGGCCATTATGGCATCTTCAATGGCAGCAAATGGCGCAACACGATCGCGCCGGTGCTCGAGGAGTGGATGGCGGCGAACGCCTGACCATTTTCACCATGGCGGAACCCCGAGCGGGTGCCGCCGGTTGAGCGCATCATCGGAGAGACAGGATGCGCAGAGTCACGATCGTTCTGGCGATGCTGCTGGCCGGTTTTGCGGTCTCGGCATGTCGCTACGGCCACCCGGGCCATGATAGCGACCGGCATGGCCATCACCATGGCCATGATCGCCCTTATCGCTGATCAATGGGCGGGCAACGAGCCCGCCCTTTCTCAGTTCTGCTGAAGCAGGGCGGCCGCGCCGAGCAGTTCGAGATCGGACCGGTTGACGATCGACACCGGCACGTCGCCCAGTTGCCGCCTGAACGCATCCTTCGCCTCGATCCGATGCCGGAAGCGGGCATCGGCGAGGTGGACCTGAAGGGCGCGCGTGATCGGGCCGGTCAGATAGACTCCTTCCCAGGCGCCGAAGGCGAGGACGAGATCGCCGATAAACGCGCCGAGATAGCCGGCAAACATCCGCACGACGGCAGTGGCGACCGGATCGCGTCCCGCCGCGCGGGTTACCTCCTCGGGCGTCGCCAGGGTTTTGCCGCCGTCGGCGAGGGCGGCATAGGCGGCGACCAGTCCCGGCGCGCTGAGCAGCGATTCCGCGCTGGCGGGCCCACGCACCTTGAGATAGGCGGCGAACTTCTCTTCATCGGGGCCGCTCGGCGAGAAGCTGATATGTCCCGCCTCGGTCTGAACCGGCCCCAGGCGGCCATCGGTGCCGGTGACGAGCGCCGCAACGCCGAGCCCGGTGCCGACGCTTACCACGACATAATTTCCACCCGGCTGGACCAGCCGCGTCGGTTGAGCGCCGATCGGGGTGAATGCGCTCTGGGTGAGCGTGGTGAGCGCAAGCGCGGTCGCGGCACATTCGTTCAGTGCGCGGGGGCGGATGCGAAGGACTGCCTCGACCCCCGACAGCGAGATATACCAGCGGCTGCCGGTGAGATTGATAAGGTCGCCCCGCGCCGCGCCGGCGACCGCCAGCACGCTGGCGATCGTCGAATCGCGCAAGCCCACCTCGTCGAGATAGGCGAGCAAGGCGCTCGTGAAGGTCGCATGTTCAGCCGTGTGGTAGCTGCGCAGGTCGCGCGGTGCGATGCCGGCCGACCCGCCGGTCAGCGCAAACCTTACCGATTGGCGGCCGATATCCGCAACCAATCCAACTTCATCCCCCGACATCCGGTTCTCCTCCCCGCCTTCCTGTAGGGAAGGTCTCCATGGGACCGCTATCATAGCGCTGGGGCATTACCTAGTTGATAACGGCGGGGGATCACGCGGGACGGGTTGGGAGGGTGCCGGTCGATGCCCGCACCCTCCGAGGCATTACAGGACTTCGAACAGCCCGGCGGCGCCCTGGCCACCGCCGATGCACATCGTCACCACCACATATCTCGCGCCGCGGCGCTTGCCTTCGATCAGCGCATGGCCGGTCGCGCGCGCGCCGGTCATGCCATAGGGGTGGCCGATCGAGATCGCGCCGCCCGAGACGTTGAGCAGCTCGTTCGGGATGCCGAGCTTGTCGCGGCAATAGAGCACCTGGACGGCGAACGCCTCGTTCAGCTCCCACAGGCCGATATCGTCCATCTTGAGGTTGAAGCGCTGCAGCAGCTTCGGGATCGCGACGACCGGGCCGATGCCCATTTCGTCGGGCTCGGTGCCGCCAACCGCCATGCCGACATAACGCCCGAGCGGCTGAAGTCCCCGCTTCTCGGCCAGCTTCTCCTCCATCAGCACCGAAGACGAGGAGCCGTCCGACAGCTGGCTGGCGTTGCCGGCGGTGATCGTCATGCCCGGGCCCATCACCGGCGGCAGCGACTTCAGACCCTCCAGCGTGGTGTCGGGGCGATTGCCCTCGTCCTTGGCGAGCGTCACTTCCTTGTAGGTGACCTCCTTGGTCTCCTTGTTGACGATCGCCATGGTTGCGGTAACCGGCACGATCTCCTTGTCGAAATAGCCCGCGGCCTGGGCGGCGGCGGTGCGCTGCTGCGACTGGAGGGCATATTCGTCCATCGCGTCGCGGCTGATATTGTAGCGCTTGGCGACGACCTCGGCGGTGCCGAGCATCGGCATATAGATGTCCTTGTGCATCGCGATCAGCTCGGGGTCGGGCGCGACATTCATCTTGGGCGTCTGGACCAGCGAGATGGATTCGACGCCGCCGCCGATCGTGATGTCCATATTGTCGGTGATGATCTGCTTTGCCGCGATCGAGATCGCCATCAGCCCGGACGAGCATTGCCGGTCGACCGACATGCCGGCGACGCTGACCGGGAGCCCGGCGCGGAGCAACGAGGTGCGCGCGATATTGCCGGCCTGATGGCCCTGCTGGAGCGCGCAGCCGAAAACCACGTCATCGACCTCGGCCGGATCGATCCCGGCGCGCTCGACGGCGGCCCGGATCGAATGGCTGGCCAGCGTCGGCGAGGGCAGGTTGTTGAATGCGCCGCGATAGGCGCGGCCGATCGGGGTGCGGGCGGTGGAAACGATGACGGCTGAACGCATGGGGATAGGTCCTTTCTAAGCTCCCCTCCCGCTTGCGGGAGGGGTTGGGGGTGGGCGCCCGGCCTGAGCAGGCGAAGCAGGTGCGGAGAGCGGGTGCCCACCCCCCGACCCCCTCCCGCAAGCGGGAGGGGGAGAAGAAGAAATCACACGAAAATCTGGCTGATCCATTCGGCGATCATCGCCGGCTTTTCCTCGCCCTCGATCTCGACGGTGAACTCGTTGGTCTGCTGCCACTGGCCGGGGCGCTTCTCGGCGAATTCGAGCAGCTTGAACCGACCGCGGACTCGCTTGCCGGAACGGACCGGCTGCAGGAAGCGAACCTTGTTGCCCCCATAGTTCACGCCCATCTTCACACCCTGGATCTGTGGCGCGTCGGGCACTTTGCTGGCGAGCAACGGCATCAGTGACAGAGTGAGGAAACCGTGCGCGATCGTCCCACCGAACGGCGTCATCTTCGCCATTTCGGGGTTCACATGGATGAACTGATGGTCGCCGGTCGCGTCGGCGAATTTGTCGATCATCTCCTGAGTCACTTCGACCCAGTCGGACACCGTCTCGGTGCCGATCCGGCCTGGCATTTCCTGCACGGTAATTATCGGCATGGTTTCCCTCGATACCGGTTTGGCGCATAGCGCATCCGCCCTCTAGGCGCGCACCGACATTTCACGCAAGCCTCACCCGACCGGAAACCTGAATATGACCGCAGACATAGCGTCCACTGCCCGTAAATCCATGACTGCGCTGCACCGCGCGCCCGAACCCGAGGTTCTAAAGCCGCTACTTGACCGCGCCGCGCTGACCCCCGAGTCGCGCGAACGGGTGATGGGCCATGCACTCGGGTTGCTCGCCGATCTTCGCGCGGCGCAGGGCAGGGGCTGGGTCAACCAGTTCCTGCAGGAATATCGCCTCAACTCCTCGGAAGGCGTGGCATTGCTGTCACTCGCAGAAGCGTTCCTGCGCGTGCCTGATCCCGAGACCGCCGATCTGCTGATCGCCGACAAGCTTGGCGATGCCGATTGGCGCGCGCACACCGGCAAATCCAACTCAACCCTGGTCAACTCCGCCACCTGGGGGCTCGTCCTTGGGCGCGTGCTGGTCGGTGAGGGCGAGCAGCAGGGCGCTCTCCGCAGGCTGATCAGTCGCGCCGGCGAGCCGTTCGTGCGCCAGGCAGTGGGTGCCGCGATGCGGATGATGGGCGAGATCTTCGTGATGGGCCGCACCATCGAGGAAGCGATGAAGCGGATGCGGCGACCCGAGCACAAGGGCTTCACCGCGAGCTTCGACATGCTCGGCGAGGCGGCCCGGACCCAGGCCGATGCCGAGCGCTATTTCCGTGCCTATACCGATGCGATCGACGCAGTCGGCGATGACCCCGCGGCGGGGCATTCGATCTCGGTGAAGCTCTCGGCGCTCCATCCGCGCTACGAGGTGCCGCAATGGGATCGCTGCGTGCCGGAGCTCACCGCGATGCTCGAGGCGCTTGCGATTCAAGCCGCGGGGAAGGGCATTGCGCTCACCGTCGACGCCGAGGAATCCGAGCGGCTCGAGATGAGCCTCGACATCATCGGCGCGGTCGCCGCGCTGCCGAGCCTCAAGGGCTGGGACGGGTTCGGCATGGCGGTGCAGGCTTATGGCAAGCGCGCGCGTCCCGTGGTCGCGTGGGCGAATTCGCTCGACCGGCTGATGAACGTCCGTCTCGTCAAGGGCGCCTATTGGGACAGCGAGATCAAGCGCACCCAGGTCGAGGGGCTGAGCGACTATCCGTTGTTCACCCGCAAGGCAGCGACCGATGTGTCCTATCTCGCAGTCGCGCGCGACATGCTCGACGCGAAGAATATCCGCCCGGCTTTTGCCAGCCACAATGCGCTGACGGTCGCGACGATCATGGAATGGGCTGGCAACAGCCGCGATTTCGAATTCCAGCGGCTGCACGGCATGGGGGACGGGCTCTACGAGCGGCTGGTCGCCGAGAACGGCTATCATACCCGCATCTATGCGCCGGTCGGTGGGCATCGCGATCTGCTTGCCTATCTGGTGCGCCGGTTGCTCGAGAATGGGGCGAATTCGAGCTTCGTGCACCAGTTGGCGGATGAGCGGCTGACCGAAGCTGAAATCCTGGCTGACCCGGTCGCAAAGATCGCAGCAGTGAGCGGCGCTCGGCATCCGAGCATTCCCTTGCCGGAGAATCTGTTCGGGGACCGGAAGAACAGTGCCGGGTTGGATTTGGCAGATCGCGAAGTGTTGCGGGCGACGGCTCGCGCCGTTTCCTCTCCCCTCCCGCTTGCGAGTGGCCTGAGCCGTCGGGGTCGGGATGGCCCCCGGCCATCCCTCAACCATGCCGGGGGCATGGTTGACCCCGACGGCTCAGGCCACTGGGCTGGGGGAGGGCCTGTCAAAACAAGCAGTTCCTCCCTTGCGGACACGCCCTCCCCTAACCCCTCCCGCAAGCGGGAGGGGGATGATGGGGTCGCCGCCGCCATCTCCCGTGCCCACGCGGCTTTCCCTGCCTGGTCAGCGACGCCTGTCCCGGACCGCGCCGCTATCATCGAGCGCCTCGCCGACCTCCTCGAAACCAACCGCGATACCCTCATGGCGATCGCCGTGCAGGAAGCTTTCAAGACGATCCCCGACGCCCTCGGTGAAGTCCGCGAGGCAGTCGATTTCTGCCGCTATTATGCGCAACAGGCACGCGACGGCCTCCAGTCGGTCGAGCTTCCCGGCCCGACCGGTGAGCGCAACATGCTCCATCTCGATGGGCGCGGCGTCTGGGCGACGATCGCGCCGTGGAATTTCCCGCTGGCGATCTTCCTCGGCCAGACGGTCGCGGCCCTGGTCGCCGGCAACAGCGTCGTGGCCAAGCCCGCGCCGCAGACCCCGCGCATCGCCGCGGCGGCGGTCGACCTCGCGCACCAGGCCGGCGTGCCGAAGGACGCGCTGATCCTCGTTCCTGGTGGCCCCGAGATCGGTGCCGCGTTGACCGCCGATCCCCGCATCATGGGCGTCGCCTTCACCGGCTCGACCGCCACCGCGCGCAAGATCGCCCGCTCGCTGCTCGAAGACGAGAGCCGCCCGATCGTCCCGCTGATCGCCGAGACCGGCGGCATCAACGCGATGATCGTCGATTCGACCGCGCTTCCCGAGCAGGTGGTCGCTGATGTCGTCACCTCCGCGTTTCGCTCGGCCGGGCAGCGCTGCTCGGCGCTCCGGCTGCTGCTCGTGCAGGAAGAGATCGCCGCGACGACGATCGAGATGCTGAAGGGTGCGATGGACCTGCTCCGCCTCGGCGATCCGGCCGATCCAGCCACTGATGTCGGGCCGGTGATCGATCAGGCGGCATATGACAGGCTGATGGCCTATCGCGACAGCAAGGCCGGCCAGACGCTCAAGACACTTGCCGTGCCCGCTGACGGCCTGTTCGTCCCGCCGACGCTGATCCGGCTCGACAGAATCGAGGATCTCGATCGCGAATGGTTCGGTCCCGTCCTTCATGTCGCGACCTGGCCGGCGGGCAAGCTGGCCGAGACGATCGCCCGGGTGAACGCCAAAGGCTACGGCCTGACAATGGGGCTGCACAGCCGCATCGCCCGCGCCGCCGAGGTCGCCGAAGCGCAGGCCGCGGTCGGCAATCTCTATGTCAACCGCTCGATGATCGGTGCGGTCGTCGGCTCGCAACCGTTCGGTGGCGAAGGTCTGTCGGGCACCGGCCCCAAGGCGGGCGGCCCGCATTACCTCTACCGCTTCGTGGCGGAGCGCGCGGTGTCGATCGATACGACCAGCGCCGGCGGCAATGCGACATTGCTCTCGCTTGACGAGGGCGGGATTTAAGGGCCTTTTCGGCCTGGCATCGGCTCGGCGGTGCCGGCGGGTGCGCAGGACGAGTCGGGACCGTCAGGTCCGAAGATTTCGCCGGAAATGGCCCAGTTCGAAAGGAGCCTGCACAAACAGACGGGTGACGTCGCGATCCCGGCGCATGCGAGGTCGCATCTTTGGAGGCGACGATGCGGCGCTGGATCGGCAAGGTGTTCGGCCGCAATCGCGATACGCTTGAGGGCGACGGGGGCACCAAGTGACCGCGCAACGCGGTCATGGTGCATGATTGGTCGCAATTTGGTCGATCCGGCGCACCCTGGTCGCATCCCGGTTCATCCAGGACGACGGACGGACAATCGGCTCCGCCAGGCCCGCTTGAGGCGGTGCCGAAACTTCTGGAGCTACACATGATCTTTCACGTTTCGATCGATGCCGATGATCCCCAGCATGTCGCCGAGGTGATCGCTGAGTTGTGGGACGGGCAGGCGACCCCGTTTCCGCCCGTCATCGAGGGCAGCTGGGTCGCACTTGCCGGCGACGACCGCAATACGATCATCGAGGTCTATCCGCGCGGCACCGAGCTGGTGCCGGGGGATGGCGATGCCGACGCCCATGGCATCCCCGGCGCGCCGGATCGCCGGTCGGCGACTCATATCGCGATCGCTACCCGCCTCGATGCGACCAGCGTGTTCGCGATCGCCGAGCGCGAAGGCTGGCTCGCCAAATATCGCAAGCGCGGCGGTGTGTTCGGCGTGATCGAATTCTGGATCGAGGGCAGCCGGATGATCGAAGTGCTGACGCCGGCGATGCAGGGCGAGTATCTGGCTGCGATGACGGTCGAGGGCTGGAACGGCCTCCTCGCGTCGCTGGGGATTGCCCGTCAGGCGCCCGTCATGGCGTGATCATGCCGGCGCGGACTCGTCCGGTTGCCTCGCGACGAACGATCCGCCCGCATAGGTCGCGCCGAAATAGACATCCGCGCTGTGGATCTGGCCGTCGGCGACGGCCAGATATTCCGTGTTGCGGAACTGGGTCCCTTCGTCAGTGGTGACCATATAGGTGATATAGGCGCCGCCCGTGTCGGCCACGATCCGCTCGATCCGGAAATCGGTGAAATGCTCCCCTGGAGGCCAGCAACGCGCGAAGAAGGCGTCGCGATCGATGGCATCGTCATAAGGGCTGGTGAAGGTAAAATCATCGGCGAGCAGCGCTTCGCTGTCCTCCCGCCGCCTGTCGCGATACGCTTCGAAGTGAGCGCGGACGATCGCTTCGATGCTTCCGCGCAATGCGTCCACCGCGGCAAGATCCGGGACGGGCGTTGCGATGAGCGTCGGGTCGTCCGTCAATGGCCGGTATCCTCGTCGACGGCCGATCTGTCGGCGGACGGCTTCAGCTCGACCGTAGTTGTCGGGTCGTCGGCGATCGGCGTGGCGTTTTCGCCGTACAGCGCCGCCTCGGGATAAGGAGGGATCATCCCGCCCCGTGGCGCTGCGGTGAACGCCGTCTGGGTCGGATAGGCGAGGTCGATTCCCTCGGCATTCAAGCGCTTGATGATGCCGAGGCCGATCGCATGGCGCGCATCGAAGAAATCCTGGAACGCCGCCGTCGGTGAATCGAACTCGACATCGAAATTGTAGCTCGAGTCACCAAAGCCGATAAAGCCGGCGCGCACGAATTTCCGCCCGCAACCCTCGACGATTTCCTGCAGCATGCCCGGCAGGCGCTCCATCTGCTCGACCGGGGTCCATTGCGCCAGGCCGAGGGTGAACTGAATCCGCCGATATTCGCGCTGCGAATTGTTGAGGATCTCCTTGTCGAGAAGGTTCCGGTTGGCGATGATCCGCTCTTCGCCGGTGGCGGCGCGGATGCGGGTCGATTTCAGCCCGATCGCCTCCACCGTACCCGACGACTTGTCATAGGTGATCGCGTCGCCACGCCGGAACGGCCGATCGAAGATGATCGCCAGTGCGGCAAACAGGTCGGCAAAAATGCCCTGCGCCGCGAGGCCGATCGCGATGCCGCCGACGCCAAGGCCGGCGACCAGGCCGGTGACATTCACGCCGAGATTGTCGAGCACCACGATCAGCGCGATCGCGAACAGCGCGAAGGTCACCAGCAGCCGGATGATGCCCATCGCGCTGCCGATCGCCTCGCCGCTATATTCTTCCGAATGGGTGCGGAGCTCGATCGAACCGAGAATGATCTCGCGTGCCCAGATCGCGGCCTGGAACACGGCCGCGACGGTGAACAGGAAGTTGATCGTCATGGCCAGTTGCGGGGGCGCGTTGGCAAAGCCGGCCACCAGCTTGGCTGCGATCATGATGATGAAGAAATTGCCGGTCCTGACGATGGCCCGGCCGAAAACCGTGCCCCAGCCGGCCGGGCCGGGGCTCCGGCTGCATAGCCTGGTACCCAGGCCCCGCAGGAAGAAGAGACCGGCAACGATGACGGTCGCGATACCGACGGCGATGAGGATCTCGACCCAGTGCCCCATCAGCCAAGTATAGCTCGACGCGATCAGATCCTGGAACTGGCTGTTGACGTCCCGCACGCGAATCGGCGGGACGATCGGGGCGCTGCTGTTACCCGGCATGAAGTCAGGCGGCCCTTGCCGGCGCCGCGACGACGCCCTTTTCGAGGAAGGCGATCAGGCCTCGTTCGACGCGCGAGAGATGTTGAGTGGCACGGGGCATCGGCATTGATCGTAGCGCGGCCTGCCCGTCCTTGACCAGTGCGATCAGCGCCGGATGGACATAGGATTTGCGCGCGATCGCCGGCGTGTTGCCGAGCGCCTCGGTGACCGGCTCGAGCATCGTCTTCAGGCTGATGTCGTGATCTGCCGACACCAGCGCCTCGAAGGCGAACACGCTCGCGCCCCAGGTGCGGAAATGCTTTGCCGAATAATCCTCGCCCGTCGCATCGCGGATATAGGCGTTGACGTCGGACGACGTGACCGGGTGCGCTTCGCCAACCGCGTCGATCCAGCGGAAGAGATGCTGGCCGGGCAGATCCTGGCATTTCTTGACGAACCGGCTGAGCGACCGGTCGGTGATGGTCAGGATGCGCAGCTTGCCCGATTTGGCCTTGTACTGGAGCTTCAGCGTTCGCCCTTTGAGCACGGCGTGGCGCTTGCGCAACGTGGTCGCGCCGAAGCTATTGTTCGCTTTCACATAGCCTTCATTGCCGATCCGGACATGGCCGAGATCGAGCAGCCGCACGATCGCCGCGACCGCGGTCTCCTTGCCGAGCCCGTTTCGCCCGAGATCCTCCTCCACCCGCGCGCGCAATTTGGGCAGCGCCCGGCCGAACGGGGCGCAGAGCTCATATTTCGCCGATTCCTGCGTCTCGCGGAATTCGGTGTGATAGCGATATTGCTTGCGGCCCTTTTCGTCCCAGCCGATCGCCTGGATATGGCCGTTCGGGTCCGGGCAATACCAGGCGTCGCGATAGGCGGGCGGCAGGCCGACCGCGTTCAGCCGGTCGATCTCGTCGCGGTCAGTGATTCGATTGCCCTCGACATCATAATAGCCCCAGCCATGACGGATCTTCCTCCGGGTGATGCCGGGCTCGCTATCGTCGCAATAGATGATCTTCGCCATGGCTGCCCTTCATTAGGTCTTTAGGGTCTGGGCCCTAAAAATGCGCGGCCTGTCGCTTCGTTCCGGAACGGCGTTCGATGGCAGGGGTTGGAAGCTGCTCAGGTCACAGGAGCTTTGTCATGGCCGATCTTTCCAACGCGCATGTCCTGATCCTCGCGACCAACGGGTTCGAGCAGGACGAACTGTTCAAGCCGCGCCAGGCGCTGCTCGACGCCGGGGTGCGGGTCACGCTCGCCTCGCTCGGGACGGATCCGATCCAGGGCATGAAGCATGATCAGAAGGGCGAAATGATCACGCCTGAGCTGGTCGTCGACGCAGTCGACACCGAGGATTATACCGCCCTGCTGCTGCCCGGCGGCGTCGCCAATCCCGATACGCTCAGGATGAACGATCGTTCGGTCGAGATCGTCGAGGAGTTCGTCGAAGACGGCAAATATGTCGCCGCCATCTGCCATGCACCCTGGCTGCTGATCGAGGCAGACGTCGTCGACGGGGTGAAGATGACGAGCTGGCCATCGGTGCGGACCGATCTCGCCAATGCCGGCGCGATCGTCGTCGACGAGGAGGTGGTGCGCGACGGGCAGTTCATCACCAGCCGCAAGCCGGACGATATCCCCGCCTTCAACAAGGCGTTGATCGAGGCCCTGGCGGAGGAGATGGCGGAGGCCTGAGGCCGGCTTCCCGGCCGCCGGGAAGCCGCAACGCGTTCACCCAGGCCTGGGCCGGGCGCTCAACCATATGATAGAGCGCCACCGAGCTGGCGAGCACCATCGCCAGGAACAGCCCGATCAGGATGGGCGGAATGGCGTGGGCGTCGTCGACAAAGGCGAGCTTGAAGACGACGAACAGCAGGAAATGGCCGAGATAGGTCGCATAGCTGATCTCGCCGAGATAATGCAGCGGCGCGATCTCGAGCGGGTTGCGGCGCCTGTCCGAGGTGAGCGCCAGCGCGAGCAGAAGGGCGGCAAAGGCTGGCGGGATCGCGACCGTCTCGGGCAGGGCGCCGCCGAACCAGCAGGCGAACAACGCAGCGCCCGCCAGTCCGCCGAGAGAAGCGGGCAGGGCGGGGGCGTCGCGCCAGCGCGACCACAGCGCGCAGATCGCGGTGCCGGCGGCGAACTCGATCAGGCAGCGCAGCAGCCCGAACCGGGCGATGTGGGCGCCGAGCGTCGCTGCCCCATGCCCCGCCATCACTGCGTGGAGCAGGAGGAACAAGGCGGTGACCGCGGCGAGGATCGCCGCTGTCGGAACCCTGCGCCAGTCGATCGCGAAGCAGAGCAGCGGAAAGAGGAGATAGGCGCCGAACTCGGTGCTGATCGACCAGCTCGGGTCGTTCCAGGCGAGATGATCGGTAAAGCCCCAGTTCTGGAGCAGCAGTGCATGCAGCGGCAGTTCGGCAAAGGGATAATGATAGGGATCCTGCCGGCCGGTCGCGGCGAGCAGCACCGCAAGCGCCACGGCGCCGGCGAGCATGAACAGGTGCAGCGGCCAGATCCGTGCGAGCCGCTTCTGGAGGAAATGCGGCACCGCCGCCCAGCCCCCGGCGCGGAGCCGCTCGCCCCAGGTCAGCCAGATGACGAAGCCCGAAAGCAGGAAGAAGAAGTCGACCGCGAGATAGCCCCTGGCGAAGATCGCGACCCACTGCGCCGGCAGCCCGGCCACCGACAGGCGGATATGATAGAGGACGACGAACCACGCTGCGATCCCGCGCACGCTGGTCAGCGCGCGAAGCTCGCCTCCCTTCCTCACGATATCGCCTGTTCAGCCGCGGGTTGCCGTGCCCGCTTGATCGGTCGCCACGCCGCCTCGCTGCGCTTGCGCGCGAGATAGGTGTCGAGACCGATCTGGGCGCCGATCAGCATGTAGATGAACGGCTGGAAGGCGATCGCGATGAAGGCGGCGCCGAGCAGATAGACGATATGCGCCGCTTGCAGCGCGCCGGCGAGCGGGCTGATCCAGGCCTGGTCGGGCGGCGCCTTGCGGTAGCGCTGGCGGATCACCTCCATCCGCACGATGCCGATCAGGTTGATCGCGAGCCACAGGATCAGCCCGGGCCAGCCCTGTTCGCCGAGCATCTCGAAATAGGCGCTGTGAAAGGCCCGCGCCTTGTCGATCGTCAGCGTCTTCTCGACCGTCGCATTGCCGGCGGTGCCCTCGACCTTCTCGGTATCGTAGCGGATCTGGTTCTGGCGGTACATTTCGAAGCCGCCGCCGAACGGATGGTCCTTTGCGTATTCCCAGGTCCATTTCCACACGGCGAGCCGGGTCGAGGCGGATTCGTCCGCCTTGTAGGTCTTGATCGTGCTCATCCGGTCAGTGAAGGCCGAAGGCAGCAACGGCACCGCGGCGAGCCCGATCGCGCCGAGCAGGCCGAGATAGAGGAATTTCCGCTTGGTATCGCGCAGCATCAGCACCGCGACCAGGCCGATGCAGAGCAGGCCGGTGCGGGTCGAGGTGCCGACCGGGATCAGCAGGCAGGAAAAGACCAGGGCATAGCAGAAGCCCTTCACCTTCCAGTCGGGCGGAAAGATGGTGCCGTATCTGGTGAACCACAGGATCAGCGGGATGATCGCGATCGCGACGGTCGAGATCGTGCTGCCCTCATAGAGCCCTGAATTATTGTCGACCATCAGGTTGAGCGATCCGTATCCCCCGCCGCCGCTCGCGATCGTCTTGATCCCACCCACGATGATGATCGACGAGGCGGAGAGGATCATGATCAGCAGCAGCGATTCGATGCGCAACCGGGTGCGCAGCGTCAGCGGCAGGAAGGCGGCGAAGGCGAGCGCCTTCCAGACCCAGCCCCATTTATCGAGCGCCTCGACCGGGAAGTCGGCGGTGCGCGTGGTCAGCCAGCAATAGAGCAGGAGGAGCAGGATCAGCAGCTGGCGCGGCGCCACCCTGGTGTCGCGCTTGTTGTCGACCAATGCCCAGGCCGCGACGCACAGCCCGACCGCGATCATCGAGATCGGCACTGAATTGAGCAGATAATAGGTCAGCCGCTGCGGGCTGACGATATCGATATAGACATAGACGAGCACGAACAGGAACGGCTTGCGAAAGCCGCCCAGGAAGAAGGCGCCGAGAAAGGCAATGAAGACGAGATCACGCACCCGGCGTCTCTCCGCTCTTCGGCACGGGGTCGCGCGGGCCGGGTTCCTGGTCGAGATCGGGTCGGCGGAGCAGGATCCATATCGCCAGCAGCATCAGCCCGTGGCTGACGGCGAGCGCGAAATTGTCGATCATGCCCTTCGCCTTTGCTGTCCTGAACGGGGAGGGGAGCAGATACGCGCTGCGGGGTTGAGGCTCCGTTAAGCACTGGCATGGCAAGGAGCCGGCGATGCGCATCCTCCATATCCTGGACCACGGATTGCCGCTGCAAAGCGGCTATACCTTTCGCACCCGGGCGATCCTCAAGAGCCAGATGCGGCGCGGCTGGGAGGTCGCGGCGGTCACCGGCCCCCGCCACGGCGCCTGCGACGCACGGCAGGAAACGGTCGACGGAATCGATTTCTACCGCACCACCGCGCCCCGCCGGATGATCAGCCCGTTCGGCGAACTGCGCGAGATCGGCGCCTTCGCCAGGCGGATCGCCACGGTGGTCGACGAGTTCCAGCCCGATATTCTCCACGCCCATTCGCCGGTGCTCGATGCGATCGCCGCCCTGCGCGTCGCGCGCAGGCGCAAGCTGCCCCTGGTCTATGAGATCCGTGCCTTCTGGGAGGATGCAGCGGTCGGCAACGGCACCGGGCGCGAGGGTTCGCGCCGCTACCGTGCGACTCGCGCGCTCGAGACCTGGGCAGTGAAGAAGGCCGATGCGGTGGCGGTGATCTGCGAGGGCCTGCGCCGTGATCTGGTGATGCGCGGCATCGACCAGGCCAAGATCTTCGTCTCGCCCAATGGGGTCGATCTCGACATGTTCGGCACGCCACTGCCGTTCGACCGCCCCCTTGCCCGCGCGCTCGATCTCGAAGGAGCCGAGGTGATCGGCTTCATCGGCAGCTTCTACGATTATGAAGGGCTCGACGATCTGATCGCGGCGATGCCGATGCTGGTCGCGTCACGGCCGACAGCGCATCTCGTGCTGGTCGGCGGCGGCCCGGCCGAGGCCGCGCTCCAGGCGCAGGCGGCCGCCTCCCCGGTCGCCGACCATATCCGCTTCGTCGGCCGCGTGCCGCACGACGAGGTCGAGCGCTATTACAGCCTGATCGACGTCCTCGCTTATCCCCGCAAGCGGATGCGACTGACTGATCTCGTCACGCCGCTCAAGCCGCTCGAGGCAATGGCGCAGCGCCGCCTCGTCGCCGCCTCGGATGTCGGCGGCCACCGCGAGCTGATCCGCCACGGCGATACCGGCACGCTCTTCCCGCCCGGCGACCCCAAGGCAATGGCCCGCAGCCTTGCCGGCCTGCTCGCTGATCGCGACATCTGGGAGCCACGCCGGACCCGCGCCCGCGCCTTTGTCGAGGCCGAGCGCAACTGGTCGATCAATGTCGGTCGTTACGATCCTGTTTACCAAAAACTAACCAAGAGCGTGCCATTCGAGGAGCCATGGTCTTCGTCTCCCGCCGCCAACGCCTGAATCTCCCGATCGCGCCGCTTGTCGCTGCGCTGATCGGCGGGCTGACCGCGCTGGTCTTCGCGCTGATGCCGGTCGACAGGCTCGAGGATTTCGTGATCGACAGCGGTATCGCCGCGGTGCTGCCGGCCGCCGAGCCGCCGCTTGGCGACACGGCGCGCGCGGTGCTGATCATGGTGGGCGGCGGCGGCACGGCGCTGATCGCCTGGTTCGCCCTGTTCCTCATGATCGGCGCGCGCGCGATCGTCATTCAGCGCTCGGGCGCGTCCGACGAGGGGAGGGCGCCGGTGCTGCGCCGCGCCGATGCCCATCCCGATGCGCCTGCCCGGCGCCCTCTGTTCGCCAATCGCGAGTTGGGCACCCCTTTTCTCGACGTCCGCGCCAATCGTCCGATCCATATCGTCGCCGATCTGCGCGAGGCCGAGGACGCCCGGTTCGAGCCCGTGACCGAGGAGCGCGATCTCCCCGCCGATCTCGACACGCCGCTCGCCGCATTCGATCCGCAGGCAATCCCCGAGGAGCCGCTCGACTGGTTCCGGAAGCCGGCGCCGCTGCTCCGCACGCCGCGCCGGCAGGTGTTCGATCCGAGCGAGCGTTTCGAGACCTTCGACCTGACGCCAATGCGCCGCTCGGCCCCATCGCCGCTGTCGCCGCCGACCCCATTCCCGGCGCCCCTGTCGCCAGTGCCCGTTTCGTCAGAGCCCGCGTCGCCAGCGCCCGCTTCGTCGGCGCCCCTGTCACCATCTCCCGCGTCGCCGCCTCCCTCACCGATGGCGCCCGCGGCGACCACCCCGGCATCGCCGGTGTCCGAATCGCCCCGGTCGCGTGCGTCGGCGCGTGTCGAGCTCGATCCTTCGGCAACCATCCACGCCCTGCTCGATCGGCTCGAGCGCGGCGTCGGACGGCGCGAGACGGCGCTCCCGCCGCCGCCACCGCCGCGGCGCGAGGAAACGCTCGAAGACACGCTGGTCGCCTTGCGCCGCCTCGCCCAAAGAGCCTGACGCTCATTCCTCGACGGTCAGGGCTTCCAGCCCGATCGTCGCGCTGCCCCCGGCCCGCCGCACCGACATCACGACGATATCGGCGACGAGATGGCCGCGGATCGGCAGGTCGGCCTCGGGCAGCCCCGCCAGCCAGCCATCGAGCGCGTCGCCTTCGGTAGCCTCCAGGCTCAGTTGATGGCGCGCGCCGCTAAAGGTCGCGCTCGCCCAGCGAGTCCAGTCGGAGGAAACCAGCCGCACCGCGCACCGCGCCCGCCCGGCATCGGCCTCGATCGCACGCACCAGGGCGGTGCCGGCATCCGGACCGCGGCTCATTCCGAAACGCTCCCCTGCTCGGCGCACTCAGCCAGAAACGCCTCGATCCGCGCAACCACCCGCCGGCCGGGCTCGCGGCCGTTCCTCAGATCGCCCACCAGCCGCGGGTCCCTGACGGCAAGGCGGCCGAACCGGGTGGGCGGCATCGCGGTTTCCTTGAGATAGCGTTCGATCTTCCGCAGCACCGACATATCACAGCCTCTCCGAGTCTCGGGTTGTGTTCCTGATCTGTTCCACAATTTCCAACTTGTCTAGGAAAAATCCTACGGCTATTGGAACCGATATGGAGACAGGTGATCCCCGGGCGGCGCTTGACGCCCTCGTCGTGGCGAGCGGCGAGAGCTATGCCGCCTTGTCGCGCATGCTCAGGCGCAATGCGGCCTATCTTCAGCAATATGTGAAGCGGGGCACGCCGCGGCTCCTGGCCGAACGCGATCGCCGCTTGCTCGCCGGCTATTTCAGGGTGGACGAGGCAGTGCTTGGCGGGCCGCCCGGCACGGCGGAACCTGCCGGCGCACGGATCCGCCGGCTCGACATCGCCGCCTCGGCCGGGCCCGGCGCCCTTGCCGAGGATGATCGCGCGCTGGGCAGCGAATATTTCGATCCGCGCCTGCTCGTCTCGCTCGGCGTCGATGCCGGGCGGAGCGCGGCGCTTCGCGCCAGGGGCGATTCAATGGCGCCGACCATCGAGGACGGGGATCTGATGCTGGTCGACGAGAGCGACCGGCAGGTAATGGCGCGGGCGGGGATCTTCGTCATCCGCATCGACGGCGCGCTGATGGTGAAGCGCGTGGCGCGTACCGGCGACGGGCTGAAGATCACCAGCGACAATCCCGATTTCCCGGTCATGCTGCCGCGGCGGACGGATGGCGTTGATGTGGTGGGGCGGGTGGTGTGGCTGTCGCGCTCGCTGAAATGAGGTGAAGACGGAACGGAAGCCGGGGCCTGAACTTCAGCGGCTCAGCCGGGCCTGTCCTGTCAACGCCTGCGATCGACCAGCCAGATCAGGATTGCGATCGCCGCGCCGGCGGCGAACCCGATCAGGAAGCCCGCCGTCACCTGGCCCTGGGACGCGCCGATCACGGCGCCCCCCATCGCGCCGATCGCGATCGGCGCGCCGCCGGCTAAAGGGGTGCGGGGCGGGGGTTTGCTGGCCATCCCCCGCTCTGCCATGTCCCGCCGCAGGACGCCAGCGTCCCGCGACGGGATCGGTGGAGCGGCGGCCGGAGCGGCGTTTACCATTGCCTCCCGCCGCCCGCCGCGATTCCGCCGCTCTGGCACGCCCCTTGAAGCCACGGGTCCCATGATCCGAGGAATTCCAATGTCCTACATGCCCTATCTCGCCGATCGCGCCCAGGTCGCCGACGCGACGACGCTGATCGCCCTGTTCGGCGACGACGCCGGCATGGAAGCCGCCGCCCGCGCCGACGAGAGCCGTGATGTCGGCAATTATCTCCATTTCTGCCGCTGGCGGCAGATCGAGCGGCTGATCGTTCTGCTCTCGGTGGAAAACGCGATCGGCACGGTGCACTGAGGAGGCGTGAGCGCGGGACGGGGCCGCGCGCTGTCTTCGCGTCCTCCTCAGCTTCGATGGCGATTTCAATACGATCAAGCAGGATTTGCCCAAGGGTGCCGGCAAACGCTTCTCTAGGCTCAGCTGCATTCACATAGAGCTGAAGAAACTAGCGGGACGTGCGCGCGTCGCCGCAGCAATGTCATTGATCGAGTTCGCATGTGCCGAATCGCGGTTCGCGATAACGGCTGACGTTGAATGTGGATTGTCATTCAGACGACCGGAATCAAGATCAACCGACTGGAGGGCACGATGATCGATCTATTGATGGTGCTGGCGGCGCGAGCCGGTCCCGACCCAAATCCGGGAGCGAAGGTCGTTACAATGCGGCTCGCAATTACAAAGGCCGTCACTCCTACTAACATAGTCAAGATATAGGCCAGGCCTGCTACGAGTCGCTTACTCGCCACAGTAGGCTTCCTGCGCATATGTGATCGCAAGAGAGGTTCCTACGCCCACCAGCAGCCCAATACCAACACCCACTGGTCCACCGAATGCACCCACCTCACCACTAATTTCTGCACCCTCGACAGCTCGGCTGACCGCGATCGAGCCCCGAATCATACGAGAATACCTTGCAACGGTTGGGGCAGTTAGGATGCCGGCCGTTGTAGAGGCTAGAGCGTTGGCAGGGTTACTGCAGACGACTCTCTTCAAAAGAGATGGTTTTGGCGTCGGATTCGGGTCCTCCTTTTGCGGCAAACATCATTTTCGCCGGAACGTTTGATAAATAAATGCCGCCGCTAATATCACACAAATTGGAGAAACAATCAAAGTATATGCATGCTTCACAAAAAATGGAGATACAATGCCTACGAGAAGCATAATAGCAAACCATATTTTTAACATATATTGATCAATCATCTTATATGTATTCACGTTATCCTCCGCAAGGATCTTTTCCGAAGGCGCCTTCGGATAGTTTATCATATGTATTTCACAATACTACTCTGCCAATGGCGCCCACCCGACTCAGGGTTGGCACCTCGAAAAGACTTCCGGCGAATTGGCCGCTATTGTAATTACTGCCTCCAGAAGCCATCCATTTAATGCCTTGGCCCGCGCTGGACACCGCCGCGCCCCAGAAATATACGCTAGCTCCAGCCCCTGCTATTGCACCTCCAGCGCCAATACCAACACCCCTTATGGCTGTTGCCGCGCCAACGACCCCACCTGCCACCACACCGACCGTACCAGCCGTTTTGCCATAGCCGCCAAGGCTGTCGATGAAGCCGCCAGCCTTATATGCGAAGCTGCTACAATAGGATGCCTTTGCGGCGCTGGATTAGAGCCATTTGTTCCTGCCACAGCTTCCCTTTCACGCCTCTAATGAGGAACAATAGGCGCGTGAATTGGCGTTGTTAGGGCAAAAGTAAGAAATAAAACTATTATGTATATTGTTGCATAGAATATAATAAAGGCTTTATCTCTATAGCTAAGGCGGTCAAATTTTCTTTCAAATCTTGTTCCAATCCCTCGTCCTATCAGGAGAAACTGATTGACTGCCGCCTCAGAAAGGCAAATAACTGACAATTCTAGGAAATTTGGACTCCAGGTGTACGTCAGTTCCCTGAAAATACAATTAATAGCGACAAAAGTCGTAAAAAGAGATATCATTGATACAACGGCAATCGCTTTAGTATTGTCGGCGTCCATAGAATCCGGCCACGCCCCTTTATTAATTCTGTAAAATATAAGGTACATAAAGGGATATACGCTGAGAATGAGGTGGAGTTGATTTAGATTCTTCTTTCTATTCATGAATATGCTCTTTGGATGCAACATAGTATTTCTGTGTAAATCGTACAATCTGAAATTTATTTGTTCAGAAATGGATCTGGGGAGCCGGCTGCCGCATCTACCAAGAAATACGTTGTCGATGCCGCCGCTCCGATCGGTCCACCTAAAACACCAATGACTCCCATTACCGTATTGAGTCCTAGTTTTTCACCACTCAAATTCCCAGATTCATAGCTCGCAAGATCATTAAGAAATCCAGCGACCGCCAATCCAGCTCCAAATCTAAATGCGACACGACCTACACTTGCGGTTTTGATAACTCCGTTGCCACGCCATCCGCTAGCGTAAGTTTTTAAATTGGTTCCGACTGTCGAAAGCTTCGAAGCTGAGTCAACAATGGAGCCTACCAGTCCGCTCTCGCCAAGGACTAGAGAAAAATTCCCAGAGAAATTCGAGGTCTCCGTTTGGCTTGAACCCGAGTTTTGCCAAGAGAAATACACACTTGGTACCCAAGTTAAACTGGGCACGATATCAGCATCTTCCATGTGGGAAGGAAGTCCGTCAGTATTTTCGAAATGTCCGGGGATATAGTTTAGCACTCCCGCCGCATTATAACCGGATGAAATATAGTTTTCGAAATATGGATCATTTCCTGGGATTCCGCCTGCTTGAGGAGGTGTGTAATTCTGTCCGGGCCAGTAACTCATGCATGATGAGAAGGTCCCTGTCCCGGAAGTACAGACCCCATCCGTCCCGCTCGGGTCGGCCGCATTGACCGGGTCGCTCCCGACATAATTGTACCAGTTCATCCCGTCACTATAACCGATCGGATCGGTCTGCAGGAACCGGCCGATCCGCGAGGAATAGATCCGGGCCTTGTAGTAGTAGAGCCCAAGCGTCGGAAGATATGCCTGGCCGGTATATTGGAACTTGCCGATATTCCCGCTCCCCGGCACCCCATATTCGTCATAGCTGTTGATACCGAGCAACGCACCGCCCGCATCGGTCACGGCAATGACCGAACCACGCTCGTCCGTATGCAGCCAGCGCCGGTCGGTTGTCCCAGCGCCCTCGTACCAGACCAGCGGCGCCTCGCCGTCCGGGCCGAACACATAGCGGCGCAACAAGGTGCCTGCGCTGCTATATTCGCCGACGCGCTGGCTGCCGTCATAAGCATAGAATTCACTGGTCGTGCCCGACGCCTCATAGAGGCGCTTCAAGGGATCATAGACGAGCGTCGTGCTCGATGGCCCGGTCCGGAGCAGGTTCTCCGAGCTATAGGTGTAGGTGTTGGTACCGGTATTCGTAAGATTGCCGCGCGCGTCATAACTCAACGCGCCCCCGCCGACGGTGGTCATCTGGTTAAGTCCGTTGAGGGCATAGGCCCTGTTGGTATTTCCGGCTGTGGTCGCCAGCCAGGCATAGCTGTCGTTCGAGCGCGTGGCACTCATGATCTGGCCCGCCGGATTATAGCCGAAGCCAAGCGTCAGATCGTTCGCCGTGCCGAACAGGTCCTGCGCCAGCGAGGTCAGGCGCGAAACAGTGTCAAAGCCGTAGCTCGTTGCGGTTCCGTTGCCCCGCGCGATACTGGTGCGCCTGCCGAGATTGTCATAGCTGTAGCTAGCCAGCACGCCGACACCCGAGGTTGCGCCATTCTCGCGAATGGCGCTTACCTCGCCGGTGACCAAATGGTCGTAATTCACATAGAAGCTATCGGGCCAGACGGTTGTCGTGCGACGTCCGGCAAGATCATAGCCCATCGCGACCGTCCCGAGCGGCGTGGTCTGCGACGTGGCGCGACCCAGCGCGTCATAGCTCGTCGCCACGGCATTTCCACTCGTGTAAGCTGAGGTTATATGGCCGAGATTATCGTAGCTATATGCCACGGCAGGCTCGCTGCCCGGCAGGGTCTTCAAACTGGTCCGGTTGAGATGGTCATAGGTCATGACGATCGAAGTGCCGTCCCGTAGGCGCCGGCTGAGCATATTGCCGTTCGGATCATAGCTGAATTGTTCATAGTCGGTCGTTGAGCTCGTCCCCGAGCCGGCGGTGCTCGAAGGGTAGCGCGTCTTCACGAGGCGATCTAAGCCGTCATATTCATTCGTCGTCGTGTTCAGCTCGCCGTCCGTGGCCGTCGCCACCAGGCCGTTGATCGAATAGGAGGTCGAATTCGTGGCTGCGGCCGGCGTGCCGAGCGCTGTGGTCGTGCCAGTTACCCGACCGGCAAAGTCATAGTTCATCCGCGTGATCCGGTCATTGCCGAAGCTGGCCGATGTCCCGAGCGAACAAGCCCCAGGCGCCGAGCCGAATGCGGCCGGGTTCATCCGAACCGCAACGCAGTCCGATCGGCCCAGTGCGTCATAGCTATAGTCGGTCTGAGCATAGGTCGTGCCGCCCGCGCTCACCGTATCCCGGGTCTTGCGCGCGTTCGCGTCGTAGCTGCTCGCCGCCTGCTGCAGCGACGCGAAACCCGCCCAGTCGGGATCCGACTGGCTGTTCACCGTGCCGATCTCCGAAAGAGTCACCTGGCCGTCAACGTTACGGGTGATCCTGGCTGCGCGGTTCTTGAGCGCGCCGCTGCCATCGGGGTCGGGACCGACCGCGCCGACCACCTCGCGTGCCGCATCATATCTGATCCGGGTCGTGTCGGCTGCCCCTGCCAGCGGACCATCGACCGTCAGCACATTGCCAATCATGTCATAGGTCACCGTCGAAGACGCCGTCAGGGAACCGTCGCCGGCGCCCGTCGTGCTCGAGACCGGAAGCAGGTTGTTGGCCGTGCCCGCGGTCTGCGGTCCATAGGCAATGGTCGTCTTCACTTCGTTGCTGGTGGCGGCACAGCTTGCTCCGGTCTGGCAGCTCGAAACGGAGGTCGGCATCGCGATCGGCTCTCCTGACGCCACGATCGAGCCGGCGCTGTTCTTGAAATAGGCCTGAAGTGCTGTGTAACCGTAGCGGGTCTCCGGGCGCACCCCCAGCGCGACGGGCGCGGGGGCGAGCACGGAGGTGATCATGCCGGTCGACGGGTCATAGCTATAGTCGGTTTCATTGTTGTTAGCGTCGAAGGTGGCGTTCGGAAGGTTGCATTTTACGATATTGGTGCAGGTCGTGTCGTAGCTTGCGGAAGTCACGATGTCCGGGGGCGTTCCCGGTGTTTTCGAGATGGCGCGCGTCTCCGTCACATTGCCGCGAGCGCCATAGGTGGTTTTGACCTGGTTTCCTTCCGGCGCGGTGACGTAGGTCAATCGTCCTGACGTGTCATAGGTGTACGACGTAATGTGACCGAACTCGTCCTGCACCGAGGAAGGTCGCCCTACAGACAGGGTCGTGATCGCGATCCGGGTCTTGCCCGCCGGATCGGTTCGCGTCATCGTCGCGACGCCCCCGCTAACGACGTAGTTATAAGTGTATGTCACGCCTTCCCGGGTAATCGATGATACATGATTGCTGGCATCATATCCTATACTGACATCCGGCGTCGCCGCACCCGGACGCTGGATCGCGGTCACGTAATTGCCCGACAGGGTGAAGTGGGTCGTGTGTCCCAACGGGTCCGTAAGGCTGGTGATGGCGGGATAGGCATTGGCGAGGAAATAGGGCGTCGTTGTTGAAACAGAAGGCCAGGATTGAGTCAGTCCGGTGCAGCTGTCGGCGGTCGGATCGCAATAATCGACAGCTGTGTTGATGGCCGTAACTGAGGAAAGATAGGTTGCTGTTGGATGTGAATAGCCATATTTTATCATGTAACCATGATTGCTCGTTACCGACTGAAGCCGGGAAACTACCACCATGTTCCAATTGCCGTTCGGTGTATTGGCAGGCGCGGTGATAACCTTGTAGAACAATCTGAGAATTGTCCCGTCCGGATATTTTACCGAGATCGGCGAAGCTCTCGTCCATACCGGGGCCGAATTGACCGCCGTCCGGACGTCGTAGGTGATGACCGTGCCGCCCGATTTGGTGTAGACATAATAAGTGCCGTTGAAGGTTAGGGTCGCCCCGGAACCTTGCGCCGATACCCATGTCGAACCCGACGGATTGAAATATTCGGTCGAGCCGCCGAACGACACGCTGATGCCGCCGCTTCCGGTAGGCAAGGCGAGACCGAAAAAATTATCGGCAGCCCATTGTCCGTCCAGCGTCTGCGGGCCGTAAGAGAGGCCACCCGCTCCAGCCGGGCCGATGCTTAAAACGCTTGAGCTGTAATTGAAGGTGCCGAGGGAAATGTCGACACCATTTTCGTCAATCTGGCTATAGCTGGGCGGCAGAGGGACGGTGGATTGCCCGAAGGCGGAAGAGGCCTGCACGGTAATCAGCGCCGTGGAAAGAAACAATCCTGCCCGGCGGGCCAATGCGCGACGGTTTTCTCTCTGGCGTGATGATTGCACGATTTCGTCCCCTCCAAATATGCTTTTTGATGTCAGGTGATTCCGACCAGCCGAGGTGACGCCGCTTGCGGAGCGCCGGTCTCCCGGCGGAAATCATCCAGTCATCGTCGATGAAACGTGATGGCCGCCGGTGCGCCGTCAGGGCGCCCCGGTAACGTTCAGATGCACGCGGTTATCGGCGCGATCGAACGTATAGTTCGCCACGACATTGTTGTTCACGCTGCCCGCGTGTTGCACGAGCACAAGCCGCCCTTTGGCGTCATAGGTATAAGTGATCGTCTCGGAGGCGCTCGCAATGCCCACCGCGGCGATCAGCGCGCCGATGACGATGAGCTCGATCGCTCTTTGCCGTTTCATATATTACACCCCTCCTGCCGGCCGATTTCCCGCCCGTGCGAACGTAAGACATAGACATGCCGGTGCGACCGTTCGCAGCCGGTCTCCCGGTCTCCCGGTCTCCCGGTCTCCCGGTCGCGCGCCGCAATTAGCTCAAATCACGATATATTCTCGAGCGGGCGAAAATCGAAACGAGCGCCGCCGTTCGACTCGATCATCGTGATGCGCAGTAGATTCCAGAGGCAAACGCCCCGCAAGCCTGAAACGGGGAAAGCAACCGATCTGGATGCAATTGCCTTGGCGAGGGGTACGTCGATTCGACATTGCATGGTTGGGGAATCTGGCGGCATTATACTTTTTGTCAGGTCGGAAAGGGCTGGGCGGTGTCAGATTTGAAGTGCGACATTTGAGGCGATTCAACCACCGCCGAAAATTGTGGAAGGCCACGGTTCGGACTGGACACTGCCCGTTCCGCCCCGCTCTTTGACATGACCGCCATCCTTGAACGACGCCTCGCCGCTGCGCCGGCGACACGTCCCGCTGTTATGCCGCTGTTCGCCGCTGTTATGGCGCGCTGTCCCGCTGTTAATCCCCGCTGTTCCCTCGCTGTTCTCCGCTGTTATTCGATAACAGCGAGATTCCCGGTATACTATTGATAATAAATAGAAAGCTCCTTCGAAAATTCCAACATAACAGCGGCAGAAAAGTTTTTTTTCCGAAGAACAGCAAAGAACAGCGGGAATTCGCGATCATCAGCCGCGATTGCGATATGCGTCCAGCAATCCTGGCGACACCTCGACAGGCTGGTCATGACAGAAGAGACCGGTTCCGCCGGCGTTCGCAGGAGCCGGCTCCGCCCATTCCCGGCGAACCGGCGTTCGAACGGCACGGACCACCCAATCGCTCCAGCCGTTCGCCTGATCGCCGCCACCGCGCTAACCCTCTGTCACTTCCGGATTTGACCCGCTAGGACAGGGCATGTCGCTTTTGTTGGCGCGGCGTGGCGCGCTTCTGTGTGCCGCCGCGGGTCTTTTCGTCTGTATCGCCCCCTGTGCGCTTGCGCAGGAGAGCCAAGCGGCGAGCGCTCCGCAAACCGCCACGCCGCCACCCGCCATGCCTCAGTCCGGCGGTCTCGATCCGCAGTCCCCGCTCGCGCCGCTGCCCGGCCTCGGCGTCGACTGGCCCGATCTCAGCGCCCTGCCGCCCGAGCCCGCCGATCCCAACGCCCCGACCGGGATCAGCGGCGACTCCCGCTATACCTACCGCGTCGACGGCCTCGATGGCGTGGGCAGCCCGCTGCTCCATCAGCGCTTCAGTCAATTGTCGACGCTCAATGCCAATGACGGCCAGCCCGCCAACGCGGCCCAGCTCGATCGGCGCGCGCGCGAGGACAGCGCGCTGCTCGCCAGCCTGCTCAAGGGCGAGGGCTATTATGATGCCAGCGTCACCTCCCGGGTCGAGCCCGGCGGCGGTCGCCCGCTGGTCGTGCTCGAGGCGACGCCCGGCACGCTCTACAAATTCGACACCGTCACGCTCGACGGCCTCGCCGCGGCTGACGGCAAGGCCGATCTGTTGCGGGGCAGCTTCGGGGTGAAGGCCGACGATCCGGTCAATGCCGATACCATCGTCAAGGGCGAGGCTGATCTGCGGGCAACGATCGGCGAGAAGGGCTTTCCCTTCGCGAAGGTGAGCGAGCCCGAGATCGTCGTTGATCACGCCACTCATACAGCGACGCTCGCGATGACGGTCGCGCCCGGCGGCGAGAAGAGGTTCGGGGTGATCACCACGCCGGCGAACAACAAGGTGTTCAACGCAAAGCATATCCGCGAGATCGCTCGCTTCTCCAAGGGCGATGTCTATGATTCCTCCTCGCTGGTCGATCTGCGCCGTGCGCTGATCCAGACCGGACTGGTCTCCTCGGTCGATGTGAAGCCGGTGCCGGGCGCCGATCCCGATGTGGTCGATATCGCGGTGTCGCTCGAGCCGGCGCCCAAGCACACCATCTCCGGCGAGATCGGCTACGGCACCGGCGAGGGGGCGCGGGCCGAGGTGAGCTGGACCAACCGCAACATGTTCCCTCCTGAAGGCGCGCTTACCTTGCGCGGCGTGCTCGGCACTCAGGAGCAGCTCGCCAGCGTGATCTTCCGCCGCAACAACTTCCACACACGCGACCAGGCGCTCAACCTCGGCGTCACTGCCTCCAACCTGACGCACACTGCCTATCAGGCACGGACCTTCTCGCTCACCGGCAGCCTGGAGAAACAGACCAACATTTTCTTCCAGAAGAAATGGACCTGGTCGCTCGGCGCCGAGCTGACCGCGAGCGACGAACGCGACGTGATCCTCTCGACCGGCGCGCCGCGGCGGCAAACCTATTTCATCGGCGCGCTGCCGACCACCCTCAGCTATGACGGGTCGGACGACCTGCTCGACCCGACCCGGGGCTTCAGGCTGAGCGGACGGCTCTCGCCCGAAGTCTCGCTCGAGGGCAAGGCGTTCGGCTATGCCAGGATCCAGGCGGATGCGAGCACCTATCGCAAGGTCGGCGGCCGGGTGGTGCTCGCCGGGCGGGTCCGGCTGGGCACGATCGCCGGCGCCCCGCGCGAGGCGATCGCGCCGTCGCGGCGTTTCTATGCCGGCGGCGGCGCCTCGGTGCGCGGCTATGGCTATCAGGATATCGGGCCGCGCGACCCCAATAACGTCCCCGTCGGCGGGCGCAGCCTCACTGAATTCTCGCTCGAGGCGCGGGTGAAGGCGTTCGGCAATTTCGGCCTGGTGCCCTTCCTCGATGCCGGCAACATCTACACCTTGCAGCTGCCGAAGTTTAAGGATCTCCATTACGGAACGGGCCTCGGCGTGCGCTATTATTCGAGCTTCGGGCCGATTCGCCTCGATGTCGGGACGCCGATCAACCCGCAAAAGGGCGATCCGCGCGTCGTCGTCTATGTATCGCTGGGGCAGGCGTTTTGAGCGAGGACGAAGCGCCTCCCGCCGCAGCCGCTGCCCCCGCCCCCGCCGCGCCGGTGCGGTCGCGCCGCCTCTGGCTTCGGCGCCTGGCTGGCGGGCTGCTCGGCCTTGTCGCGCTGGCGGTGGTGGCGCTCGGCGTGCTCGACACCAGCATCGGCCATCGCTGGGTCGCGAACCGGATCGGCGCGCTCAGGCCGGCCAATGGCCTGCGCTTCACGGTCGGGCGGATTGACGGGTCGCTCTATTCGACGGCGATCCTCACTGACGTGCGCGTCTCGGATCCCAAGGGCCTCGTGCTCACGGTGCCGAGCGCGACGCTTGACTGGCGGCCGTTCGCCTGGCTCGACAACCGGCTCGAGATCAGGAGCCTGCTCATCCCGCGCGCGACCCTGGTCAAATTGCCGGCGACGATCCGCACCGGCAAGGCGGGGCCGATCCTGCCCAGCTTCGACATTCGCATCGGCACGCTCCGGGTCGATCGGCTGACGGTGGCGCCGGCGATCACCGGCGTGCAGCGCACCGGCCGGTTGCGCGCGCAGGCCGATGTCCATGCCGGCCGGGCGCTGGTCAACCTCAACGCGCTGGTCGAAGGCAGCGACCGGCTGACCCTCAAGCTCGACGCCGAGCCCGATCGCGACCGCTTCGACATCGATATCCACGCCCGCGGCGCCGCCAACGGCGTACTGGCCAAGCTTTCCGGCGCGACCCGACCGATCGCCGTCGACGTGGCGGGCGATGGAAAATGGCGTGCGTGGAAGGGCAGCGGCCATGTCCGGGTCGGCAGCGTCGCGCTGGTCGATCTCGCGCTGACCAATCATTCGGGCCGCTATGCGTTGACCGGCACGCTCGATCCGGCGCCGCTCGTAACCGGCAAGCTGGCGCGGTTGACGAGCCCGCGGATCCAGGTGCGCGGCGCGGGCACGCTCGCTGATCGCCGCCTCGACGGCACGCTGGCGCTGCGGTCGGCGGCGCTCGCAATCGACACCGTCGGTGCCGTCGATCTCGGCCAGGGCAGCTTCCGCAACCTGCGCATCCAGGCCCGCTTGCTCCAGCCGCCCGCGCTCTTCCCCAACATGACCGGCCACGCCATCGAGCTGCGCACCATCCTCGACGGCCCCTTCGCCACCGCCCATTTCGATTACCGCCTCGCCGCCGATCGCTTCGCCTTCGATCAGACCGGTTTCGAGGTCGTGCGCGCCGCGGGGGCAGGGCATTTGTCGCCGGCGCCGGTGCTCCTGCCGATCCGCCTCACCGCGGCGCGCGTGACCGGCGTTGGCGATGTCGCGGGCGGCATCCTGCGCAATCTGAGCGTCGAGGGGCTGTTGCGGGTCACCAGCAAGCTGGTCACCGGCGACGATCTCCGGGTGAAGTCGGACAAGCTGACCGGCCGCATCAACCTGATGCTCGATCTCAGGACCGGCCAGTACGAGGTCGGGATCAACGGCGCGCTCGGGCGCTATCTCATTCCCGGGCTCGGGATTGTCGACGTCACCTCGACGCTCAAGGTCGTGCCCGGCCCCGGCGGGCATGGCAGCCGCGTGGTCGGCACCGGCACCGCGCAGATGGTGCGGCTCGACAATGCCTTCTTCCGGTCGCTGGCGGGTGGCCTGCCGCGCATCGTCACCGGGCTCGAGCGGACGCCCGACGGCGTGCTTCACCTGAACAACCTCGTGCTGACCGCGCCCTCGATCCGGATCGTGGGCAACGGCTTCCGCCGCCGCGACGGCACCTTCCATTTCGACGGGCGCGGCCAGCAGGCGACCTATGGCCCACTGACCCTGAAGCTCGACGGCAAGATCGACAAGCCGACGCTCGACCTGGTGTTCGAGCGGCCCAATGCCACGCTCGACCTCACCAAGGTCGCCCTGCATCTGGATCCGAACGCGGCCGGCTTCGCCTTCACCGCGCATGGCGGCTCGATGCTCGGGCCGTTCAGCGCCAATGGCGAGATCGAGCTGCCCAAGGGCAGCGACGCGACGATCGCGATCGCCGAGATCGACGTCAGCGGGACGAAGGCGAAAGGCGCGCTGCACGTCGTGCCCGGCGGGTTCGACGGCAGGCTGGATCTCGCGGGCGGCGGGCTGTCGGGGTCGCTGCTGTTCAGTCCGGTCGGATCGGTTCAGCGGATCGAGGCCCATATCGACGCCGACAATGCCCATCTTGCCGATGCGATGACGCTCAGGCGCGGTCATCTCGATGCGGTCGTCCTGCTCGATCCGGCGGGAACCTCGGTCGAGGCGACCGCGACCGGCACCGGGCTGCGGCGCGGCACGCTGTCGCTTGGCAGGTTCGCGAGTCACGTGTCGCTGCGCGGCGGCACGGGCGAGATCCGCGCGTCGATCGCCGGCTCGCGCGGCCGCGCCTTCGATATCCAGACGGTGACCAGGGTGACGCCCGACAGCTATACCGTCTCGGCCCAGGGCACGCTCGATCGCCGCCCGCTGCAGCTCGTCACCCCTGCGGTGTTCACCCGCGACAGGGATGGCTGGCGCCTCGCGCCCACCGAGCTCAGCTTCTCGGGCGGTAGCGCCCGCATCTCGGGCCGCTTCACCGGCACATCGAGCGCGATCGACGCGACGCTCGCGCGGATGCCATTGTCAGTGCTCGATATCGGCTATCCAGGCCTCGGCCTTGGCGGGACTGCGTCGGGCAAGCTCTCCTATGCGCACGGCGCGGGCGCGCCGACCGGGCGGATCGATATGACTGTGCGCGGCCTCACCCGTTCGGGGCTGGTGCTCTCCTCGCAGCCGGTCGATGTCGGTGTTGCCGGCATTCTCCAGCCCGGCAAGGCGGCGATGCGTGCGGTCGCAGCTTCCGGCGGCAAGACGGTCGGCCGCGCCCAGGCATTGCTGACGCTGAACGGGTCAGGCGACCTGGCCACCCAGATCCGGAGCGCAGCATTGTTCGGCCAGCTCCGCTACGACGGACCAGCCGACACGTTGTGGCGGCTGACCGGCCTCGAGATGTTCGATCTCAGTGGTCCGGTCGCAATCGGCGCCGATCTCGGCGGCAAGGTCTCGGATCCGCAGATCAGGGGCGTGGTCGTCGCCAAGGGCGCCAGGCTCGAAAGCGGCATCACCGGCACGGTGCTGACCAATGTCCAGGCGACCGGTCGGTTCGGCGGATCGCGGCTGGTGGTCGACAAGCTCACTGCCGATGCCGGCAAGGGCGGGACCGTCACCGCAACGGGATCGTTCGATCTCGCCGCGGCCAACGGCTTCGGTATCGATCTCAGCGTCCAGGCGCAGAATGCGGTGATGATCAACCGCGACGATATCGGCGCGACGGTAACGGGTCCGCTGACGATCAAGTCGGACGGGTCGGGCGGGGTGATCTCGGGCGACCTGCTGCTCAACAAGAGCCGATATCGGCTGGGCCGGGCAACGGCGGCGAGCGCAGTGCCGCAGCTCAACATCCGCGAGATCAATCTGCCCGGCGGCGGCGAGGAAGAGCAGGCGCCGCGCAAGCCCTGGCGGCTGGCGGTCAAGGCACGCGCGCCCAATCAGCTGATCGTCAGCGGCCTGGGCCTGCGCAGCGAATGGTCGGCCAACCTCCAGATCGCCGGCTCGCCCGACAACCCGGCGATTGCGGGCCGCGCCGATCTGATCAAGGGCAATTATGAATTCGCCGGCCGCGAATTCCAGCTCGAACGCGGCATCATCCTGTTCTCGGGCGATGTACCGGCCAACCCGTCATTGGATATCGCCGCCAACGCCGATTCAACCGGGCTCAACGCGACGATCCGGGTCACCGGCCCGGCGCTCAAGCCTGAGATCACCTTCTCCAGCGTACCGGCGCTGCCCCAGGACGAACTGCTTTCGCGGCTGTTGTTCGGCACCTCGATCACCAATCTCTCGGCGCCCGAAGCCTTGCAACTCGCCTCTGCGGTGGCTGCGCTGCAGAACGGAAAGGGGGGTCTCGACCCCATCAACGCGATCCGCCGCGTCGCCGGGCTGGACCGGTTGCGCGTGCTCCCCCCCGATGCCCAGACCGGTGCCGGCACCGCGGTCGCGGCGGGCAAATACATCACGAGGCGGCTCTTCGCCGAGATCATCACTGACGGTCAGGGCTATTCGGCGACGCAGGTCGAGTTCCAGGTGACGCGTTGGCTCTCGATCCTGTCGACCATCTCGACGCTCGGGCGGCAAAGCGCGAACGTCAAGGTATCGAAGGATTATTGAGGCGGCGCATCTCGCACGGCGGCGGCTGATCGAGATCTTGCGACGGGCCGTGAATGAAGCAGCCGTCTCCCGGCCGCTTTGGGCTTGGCGCCGCTAAAGCAGGGCGCGCATCGCCTCGGCAAGGCGGGCAGGGAGCTCGGGTGCCATATGAGGGTAAAGATCGGGCTCGATTGCCTCCAGCTCCATCAAGGCGAGGTTGCCGTCCGGGAGGCGCAGCAGGTCCACGCGCGCATAGAGCGACGGCACGGGCAGGGCGGCGATCACCCTTTCCGCCAGCCTCAATTGCCCGGTCTCCGGCTCGAACCGGCTGAAAACCCCGCCGAACTGCGGCTGGATGCGGAAGTCACCCGGCTTCGCCACCTTGCGCACGGCGTGGCTGAAGACCCCGCCGACGAACAGGAAGGACAGCTCCCCTTCGCCCGATACAGCGGGCATGAAGGGCTGGACGATCGCATCGTCGAGCGGCGCGACCGGATCGCCTGAGCGAACCCGTACCGTGCGATAGCTGCCGCCCGAGACCTGCGGTTTCACCACCAGTTCGTCGGCACCGAACGCCTCGAACGCAGCCGCGACGCTCGCCTGGTCGGCACGGCCGAACCAGCTCGGCACGATCGGGATTCCCGCCGCCTCGAGTTCGAGCAGATAGGTTTTCCGCGTGTTCCAGGCGAGCAAACGCGCCCCGTTGAACAAGGGCCGCTCCGCCGGCCAGGCCGCAAGCATCGCCTCCCAGCGGGCGACGTCGAGATGATAGCCCCAGGCGAACAGCGCCAGCGTCGCCTCGCCCCCATTCTGGCTGACGCCCGGCCCCAGATCCCAGGGCCGGGCGGTCAGCGTCATGCCGCGGGCCGTGAATGCCTGGCGGTACTGATCCAGTATCTGCCGCGCCGCCGCGCCATATTCACTGCCGGCGGCCGGCATGAGGACATCAATGGCAAGCCCCATCGCCGTCAGGCAGGCTCGCCGACCACTGTCTTCACTTCCATGAAGTCGGTCAGGCCATATTTGCCGCCCTCGCGGCCGTTGCCCGATTGCTTGTAGCCGCCGAACGGCCCGCCGCCCTCGGGCGCCCAGGAGTTGATCGTGACCAGCCCGGCGCGCAGGCGCGGCGCCACCTTGGCGGCGGCTGCGGGATCGCCCGAGATCGTCGCCGACAGGCCATAGGGTGTGTCGTTGGCGATACGCACTGCCTCGTCCTGACTGTCATAGGAGGTGATCGTCGCGACTGGCCCGAACGTCTCTTCCCGCGCGATACGCATGTCCGGCGTCACGCCGGTGAACAGGGTCGGCTTGATGAAATACCCCGCATTGCGTCCGTCGGGCCGCCCGGTGCCGCCGGTGACGAGCGTCGCGCCTTCGTCGATCGCCGACTGGATCAGGCCCTGGATCTTGTCATACTGCGCCTTGTTGACGACCGGCCCGATATGCGCGCCCATCACCGAGGGGTCGCCGACCTGGGTCGCCTCCATCATCGTCTTCACGATCTGCGTTGCCTCGCCGACCTGCGAGGCATGGACCAGCAGCCGGGTCGGCGCGATGCAGCTCTGGCCCGAATTGGCGAGCACGCCCGCCACCGTCGGCGGCAGCACCGTGGCCAGATCGGCGCCCTCGAGCACGAGATTGGGCGCCTTGCCGCCCAGTTCCTGATGGACCCGCTTGACGGTCGCGGCCGCCGCCTGCGCCACCGCGATGCCGGCGCGGGTCGAGCCGGTGAAGCTCACCATGTCCACATCCTTGTGGCTCGACAAGGCAGCGCCCACACCCGGCCCATCGCCATTGACCAGGTTGAACACGCCGGCGGGCACGCCTGCCTTGTCCAGCACCTCGGCCAGGATCATCGCGCAGGCGGGCGATTCCTCGCTCGGCTTCAGCACCATGGTATCGCCCGCCGCGAGCGCTGGCGCGACCTTCGCGCAGATCTGGTTGAGCGGCCAGTTCCACGGGGTGATCATCGCGACGACGCCGAGCGGCTCGTGCACCACGCGCGCGCGGCCGAGCCGCTCCTCGAACTGGAATTCGTTCAGTGCTTTCAGGGTCGACATGAAATGGCCAAGCCCGGTCGGCGCCTGCGCCGCGGTGGCGAAGCCGATCGGCGCGCCCATTTCCTGCGAGATCGCGGCGGCGAGATCGGGGATGCGCGCCTTGTATTCCTCGATGATCCGGCCGAGCAAAGCGGCGCGCTCGGCAACGCTGGTCTGCGAATATGTCTCGAAGGCGCGGCGCGCGGCGGCGACCGCCTTGTCGACATCGGCGGCGGACCCAAGCATGATCTCGGTGCAGGGCTGCTCGGTGGCGGGATCGATCACCTCGTGGCGCGTGCCGCCCTCGCTCTCGACCCATGCGCCGTCGATATAGTGCCTGAGGTAGCTCTTCATCCTCGCCTCCAACTTTTTTGAACCTGCGGTACGGTGAACCGTCTTGATGGCGGGCAAGACGAAGCGTTGCAACCTGAAACGCGATGACTATCTGCAAACGACCCCAAAGGAGACCGACATATGGCACGCGTTGCACGGATCGAGAAAACCGGCGGCCCCGAGGTGATTGAGTGGGTTACCGTCGACCTCCCTGATCCCGGCCCCGGCGAGGTTCGGGTCCGCACGACGGCCGTCGGGCTCAACTATATCGACGTCTATTTCCGGACCGGCCTCTATCCGTCGCCGCTGCCGAGCGGCCTAGGCAGTGAATCGGTCGGCGTGGTCGAGGCGCTGGGCGAGGGCGTGACCGGGCTTGCGGTAGGCGACCGGGTCGGCACCTTCGGGCCGGTACGCGGCGCCTATGCGACCGAGCGCAACCTGCCGGCCGCACAGATGCTGAAGATCCCGGACTCAGTCGACGATCGCATCGCGGCGGCCGTGCTGCTCAAGGGCTGCACTGCCGAGTTCCTGGTCGAGCGCTGCGCAAAGGTGCAGGCTGGCCAGACGGTGCTGGTCCACGCCGCCGCAGGCGGCGTCGGCCATATCCTGGTCGGCTGGCTCAAGCATATCGGCGCGACCGTGATCGGCACCGTCGGCACCGAGGACAAGGCAACCCAGGCAAAGGCGGCGGGCGCCGACCATGTGCTGATCCACAGACAGGTCGATGTCGCGAAGCAAGTCCGCGCGCTGACCGGGGGCAAAGGCGTGCCGGTGATCCTCGACGGTGTCGGCAAGGCGACATGGCCGGTCTCGCTCGATTCAGCGGCGCGTCGCGGGCTGATCGTCAGCTACGGCAATGCCAGCGGCGCGGTCGACGGCGTGGCGCTGGGCATCCTGTCAGCGAAGGGATCGCTGTTCGTCAGCCGGCCGACCCTGTTCGATTATTATGTCACCCCCGAGGAACGCCAGGCCGGCGTCGACCGGTTGTTCGCCATGCTCGCGAAGGGTGCGATCGTCCCGGAGATCGGCCAGACCTTCGCGCTTGAAGATGCCGCCGACGCGCACCGTGCGCTCGAGGCAGGCGAAACGCGCGGCGCGACAGTGTTGATTCCCGGCTGACCCACCGCGGCCCGAATGCATCCCGGTCTCGCCGCGGCGATCGCGGCGACGGATCTGGACGATTGGGCCTGATCTGCCGGGAGGCGCCCGTTTTGCCGGATGGCTCCTGTCGCCGCGTTACGCCGCTTTCCCCGGCAGTTTCTTGAACGCCTCGAGCAATTCGGTCGGGAACATGGCGATGATCGTCGAATTATGCTCGACGCCGATTTCCGCGAGTGTCTGCAACCTGCGCAGCTCGAGCGCGCCCGGTGCTTCGGCGATGATCATCGCCGCGTCGGAGAGCTTGCGCGCCGCCTCCTGCTCGCCCTCGGCCTTGATGATGCGGGCACGCTTCTCGCGCACCGCTTCGGCTTCGCGGGCGATGGCGCGCTGCATCTGCGGCGGGATGTCGAGATCCTTGATCTCGACGGCGTCGAACTCGACCCCCCAGCGGTTGCAGGTCGCGGTCAGCAGCTCGTTAAGCCGTGCGTTGATCGTGGTGCGGTCCTTGAGCATCTGGTCGAGATCGCTCTGGCCGATCGCATCACGTAGCGCCGTCTCGGCCGCCTGGATGATCGCCGATTTCCAGTTGGCGACGGTGGTGACGACACCGGCGGCGTCGAAGGCGCGGAACCACAGCACGGCGTTGACCCGCACCGCGACGCCGTCGCGCGTTACGGTCTCCTGGGTGTCGAGCGCATAGGTGATGGTGCGGATATCGACCTTCACCACCCGTTCGACGATCGGGATCAGCCAGAACCAGCCCGGCCCCTTGGTGGCCTGGAGCCGGCCGAGCCGGAAGACGACGCCGCGCTCATATTCCTGGTTGATGCCGAAGGATTTGAGCGCGAGCACCAGCAGAATGATGCCGACCGGCATCAGGGTGAACAGCAATGTGGGGACGAGCATCGAAATGCCTCGAAGATACCGCGAGCAAGCGGCGTGACGCGGCGAATGCCGCGAGCCTCTGTTTACGCCTTTGCGCGTCCGGCTGGAAGATACTGAACATCAATCACGCGTGCAGAAACTGCATGAGCCAGGTGTTATCCTCGACACTCACTTCCGGCATGATGATTGGGAGAGAGAGGTCACCCACCCAAAGCCCGCCGCGCCAATCCCTCGCAATCCGCATCAGTCGCCCGCGGCCCATTATCCCCGCTGATGGCGCGCCCGATCGCCTTGAAGATGTTGCCCACCGATTTCACCCCCGGCGTCACCCCGACATGCGGCTCGCGGATCGTGCCGCCGACGATGATCGCGCCGGGCAGTTTGATGATGACATTGCCCTTCGGCGTGCCGACCAGGCGCAGCGCCATCGCCTCGGACGGGAAGCTGATCGTGCCCTGGCCATTGGCCTGGCTCGCGGTCGTGTCGATGAGGAAGGGATCGGCGGTGCCGACGCCGCCCCGAACCGCGAGCCGCAACACCACGCAGCGCAATCCCGCTTCATCATCGCCGCTCCCGAACAGCCCGCGCACTGCGTCGAAACCGAGCTGGGACGCGACCTTGGCCGGCAGCGCACCGTCACGCGCGACCAGGCCGATCATGCCGTCCGACGCACCGACCGCTTCGCGGATCGTGCTGCCGGTGCCGATGAGCGTCACCCGGCCATCGACTCGCCCGTCGACCTCACCGCCGCCGCCCGCCAGCGCTGCGATGCTGCTGCCGCGCATCGCCAGGTCGATCGTCACCAGCGGCACCGGGCGACCGCCGCGCTGGTCGACCCGCATCGAGCCGGTGATCGCGCCGCGGGTGAGCTGGAGCGTGAAGGGTGCGATCGTCATCAGTTGATGGTCGAGGGTGAGCGTGCCGTGCATCGCCGCTAGCGCTGAGTTGCCGTGCCCGACCAGGTGGCGCGCGGTGAAGACGATGGTGCCGTCGCTATGGGTGATCTTGCGGATGTTGATGCGGGTGTCGGGCACCAGCCGGGGGCCGATCTGCTGGCGCTCGGCGGCCGCAGCGGCGGCGCCGGCGCGCGAGGCGAAATCGTCGAAATCGAGCGCGTTTGAGGTCACTTCCCCCTTCAGTTTGGTTCGCCCGTCGACCTTGTCGACGTCCAGATGGCCGACAATGTCCGAGCTGCCGATCCGGCCGTTGATGCTGCCCACCTTCCATGCGGTGCCGTCCCGCCGCACATGTGCCGCCAGCTGCACTGGCTTCGTCCCGAACAGCCCCGCCTCGATGATGGCATCGACGAATTTCAGGTCGTCGGCGCGCGCGGTGACGTCGAGCGTCATATGAGCGAGGTCGAGGGGCCCGTCGGCTGTGCCGTTGGCCGTCATCGTCAGCGCCGCGCCGTCGATCGCCGCGTGGAACGGCCACGGCTTGCCGCTCGCCTGCTCGATCGCCGCGCCGCGCGCCGCGAGCGTCACTGCCTCGCCCCGGACCGTGCCGGTGCCCTTGATCGTCACGCCGGTCGCCGCGTCGGCGCTGATCTTCACGGCAAAGCTGCGGTCCTGAAAGGCGTCGCGATAAAGGATCATCGAATGGGCGATCCGCAAGCCCTTCAGCGCCAGCGGGCTGCTGCCACCGCTTTTCGCATCGCCGGGCCTGGTCCAGTTGTTGCGGCGATCGGCATCGCGGACCAGCACCAGATGCGCGCCGTCCACATCGATCGTGCCGGGGCGGAAGCGACCGAACAGCAATTGGAATGCGGAGAAGCGGACCCGGAGGCGTTCGATCCGGGCCAGGTCGCCGGTGCCGGCCCATGCCGCCTGGGGGATGCGCAGATTGTGGATCTCAACCGTCGGCGTGAAGGAGAAGCTGTCGACCCGCTCCACCGCGCCGATCGTCACCGGCCGCCCGAACCGGTCGCTCAGGCCGCGTTCGATGCTTGGCTTGAAGGCGCCCCAGGGCATCATCGCGAGGGTGATCAGGCCGATCGCCAGCAACCCGACCACCACGCCGGCGGCGATGTGCAGACGGCGGCCAGCGAGAAAGGGGAGGGGAATCATCGCGTCAGGACGAACCGAGGGGCGTTTCGTTCCGGTGCGCGTCATTCACTTTGCCCCCTTTTCTGGGGAAGGAGTAGCGGAAGCGGCTCTCACCAAAAAGGGCGCCCGACATAGCCGGACGCCCCTTCCTCTCAACCGGAAACCGGATGATCAGTAGCTGTAATACATGTCGAACTCGACCGGGCTGGGGGTCATTTCCCAGCGCGCGACGTCCTCGTACTTCAGCTCGATATAGGATTCGATCTGGTCCTTCGAGAACACGTCGCCCTTGAGCAGGAAGTCGTGATCGGCGGCCAGTGATTCGAGCGCCTCGCGGAGCGATCCGCACACGGTCGGAACCTCGGCGAGCTCTGCCGGCGGCAGGTCGTACAGGTTCTTGTCCATCGCCTCGCCCGGATGGATCCGGTTCTGGATGCCGTCGAGGCCGGCCATGAACAACGCCGCATAAGCGAGATAGGGGTTCGCCATCGCGTCGGGGAACCGCACCTCGACGCGCTTCGCCTTGGCGCCCGCACCATAAGGGATGCGGCACGAAGCCGAGCGGTTGCGCGCCGAATAAGCGAGCAGCACCGGCGCCTCGTAGCCCGGCACCAGCCGCTTGTAGCTGTTGGTGGTCGGGTTGGTGAAGGCGTTGATCGCCTTGGCGTGCTTGATGATGCCGCCGATGAAGAACAGGCAGGTGTCCGAGAGGCCGGCATAGCCATTGCCGGCGAACAGGGGCGTGCTGCCCTGCCAGATCGACAAATGGGTGTGCATGCCCGAGCCGTTATCTTCCTTGATCGGCTTCGGCATGAAGGTGACCGTCTTGCCATATGCCTGGGCCACATTGTGGCAGACATATTTGTAGATCTGCATGCGGTCGGCAGTGGTGGTCAGGGTGCCGAAAGTCAGGCCGAGCTCATGCTGGGCGGCGGCGACCTCATGGTGATGCTTGTCGCAGGGCAGGCCCATTTCGAGCATGGTGGAGACCATCTCGCCGCGGATGTCGGTCGCTGAATCGACCGGCGCGACGGGGAAATAACCGCCCTTGGCGCGCGGACGGTGGCCGAGATTGCCTGCCTCATAGGTGGTGCCGGTGTTGGTCGGCAGCTCGATATCGTCGATCTTGTAATAGCTCGTCGAATAGCTGTTTTCCCACTGCACATTGTCGAACATGAAGAATTCGGCTTCGGGCCCGACATAGACGGTGTCGCCGATGCCGGTGGTCTTCAGATACGCCTCGGCGCGCTTGGCGGTCGAGCGCGGATCGCGGGCATAGAGCTCGCCGGTCGAAGGCTCGACGATGTCGCAAACCAGGATCAGCATCGGCGTCGCCGAGAAGGGATCAGTCCACACTGCGTCGAGATCCGGCTTCAGGATCATGTCGGATTCGTTGATTGCCTTCCAGCCCGCGATCGAGGAACCGTCGAACATGAAGCCGTCGGTCAGCTCATCCTCGCCGACCACGCCCGCAACCATCGTCAGATGCTGCCATTTGCCCTTGGGATCAGTGAACCGCAGATCGACCCACTCGATCTCCTGGTCCTTGATCATCTTGAGGACGTCATTCGCCGAATTCGCCATATGCCCCGTACCTTTCGCTATCGATAGTCTGCCCGACAGAATCGGGAATCTTGTTGTCACCCGGACGCGCCTGCTGTCACATTATGTTGCGTCGCGTCAAATCGCGTCTTCGTTCCGCTCCCCGGTGCGGATGCGCAGGGCCGTTTCGACCGGGATGACGAAAATCTTGCCGTCGCCGATCCGGCCGGTCTGCGCGGCGGCGGCGATCGCCTCCACCACCCGCTCGGCCAGCGCGTCCTCGACGACGACCTCGAGCTTCACCTTGGGCAGGAAATCAACGACATATTCTGCACCACGGTAAAGTTCGGTATGTCCCTTCTGGCGGCCGAAGCCCTTTGCCTCGGTCACGGTGATGCCGGAGACGCCTACTTCGTGGAGCGCCTCCTTCACCTCGTCCAGCTTGAACGGCTTGATGATCGCCTCGATCTTCTTCACGTAAAAATGCCCCCGGTTGCTGGGTTGAAGCCACGGCCTTGTCGGCAACCCTTACAACAAGCGTGCCAGCTTCGCGAGCCGCGAGCATCCGTAGCCGAGGCCGGGGTGGCGGGTAAACAATTGCCTAACGCAAGTGCAGGCGGGCAGGCGCTGCCCTATTTTGCGGCAGCTCGTGAGTCGCCGAAATAGAGCACGCTCGCCAAACGACCCATCGCGTCTTCGCCTTGGGATCGTGCTTTTCGAGCGCAAGCGTGCGACCGGTCTATGCTTTGGGCGCTCCACGCCACCCCGCGCTCCCGAGTGGCCGCCCCGTCGTCTCGGATTGGCGCGGTGCCGCACAGGGCGTACCGCGCAAGCAACCTAATTCACATATTTCGCCATGCGCAGCAGACACAGGAGCAACGTATCGAGCTGATCATCATCTTCTCTTACGTCCCGCCCGGGATTACGCCAGCGCCAGATAACCTGCATCGCCAGCGGATCCACCTTGCGAAACTCTTCCCTGAAGGAAGAAGCCAGGTCGATATTGCTGATGGTCGGCGTATCGTCGACGATGGACCTGAATATCGTCGACGGCTTATTTCCGGAAAGGATTTCGTTCATCATGGCGGCGCATCCTGCTTGAAGGCTTGTCCGGATTCGGCCCGAATTTACCCCGTCATCGTTGCAGTGATGTTGCGGGTTTCGGGCGATCAGATGACAATGGCTCAGCCCGGCTCAGCCCGGGACAGCGTCGATCAGCTCTGCCCGAATTACCCCAGGCGCGGCGCCGTTTTCGGCGGATTTCCGTACGACTCCGGCCCTGGCGACGCTGATTTGGGCACAATCCCGAGCGCCATCGGGTCTCGATTCAACCGCATGTCCGCGCGTTGCTGTGGCTGAGCTGCCGCCGGCCGGAGCAGTGGGCAGGAGCGAGCCGCGCGACGCGCCGAAGCGGCTGCGCGTTCAATGCGTTCCGGCAGCACCTCGAACAAGGCGACGGCGGGGCGCCCGCCAAATGGGGCTGACGGGCCCTCCAAGCCCGCTCAGGCGTAAGGCGGCCGGTCGAGTCCCGCAGGGCTGGTGGTGAAGATCTCGCATCCGTCCTCGGTGATGCCGATCGAATGCTCGAATTGCGCCGAGAGCGAGCGGTCGCGGGTCACCGCGGTCCAGCCGTCGTCGAGCAGCTTCACGTCAGGCCGGCCGATATTGATCATCGGCTCGATCGTGAAGATCATGCCGGGGCGCAGCTCGGGGCCGGTGCCGGGCCGGCCGACATGGACGACCTCGGGCGCGTCGTGGAACAATTGCCCTAGCCCATGCCCGCAGAAATCACGCACCACGCCGAAGCGGTGCTTCTCGGCGTGCACCTGGATCGCGCTCGCCACATCGCCCATGTGGTTGCCCGGCTTCGCCTGTTCGATGCCGAGCATCAGGCATTCATAGGTCACGTCGACCAGGCGCTTCGCCTTGATCGGCACGTCGCCGATCAGATACATCCGGCTCGAATCACCGTGCCAGCCATCGACGATCGGCGTCACGTCGACATTGACGATATCGCCTGCCTTCAGCGTTTTTTCGCCGGGGATGCCGTGGCAGACGACATGGTTGATCGAGATGCAGCTGGAATGGGTGTAGCCGCGATAGCCGAGCGTTGCGGGTACGCCACCGCGATCCCTGATGAAGCGGAAGATCATGTCGTCGATATCGCCGGTCGCGACACCGGGCACCATGTGCGGCACGATCATGTCGAGCGTCTCGGCGGCGAGGCGGCCAGCCTTGTGCATGCCTGCGAAAGCAGCGGGGCCGTGGAGCTTGATCGCGCCGGTGCGGCCCGCAGGGGCGTCGGGCGTAACGGTTACATAGTCGGTCATGGCGATGATATAGCGAGGCCAGCCGGGCTTTGCGAGACCCGCGCGAGCGGCTATGCGCAGGCGATGAACGAGCGCATCTGGACAGCCGCGCTGGCGGTGATCGGCGACGAGATCCTGTCGGGCCGCACCCAGGACAAGAACATCGCCCAGGTTGCGGCGTGGCTCAATGTCCAGGGCATCAGGCTGGCCGAGGTGCGGGTCGTGCCGGACCGGACCGATGCGATCGTCGAGGCAGTCAATGTGCTCCGCGCACGCAACGACTATCTCTTCACCACCGGCGGCATCGGGCCGACTCATGACGACATCACCGTCGACGCGATCGCCGCTGCGCTCGGCGTCCCGGTCGTCCATCACCCCAGGGCGCTGGCGGTGCTCGAGCACTATTATGAAACGCGCGGCGGGCTGACCGAGGCGCGGATGCGGATGGCGCGGGTGCCCGAAGGCGCCGACCTTATCGAGAACCGCATGTCGGGCGCCCCCGGCATCCGGATCGGCAATATCTTCGTGATGGCGGGGGTGCCGCATATCACCGCCGGCATGCTCGATTCGCTCACGGGCACGCTCGAAGGCGGGCTACCGGTGCTCTCGCGCACGATCGGCTGCTGGGTCGCGGAAAGCGAGGTCGCGGACCTGCTCGGCGCGGTCGAGCGCGCGCATGACGGCGTCGCGATTGGCAGCTATCCCTTTTTCCGCGATGGCCGCACGGGCGCCAATTTCGTCGTCCGCGCGACTGATCAGGCGCTGGTGGACAGCTGCATCGCCGATCTCACCGCGCGGCTCGAGGCCGAGGGCTGGGCGGTCGTCGCTGACGGCATTTGATGGTAATGCCGCTGCCCGGGAACAGGACGGTTCCTGTGACTTGATTTCCGCCAGGAAGAGCCCAGCTAGGGCCCGTCGCGGCGGCGGGATGGGGTGACCAGGCATGACGGACAGGAGTGTCGCGGCGGTGGGTCGCGCGGTGCGGGTACCGAGCACGCCGGAACCGGCGATCGTTTCGTCGCGCAGGAGCGATTCGGGCGAATTGAAGCCGCCCCTTGCGTTGTGGATCTATGTCGCCCGTGGAATGGCCAGGATCATCTTGTCGGTGCTGGCGCTGCCGTTCGTCTGAACCTCCGGATCAGTCGGGCAATGTCTGGAAAGCCTGCAGATTGGTCGGGAGCATCGCCCAATCCGGGCGGTCCCGGGTGAAGATCGCGATCGTCGGACTGAAGGCACCGGGGTCGTCGAGCGAGCCTGCATAGATGGTGTGAGATGAATCCACGCCGACCATCCCGCCGAAGACGAGGCTGCCGCAGGCGGCGCAGCGGTTGCGCACCGCGTCACCGCCCCGAAACGAAGGCGAGCTGAATTGTCGCGTCTCGCCGCTGAACCTGACCTTGTCGCTCGCAAATCCCATGAACGGAATGAAGCCCGAACCCGAGGCCCTGCGGCAATCGGCGCAATAGCAATGGCCCGCATTGATGGGCTCGCCCTCGGCCTCATAGCGCACTGCGCCGCACTGGCAGCCCCCGCTATATCGGAGAGTAGCGCCGGTCATTCTTGAATCCCCTTTTAAGCTACGGTCAGCATGCATTTCGACCTCGGGCGAAACGGGGGCGCCCCGGTCCGATCCGACTTTCCGCAAGGGCGCCACATCGGAAAGGCCTATTCGGCGAGCGACAGCGCGCCCACGCCGTTGATCTGCTCGATCAACGCGCGGTGCGCCGGCAGGTCGAGCGTTGCACGTTCCCCGAAATGGCGGATGCGCGCGAAGGTCTTTTCCGCGGCGCCCGTGTTGGGAAAGTCGGCCCGGCCCGGCGACAGGTCGGTTTTGAAGCCCATCCCGTAGAGGATGTACTGGTAATTGAAGAAGGCAAAGGATTCGAGATCGAGGGTGAAGTCGAATCGCCCCGGTGGCCGGTGGCGCCATTGCTCGAGCAACTCGGTCAGCCGCTCGGGCATCGAGGCGGGATCGGCATTCTCCCGCCAGAAGGGCTCGCTGCGCCGGCTCAGGCAATAATGCAGCTTCAGGAAGGTGACGATATTGTCGTAGCGCGCAGCGATCAGCTCGTTGAAGCGCCGCGCCGGGGCGTCGACCGGGCCGTAATGCGGGAACATTTCGGCGATCATCCCGATCGCCGCCTCGATCAGCAGCACGCCGGTCGATTCGAGCGGCTCGAGAAAGCCGCCCGACAGGCCGACCGCAACGCAGTTCTTCACCCATTGCCGCTCGCGATAGCCGGCCTCGAACGCGATGCGCCGGGTTTTGATCTCATGGTCGCGCGGGCCAATATAGTCGTGCAATATCTCGGCGGCGCGGTCGTCGCCGATATGGTCGCTCGAATAGACGCAGCCGATCCCGCGCGCGCCATTCAGCCCGATGTCCCAGGTCCATCCCGCTTCATGCGCCGTCGCGATCGTGTAGCTTTCGATCGGCGTATCGGGCCGGTCATAGGGGATCTTGCAGGTGAGCGCCCGGTCAGTGAACAGGATCGGCCGGACCGATTTGAACGGTACGCCGAGTGCCCGGCCGATCAGCTCGGCGCGAAACCCGGTGCAGTCGATATAGAGATCCGCCTCCAGCCGGCCATGCTCGAGGCTGACGACATGGTCGATCGCGCCCGTCGCGTCGAGCTCGACCTGCCCGACCAGGCCCTGGAGATGGACGACGCCGAGCTGCCTTGCCCGTTCGGCCAGCACGTCGGCAAGCCGGGCGGCGTCGAAATGATAGGCATAGTTGAGCGGCCCGGAGAAATCGCCTTCGTCGGGCCGTTTCGGCCCGCGCTTCGCCTCGGCGACTCGGTTCTGGATCGTCATCGCCTCGGCAAAGGGGCGGCGGGCCTTCTCGTCCTGGAGAAGCCAGTAAGGGACGAGGTTCGCGCCCTCGATCTGGAAGGGGGCTTCGAACGGGTGAAAGAAATGCTCGTGCTCGCCATTCTCGGGCGTGCGCACCCAGTCGACGAAGCGGATACCTTGCTTGAAGGTCGCCGAGGCGGCTCGAATGAAGCGGCTCTCGTCGATGCCGAGGAACTTCAGCGTGGTCCGGATCGTCGGGAAAGTGCCCTCGCCGACGCCGATGATGCCGATATCGGGCGATTCAAGCAGCGTGATCTCGAGCCGCCGGTTGTCGAAGATCTCGAGCGACTTTGCCAGATAGGCAGCCGTCAACCATCCCGCGGTGCCGCCACCGACAATGAGGATTCTGCGTTTGCCGTCCATCGTCCCCTCGTAGCCTGTGCTCACGCCCTGACGAACAGATTCTTGAGCCATTGCGGTCCGGCCTTTGCCGCCTGCCGCCAATCGCCATCCTCATCCGCCGCCTCGGCGCGGTAGGTCCAGGGATTCAGCACCTTGATCCGTCCGGCCTTGAACGCACCCGGATTGCCGGTGGCGAGCGTCAGCCCGTGCTCGACCGCGGTCGCGGCGATCAGGCCGTCGCGGGCGTCCGTATAGGGAAGCTGGCTCCGGCGCCGCACCACCGCCGTATCGACTGGCAGGATCCGTCCGTCGAAAGCGCCAAGCACCTTGGTGTCGATCCATTCCTGCAAGGCGAGCCCAGCGGCTTTGTCACCGCGCGCGACCCGCGCCGCGCCGTTGCCGAGCTCAAGGAGAGTGATTGCCGAGATGAACAGATTCTGCCGTGACAGGCCGGCGGCCCAGCTCGCGAAGCCGGCATCGGTCCCGCCAGCGCGCGCTTTTCGTAATTCAAACACAACGCCCGTATCGAGCAGGTACATCAGCCGACCGCCTCATGCCGATTCCACAGGTTTTCGGGGCGTGTGTCGGCGAGGTCGATTTCGGGGATGTCGGGCATGGCAAGGAGGTCGACAATGGATTCGGTCTGGCCGGTGAGCTGTCGAAAGGCATCGATGCTCATCAGGACATGAGTTGGTCGGCCGCGATCAGTGACGAACACCGGTTCGAGTCGCGCGGCGCGCTTCGCCGAACTCACATCCTGGTTGAATTCACGGCTGGCGATGACCTTCACAAATGCGCCTTTCCTGAGCCTATGATCCTACAATATCCGCTTGAACTTGTAGGTACAATACTATGCTGTGGCGGCGTCGCAACAACCGGTTGGCAAATTCGGGAAAAATGACAGCGCCAGACAGGAGCGCGGCGCTTTCCGGATTGTGCGGCGGCCCGAAATTCGTCCTTTTCGCGTGGGTCGCGCAGTTGCGCGGTAGGAGACAACCGAAAGAAGCGGGGATGTTGCATGGCAAACGGGGTGGTGGACAGCATGTGGTCGACGATAGGGGGCATCCTGTCGGCGCACGGTCCCGCGGTCGAGGCGTCGGCCAAAAGCTACACGCCGGGCGATTTCAGCGTACATTTCTTCCTCCAGCTCGCGATCATTCTGCTCGCCTGTCGCGTGGTCGGCTGGGCCGGCAAGAAATTCCTCGGCCAACCCCAGGTCGTCGGCGAAATGATCGCCGGCGTCATCCTCGGGCCATCGCTGCTCGGCCTGTTCTTCCCCGGTGCGCAGCTCGGTCTCTTTCCCAAGGAAACGCGCAATGTGCTCTATGCCGGCGCGCAGCTCGGCGTCGGGCTCTACATGTTCCTGGTCGGCACCACGCTGCAGATCGACAAGTTCAAATCCAAGGCGAAGAGCGCGGCTGGCGTGTCGATCGCCGGCATCGCCGCGCCGTTCATCATCGCGGCGCTGATCACGCCCTTCCTGCTCGGCGTGCCGGGTCTGTTCGCGGCCGGCATCTCGACGGTCGACGCCACCTTGTTCATGGGCGCGTGCATCGCGTTGACCGCCTTCCCGATGCTGGCGCGCATCATCAACGAGCGCGGCCTCGCCGATACGGCGCTCGGCACCCTGTCGCTGACCGCGGGCGCTTTCGACGATGCCTGTTCGTGGTGCGTTCTTGCGCTCGTGCTGGCGACCTTCGGCGCCGGCCCCGGCGTGGCGGTGCTCGCGATCGGCGGCGGCGTTACCTATGCCGCTTTCATCCTGCTGTTCGGCCCGAAGCTGCTGGCGCCGCTGGGTCGCGCGGTCTCGCGTGCCGGCGAGATGAGCGTAACGGTGCTTGCCATCACGCTGATGCTGTTCTGCATGTCCGCCTTCCTGATGGACGCCATCGGCATCCATGCGATCTTCGGCGGCTTCATCCTCGGGGTCGTCATGCCGCGCGGCCTGTTCACCCAGGAACTCAAGAAGAAGGTCGAGCCGGTCGCGGTTGTCCTGCTGCTGCCGATGTTCTTCACTTACTCGGGCCTCAACACTCGGATGGACATGGTCAATTCGCCGACCTTGCTGCTGATCGCGTTCGGCATCCTCGTCGCCTCGATCCTCGCCAAGGGCGGCGCCTGCTATCTCGCCGCGCGGCTCGCGGGCGAGGATAATCGCACCGCGCTCGGCATCGGCGCGCTGATGAACTCTCGCGGTCTGATGGAGCTCATCATCATCAATATCGGCCTGCAAAAGGGCATCATCGGCCCGACCCTCTTCTCGATGCTGGTGCTGATGGCGATCGTCACGACGATGATGGCGGGGCCGCTGTTCGAGCTCGTCTATGGCCGCAAGGCACGCGCCTCGGGCGAGCTTGGTTCGATCGACGGCCGCCTCGCCCCCGAACCTGCCTGAGGTCCCTCCTGGAGCGGGCGGCCCCTGACCGGGCCGCCTGCTTCCTTTTCCTCTTTCGGCGCACTGCCTGAAATCGAAGGATCTTCCCGTGAACAAGACGAAGAATTGTGCGCTGGCATTCGCAGCGCTGGGCGCATGCGCGCCGGAAGCTCAGGCGCAGGATATCAAGCTGAAGCCGCTGATCGATGCGCGCTTTCGCTACGAGCATGTCGACCAGGATGGTGTTGCCGACCAGTCCGACGCGGCGACGTTGCGGGTCCGCAGCGGCGTTCAGGCAAGCACCGGCCCGTGGGCGGCGCTGGTCGAGAGCGAGGCCACGATCGGCATCGACAATCATTACAATGACGGCCTCAACGGACGGCCCTTGCCGCTGGTCGCCGATCCCCAGAATATCGAGCTGAATCGCGCGCAGCTTCGCTATGTCGATCATCATGTCACCGTCACCGCAGGGCGGCAGCTGCTCGATCTCGCCGATCAGCGTTTCGTCGGTCCTTCGGCCTGGCGGCAGAACGAGCAGACCTTCGACGCGGTGCGGGTGACCTGGGCAGGCGTGCCGCGGCTCAGCATCGACGCGACATATTCCTGGAGCGCGCGCACCGTGAACGGCATCGACGGCACGCCCGCGCGTCCGCAATCGGTACCGGGCGACAACTGGTTCGGGTTGGCGAGCTACGCCGCCCCGGTCGGCACGCTGACCGGCTTCGCCTATCTGGTGGACCAGGACCTTGCCTCGCTGCAGGGCTTCCGCCTGTCGAGCCAGAGCTATGGCGCGCGCTTCGCCGGCAGCCGGACGATCGCGAAAGGCTGGAAGCTGGGCTATGTCACGAGCTTTGCGCGGCAGAGCGATTACCGCAATAATCCAAATCGTTACGTTGCAAGCTATTATCTCGCCGAGGCGTCGCTGAGCGGTAAGGTGTTGGCGGCGACGGGCGGCTACGAGGTGCTGGGTGCGGATCAAGGTACGGCGCTGACCAGCTTTCAGACTCCGCTTGCCTCCTTCTTCCGCTTCCAGGGCTGGGCGAGCAAATTCACCACCACGCCGCCCAATGGGTTGCGCGATCTTTACGGAACGCTGGGCGCGAGCTGGAAGGCCAATGGACCGGTCAGCGGCTACAGCGTGAGCGCGACCTGGCATCATTTCGACAGCGACCGGCTCTCGCAGCATTATGGTGACGAGATCGACCTGCTCGCCCAGGCCAGGATCCGCCGCACGACGGTGGCGGCGCGGCTGGCGCGCTATGCGGCCGACGCCTTCGCGACCGATACGACCAAGGTCTTCCTGACTCTGGAATGGTCGCTTTCCTGAGGTGGTGAAGGGTAGTGATCCCCTCGGCCCCTCGACGCCGGGGCGCATCACGAAAAGCGTTGTGCTGCAAAGCAATTTTAGGCAGGGCTCGTTCGGGGCGAGGGGCGAACGACATGCATCGATGAACGATCAAACGCCCTTCGACGACGCTTCGCGGCGACGATCCCTGCAGAAATTCGACAGCCCCTTGATGCGCGGATTTCGCAAGACGGTCTGGCGCCGCCTCCCTGTGGCACTGCGGGCGCGATTGCTTGCGATGATCGCGCGGTTCAGCGGCGGACCGCTGCCGATCGACGCAGCGGCTGACGATCCGGTCTGTGTCGCCGGCATCCTCAGCACCGCGACCGGGATCGGTGAAGGCGCCAGGCTCAGCGGGCGCGCGCTGGTGGCGCTGGGCTATCGGGTGCGCAGCTTCGACATCGACGAGGTGTTCGGCGCCGAGCCGGGACACGACCGTGCTCCACCGCTCGAGCGGGGCGCCGGGACGGTTCTGCTCCACTTCAACCCTGATCACCTCACGCCGCTGCTGATGCTGCTGAGCCGCAGCCAGCTCCGCGGCAAGCGGCTGATCGGCTATTGGGCCTGGGAGCTTGCCCGTATTCCCGATCTCTGGATTAGCGCGCTCGACCAGGTGGACGAGGTTTGGACGCCGAGCGATTTCGTGTCCGATGCCGTGCGACGCCACACCAGCAAGCCAGTCAGGACAGTACCGCATCCGGTGGTGCAGGGGCGCCGCGGCACCCCGCGCCGCGCCCATTTCGGCCTTGGCAACCAGTTCGTCGCGCTGACGATGTTCAGCTTCGCCTCCTCCTTCCAGCGCAAGAACCCGATCGCGGCGGTAAGGGCGTTCAAACAGGCCTTTGGCAACGCTGCCGACCGGTTGCTGATCGTCAAGGTTTCGCAAGCGCATGAATCGCCCGAGGAGATGGCGCTGTTGCTCGCGGAGATCGGCGATGCGCCAAATATCCGCGTGGAGCAGAAGATGCTGAGCGACGAGGAGCGGCTCGACCTGATCGCCAGCGCCGACGTGCTGCTCTCGCTGCACCGCTCTGAGGGTTTTGGCCTGGTGATGGCCGAGGCGATGGCGGCAGGTGTCGCGGTGGTGGCGACCAACTGGTCGGGCAATCTCGATTTCATGGACGAAACCAGCGCCTTGCTCGTGCCGTTCCGAATGATCGCTGTCGCGGATTGCAGGGGCGTCTATGATGGGCGCGAGCAATGGGCTGACCCCGATGTGGCCGCGGCGGCGGCGCATCTACAGGGCCTGGCCGCGAATCCGGCGGGGTACGAGGACATGCGCCGCGCCGCGCGTGTGATGGTCGAGGAACGGCTTGGGCTCGACGGTTTCCGTGAGGCCGTGCTTGGGCCGCTCGGGCCGCCGCGGCGCCGCGCGGTATCCGGGATCAGCACGCTGCTGCCGGTGCGCGCGGCCGATTTCGTCCAGGGCGGCGCGGCATGATCCCCGTCCCGCGAGCCCCAGCCGCTGACGACCGCGTGCTGGGTGGGGCGGTGCCGGGCAATACATCGCGTTACGGTGCGGCGCTGGCCGATGTGGTCGATGGTGCGCGGCACTGGCCGCAATGGTACACGCTCGGCAATCTCGACATCTGGCTGCGTTTCCGGCGCACCGGCCTTGGTCCGCTCTGGACGACCTTGTCCTTCAGCCTGATGGCGATAGCGCTGGGCGTGGTCTATGCTCGCGTGCTCGGCGAGGGCATGCGTACCTATCTGCCTTATGTTGTGACGGGGCTGTTCGTCTGGAACTTCGTCGCTGCAACCTGCCAGGAAGCCTGCGAAGCGTTCGTCGACTCCCGGCACATCCTGAAGCAGCTCTATCTGCCGCGGATGACCGTCATCTATCGGACCTTGTGGCGCAATATCGTGCTGCTCGGCTTCAATTCCGTCACGGTCATCGCGGTGATCATGCTGTGCCGCGTACCGGTTTCCTCGTCGATATTACTGGCCCTCGCCGGGTTCGTGCTGCTGTGCGTCAACCTGCTCTGGCTGTCGCTGTTGCTGTCGATCGCGGCGACGCGGCTGCGTGCCGTCTCGCGGGTGGTGGCCACCGGCATGCCGATCGCGCTGTTCATCACGCCGCTGATCTGGCGGCCCAACGCCGACAGCCCGCGCATCCTGACTGACTGGAACCCGCTATATTACGCGATCGAGCAGGTGCGCGGGCCGCTGCTCGGCGCGCCGCCGGCACCCTGGATCTGGGCGGCTTCCGCCGGCTGCGCGCTGATCGGAAGCGTTGTCGCGCTGCTCGTGTTCGGCGCGACCCGGCACCGCATTCCCTATTGGCTCTGAACATGGCGTCGATCAGCCTCGACCATGTCTCGGTGCGCTTCCCGCTCTATGGCGCGCGCAGGCCCCGGCTCGGCGCCGCGCTGCGCCATGTCGGGGGGATCATCAGCCGGCCAGCACACGGGCCGGCCCATGTCGACGCGCTGCGCGACGTCTCGCTGAGCCTCGAAAATGGCGATCGCGTCGGCCTGATCGGCCATAACGGCTCGGGCAAGAGCACCCTGCTGCGCGTCATCGGCGGCATCTACCCGCCCGTCAGTGGGTCGGTACGGGTTTCGGGCCGGGTGCTGGCGCTGTTCGATCCGCTGCTCGGCATGAACGTCGAATGCACCGGGCGCGAGAATGTCGTGCTGCGCGGCATCTTTGTCGGCCTCACGCCGCGCCAGGTGATGGCCCAGATCGACGAGATCACTGCGTTCAGCGAGCTCGATGCCTATATGGACGTGCCGCTCAAGGCCTATTCGACCGGCATGCAATTGCGGCTCGCCTTCGCCATCGCGACAGCCTTTCAACCGGATATCCTGCTGCTCGACGAGCAATTCGCGATGGGTGACGCCGCCTTCATGGCGAAGGCCGAGCGGCGGCTCGCGACCTTTGTCGGCCGCGCCGGGATCGTCGTCCAGGCGTCGCATTCCGAGCGGCTGTTGCGCGAAACGTGCAGCCGGACCATCCTGCTCGATCAGGGCGATATGGTGATGTTCGACGAGACCGACCGGGTCTTCGCGCGCTATCACGCGGGTATTGAAGGAAAGGCGGCCCATGCCGATTGACCGCCCGACCATCAAGGGCCGCCTGCGGCGCGTTGCACGCGCGCTGCTGCGTCCGGGAGCGTCATTGCCGACCTATACGTCGCGCATGCTTCACCTCAACGATATCGGCACCCTGCATCGTGCGGCGCTGGAGGATGCCTGTCGGCGGGACGCGAGCCCGGCCTATCTCGGCGACCATATCGGGCTGTGTCGAATCCTCGGGCGCTATAAATTCCATGTCGACACCCGCGACAGCGGTTTCGGCGCCAACATCCTGCTCGACGGCTATTGGGAATTGTGGCTGACCCAGTTCATGGCGCGATCGGTCGCACGTGGCGCGGTCGTCGTCGATGTCGGCGCAAATTACGGCTATTATTCGTTGCTGCTCGCTGACCTGGTCGGGCCGGCTGGGCATGTCTACGCGGTCGAGCCCAATCCGGCCGCGGCGGCGCTGCTCAGGCGCTCGATCGCGCTCAATGGTTTCAATCCGCGCACCACGATATGCGAAGTGGCCGCCGGCGCCGCAGACGGCGGCACCGCGACGCTGTTCGTGCCCGATGGCGAACCCAAGAACGCAGCGATCATAGCGGACGGGGCAGGCGCGCCGGCGCATGGGGCGGCCCATCACGTCCCCGTCGCGACGCTCGACAGCCTGCTGACGGCGCATCCCAGGATCGACTTCATCAAGATCGATGCCGAGGGGGCCGAACAGGGCATCATCGCTGGCCTGGCGCGGACCTTCGCGGTCCACCGCCCGGATATGGTGCTTGAGTTCAACGCGGCGCGCTATGCCGATCCGGCCGCATTCCTTGCCGAGCTGACTGCCATCTACGGGGCGCTGCGCCATGTGGATTTCACCGGCAACGCAGCCGCGATCACGCCCGAGCGCGTGCTTACCGAGCAATTCGGTGAAGACTGGCTGCTGTTTCTCAGCGCGTCATGATCGACGCGAGGGGCCAGCAGGGGGAAACGCGCGCCTTCCTGCCGCAAGTCGAGTCGCTGCGCGGCTTCGCGGCGCTGGCGGTCGCGTACAGCCATTGCGGGATCGCGCTGATCTTCGGCGCGAATATGCGGCGCGGGGCGGTCGAATATGGCTTCAGGGGATGGGTGCTCCGCCCGCTGGGATGGGCGACCAATGGCGAGGCAGCGGTCATCACCTTCTTCGTGATCAGCGGCCTGGTCCTCAGCCTCGCGCTGGACGCAAGGCCAGCGCACCGCGCGCTCGGCAGCTATGCCGCCTTCGGCGTGAAGCGAGTGTTCCGGCTCTATCCCGCCCATCTCGCGGCGCTGGCGCTGTTCGTACCGCTCGCAGCGCTGACCGTGTTCCGCGTGCCCGTGCTCGATCCGGCCCGGCTCGCCGCGCTCAGCTCAGGGTTGAAGCCGTGGGTCGACGGCACCGTCTACGCCCATCCATCGCTGGTCGGGGCGCTGAAGACGGGTGCGTTGCACGACAATTATTATAACCCGGTGACCTGGACGTTGCAGGTCGAAATCCTGGCCTGCCTGTTCCTGCCGTTCTTCGCGGCGCTCTCCCGGCACGGTAGATGGTGGATCGATACTGCTGTGCTCGCCCTGCTGGTCGGCGCGGCGGTGGCGCTGGATTCGCAGGCGCGGCCTGATCTCGTTCCGCTCTATCTGCCGGCCTTCTACGCCGGCTGCATGGTCAGGACGCATGGCCGCCGGTTCGCAGCCCTGCTGGGCCGGGCGCGGGGCGGGCAGGGGCTTGGGTTTGCCGCCTGCTTCCTGCTGCTGGTGGGCCCCGCCGCCGCGCTCAGCCCGGATCAGGCGCGGCTCGCGATCGTGCTCGATATGGCGGTGGCGGGCTTCGGCCTGGTCTCGATCATTGCCTGGGGGACCAGCCCAGCCCTCTCGCGCCTCATGCTCAACCCGGTCTCGCGCACGATGGGCCGGCTCTCCTACTCCTTCTACCTGTGGCACGACCTGACGCTCTTCGTCTTTACTCGGCTGTTGTTCGCGACCGTGCTGCCGGCGACGCTCGCCCGGTGGGACCTGGCGGTGTTATTCGGCACCGTGCTGGTGACGATATCGGGTTCCTTCGCTATCGCCGCCCTCTCGTATCGCTGGATCGAACGGCCCTTTGTCGCGTTCGGGAAATATGTGGCAGGGGCGGGTATCTTTACGCGCACGCCAGCCTGGTGGCGCGCTCAAGTGGTTGCGCCCCATATAGATTGAGCCTCACCGGCCAATCATGGTGACATGGCTCTAAGAATAGGTGGCATCATCGCGAGTTGGATCGGCCACCATAGAGATTGTATCGAGCCTGCATCATTAACTTATCTCAATCACCGTCGCAACGAAACTAATGCCGCACTTGATCGTTCGAAGCGCACATCAAAAAATCTGGAAAGGATTTGCTCATGAGTCGCTTGGGTCTATTAGCACGTGGCGTCGGTATATCGGCGCTGCTCGCGCTCTCCACCACGCCAGCCCTTGCGGGGCCCGGCAAAGCCGAGCGCGCACGCACGGCGATCGCCGAGGCGCGGGCGAAGGTCGAGGCCGGCGCCAGGATCGGTGCCGGTGGCGAAGCGCCCGGGCTTCATGATCGGGCGAAAATAGCGCTCGAGAATGCTGAAGCGGATCTGGCGCGCGGCAAGAAGGATGAGGCGATCATCGAAGCGCAGCATGCTTCGGACCTCGCCGGTATGGCGATCGTCGCGGCTGACCGCAACAAGGTCGCTGCCGAGCGCGCGCAGCGCAACGATGCCGAGAACGCCGCCGCGCAGTCACAACAGGCCGCCGCCGCCGCCAATGACCGCGCCGATGCTGCGCAACAGGCGGCCGCGACCGCGACCGCGCAAGCCGAGGCGCTTCGCAACGCGCCGCCGCCCGCGCCGGTCTATGTGCCGGTACCGACGCCAGCCGCGCCCACCACGACTACCGTGGCGACGACTGAACGGACGGTTGTCCACACCCCGACAAAGGCTCGGGCGGTACCCGTCAGGCATGTCGTGAAACGCCGTGTCGTCCGCAAGCCCGGCCATGCTGCCGTTGCCGAGAAGACGACGACCACGACCGTCACGACCCAATAACATCATGCCGATCCGGGGCGATGGCTGTCGCCCCGGACGGTATCTTTTACAGATCGCGTCGTTCGAGCCGCTCCAGTAGCGTCGCCATCTGGTCGGCAGCGGCCTGCACCGCTGCCGGATTGGGCACGCCAGCTCGTGCGGTCGGCGGCGTCACCGTTACCTCAACCAGGTTCGTTACCTCGTTCGGGTCCGCCTTCAGATCATACATCTCCCATTCCTGCGGTTCCTTGCCCGACGGATCGAAATAACGCGCGAGCTTGAAATCGTGAGTGCGCACGCAGCGCACATGGTTGGGCTGCTTCACCGATCCCGTGGTGAGATTCTCCACCGGTCCCTTGCCGCCCTTGCCGGTGATCACCGAGGCAACCACCTCCTGATAGACCGCGAACTCCTCATAGCTGTGCTTCTCCTGCGCGGTCCGTGAGGGGGGCAGGGGCGCGGTGATCTCGTCGTCAGTGATGAACAGCACGCCCTCGCGCACGCCGCCATCGGGCTCGACGATCGGAATTTCCACATCGTCGCCGCTCAGCGCATTGAGAAGCACCTCCGAGAGATCGACGCCTGGAAGCGGCGGCACCGGACGGCTCTGGGCAAGTTTCGCACTGTAGCTCCGGCGCGTGGCGGCATCGACGCCGGCAAGCCCCAACACGGTCGGCAGAATATCGATATGGCTGGTCAGCGCATCGATCTGCGCAGGCTCGGGCGCGACCACGCCGGCGGTGGCTGGCTGGGGTTCCTCATCTGAGCTCGGGAATTGCACGACGACTGGCACATGCAGCGCCTCCTGATAGGCAGTGTGCCATTTCTCGATCATCATGCCGTGCGCGGCGGCATATTCGCCGTGATCGGCAAGGAAGATGACGATCGTGTTGTCGGCCTGGCCCGATTCCTCCAGCGCATCGAGCACTGCAGTGATGTGGGTATCGACCACGGCGTGGAGCCAGCCGTAGAGCTGGATGAACTGCAGGCAATTGGTGTCGGGATCGTCCGAGAGCTGGAGCGGCAGGCAGCTCTTGAGCGACTGGGTCACCGCCGCCTGCATTTCCTGCTCGCGGAACGGATGGTTCGGAAGGTCGATATTGGTGCCACCATTCGGCAGCGCGCCCGCGATCGCGGCCGAGGCGGCACCGACAATGCCGTTGACGAGATTGAACCCGCCCTTGGCGGCGAGCGCCAGCCCGACCTTATAGGCCATCTCATATTGGCAGCTCGGCTTGGTCGAAAGATCCTCATTCTGGGTCGGCGCCGGCCCGGCGCACTCCTGCGGAAAGCCGAGCGGATTGAGCGGGATCTGGATCGAGCCCGCCACCGGCGGCGGCGTCACGTCGCCCGCCAGCGGCACGGTGAGGGGCCCGAAGATCGACTGTGTCGTCGGTGTGATCGTCTTGGGCCCGATCGTGATCGGCTGCGGATCGTCGGCGGGCAGCGCCTGGGCGATCACGCCGGGATAGGTCGCGATGTCATGCGGGTTGGTGAAGGAGGCAACGGCGAACCAGGGTGGGATGTTGGCCGTATCAGGGCCCGTCGTTGCCGGATCCTCGACCGCCATCTGGGCGTAGACGCGGTTGTAATTGGAGGCGAGGCCCTGGCGGCGGATGAAGGCGCAGGCGCTGTCGGTGAAGCCGGCATCGCGATAGACGCCGAGATTATTGGCCTGGGCGCCGTGCGGCTCGGGATAGCTCTCCTCCCAATTGTCGAAGCCGTAGCGCTTCAGCGAATGCTCGGGCGGGTTGGAGACGTGCCATTTCCCGAAATAATGGGTCGAATAGCCCGCCTCCCGCATCCAGGTGCCGAGCGTCGGGATGCCGTCAGCGTCGAGCCAGGGGAAGTTCGAGGAATCGCCGTTCTTGAACAGCCCGTCTGTCTGGGTGACGCCGGTCTTCGTCCCATATTGCCCGGTATAGATGGTCGCGCGGCTGGGCGTGCAGGCGCTCGCGGCGATGCTGTGGTTGCGCAGTACCACCGAATTGCGGCGCAGGCGGAGCAGGCCGGGGAAATATTTGGCGTAGCTATTGTCCGCGTGGACCTCGCCTTGGAAGCCGAGAATCTGCTTGAGCTCCTCCACGAAGCCACCCTCGGCGCCATAGGAGAAGCGCGGGAAGCGATATTGGTCGCAGGTGATCAGGAGGATGTTGGGCGGCGGGGGCGGAGCGGGCGCCGGTGTCGGTTTCGTGTGGCCAGTGCCGTTCGTGCCGTCTGTCATGTCCCGCCCCCGTTGCTCAAAGCTCAGGATGCGGAAATGCCCGGGGCGGATGGTGCAAGGCAAGCCGGGCGGGGCGGGAATAGCGCCAGAGTTGGGGCATCTCCCGGCACATCAGCGTTTCGAACTTTACACTGCTTAACGATGGGCGGGAACGCGCGAAACATCGGCGCGCCAGAAACGCCCTGCCGCAACGGTGCAGTTGATTGGACCGCGAGCGGCGAAAGGAGATCATCGAGATGAACGACACACCGGAAAACAACTTTCATTCGCTCAATCGCGCGACGGGGCGAGGTTGGCTGCGACGCGCAGCTCTGGCCGTTGCACTTGTGGCGAGCGGCGCGGCGTTGCCGATCGTGGTCGCGTCCGCCCAGGGAGTCGGTATGCACGGGATGCATGGCCCGATGGGCAGCGCCGGCGACATGCACGCAATGGCGATGAGGCACGTCACGCAGATGCTCGACCAGGTCGGTGCAAGCGACGACCAGAAGGCGAAGATCGGTTCGATCCTCCACGCCGGCTTCGAGCCAATGGCCAAGATGCACGAGGACATGGCCGATACGCACACCGCCCTGCACAAACTCCTGTCCGCGCCGACGGTCGATCGGGCCGCGATCGAGCAGCTCCGGGCCGCCCAGATCGCGCGGATCGACGGCGCGAGCCGCATCGCCACGGCGGCGATGGCCGACGCCGCAGAAATATTGCGGCCCGACCAGCGCGCCAAGCTGGGGACCCTTGCGGCAGAACATCGCCACGGGATGTGACGTCGCTGCTCCGTCCATGGTGAACCCCGCCTCTTGCCCCTGGGGCGATCACGGTTCACGAGCATGGACGGAGCCGCACTTTCTCCTATTCGAGGCAGCATCACGCGCCGATGCCCACAATTCTGATCATCGATGACGACGTCCGGCTTGCCGAGATGCTGCGCGACTATCTGTCCGAAGGGGGCTTTCTGGTCGAGACCCGTCACAGCGGGGCAGCAGGGATCGAGGCAGCGACCCGGCATTGTGCCGATGGCCGCGGATATGACGCGGTCATTCTCGATATCATGCTGCCGGATATTGACGGTCTCGAAGTCTGCCGTCGCCTGCGCGCGCAAAGCGACGTACCCATCCTCATGTTGACTGCCCGTGGCGAGGATACCGACAGGATCGTCGGCCTCGAACTCGGCGCCGATGACTATCTGCCCAAGCCGTTCAATCCGCGCGAACTGCTGGCGCGTCTCAAGGCGATTCTGCGACGCCGAGGCGATTCGGGCAGGGACGAGTCAGCCACGCTTCGGTTCGGCCGGCTCGAGATCGATGCCGGATCACGGTCTGTGCGGCTAGACGGCGAAACCAGGATATTGACCTCCTATCAGTTCGACCTGCTGCTCATTCTCGCCCAGCACGCCGGCAGGATCATGTCGCGCGAACGGCTGATGGATCTTGCGCGGGGAGAGGAGCTCGAGGCGTTCGATCGATCAATCGACGTGCATATCTCGCGCCTGCGCGCCGTTCTGGAAGATGTTCCCGCGCGGCCGCGCCGGATCATCACGGTGCGCGGTGCCGGCTATGTCTTCGCCAAGATCCAGGATCAGGCCTGAGATGCGCCGCTTCCGTCGTCGGCACCTGTTCTGGCAGATTTACCCGACTCTCCTGATCAGCGTCGCGCTGGTCGCGGTTCTCGGGGCAATCGTGTGGCACCTTTCCGGCGTGGCGCCGATGGGGCCGGGCTTTCCCATGCACCGTCCCTCGGTGCAGCGCTTCCAGGTGCACAGCCTGGCGATGCTGATCATGGTCGCCATGGTGGTCGGCGTCGGTGCCTATCCGGTCATTTCCAGGATAACGCGACGGCTCGAGGCGTTGCGCGCCAGCGTCGAGGCATGGGGTGGCGGGGACCTGGCCCGGCGTGCCGCAATCGATGGCGACGACGAGATCGCCGCTGTCGCCGCGAGCTTCAATGCCGCTGCTGATCGGACGGATGCCTTGCTCTCCGCCCACAAGACCTTGCTGGCGCATGCAAGCCACGAATTGCGGTCGCCGCTCGCCCGTCTCGCGCTGGCGGTGGAAATGCTCGCCGAGGCTTCGGGCGGATCGCTCGTGCCGGTAATCCGCGGCGAAATCGCCGAGCTCGATATGCTTGTCGAGGAAATCCTGCTGGCAAGCCGGCTCGATCACGGCACGGATGTCGGCCGACGCGAGATCGTGGATTGCCTCGCGCTGGCCGCCGAGGAGGCAGCGCGCGCCGGCGTGCAGATGTGCGACGTTCCGCAAGGGTCGCCGGCCTTCGAGGTCGTCGGTTCGGCGACTCTGCTGCGCCGCCTGATCCGCAATCTGATCGAGAACGCCATCAAGCACGGCGCCGCGCCGGTCGATATCGCGCTTCGGCACGGCACGCGGGACGGCGAGGCGATGATCGTCATTGCGGTGCATGATCATGGAATGGGCATTCCGGCTGCGCTGCGGAACCGGGTGTTCGAGCCTTTTTTCCGCCCCGAAGGTTCGGCAGAGGCAGCAGGCAGCTGGGGCCTCGGTCTCTCGCTGGTACGGCAGATTGCCAATCGCCATGGCGGCCGCGCGTCCTGTTCGTCGTCGGATGCTGGTATAACCACGTTCACCGTCGAGCTTCCGATCAATGACGGGCAAGGCTCGACCGGCGACAGCCCGCCGGTGCCTTATCGCCAGCCGGACGATTATTGAATCGTCGCCGGTGCTCCGCCGCCGCCCAACACCTGGCCCCGGGCCAGTCGCCAGGTCTCCGGCGGTCCGTCGCGGGAACCCGCCGGGGCGCCTGGCAGGCTGTCGGGGGTCAGTCCCGCTGCGAAGGCTATTCGCAGCGCCGCCGGAAGCGAGCGGACGTCAAGCTTGGCCATCATCTTCGAGCGGTAGATCTCGACCGTCCGTGCGCTGATCTCGAGTATCGCAGCGATCATCTTGTTGGCGCGACCTTCGAGCAGGTTCATCAGGACGTCGCGTTCGCGCGGCGAAAGGCTGGCGATTTTCGCTCTCGCCAGGCCGGCCGCTGTCGTCGTCGCGCGGCTTTGCGCCAGAGCGGCGTGAGCGGCATCGACTGCGTCGAACAGTTTCTGGCTCGGGCAGGGTTTCTGGATGAAATCGGATGCGCCGCTCCGCATCGCATCGAGCACACGCGGCACAGTGCCCATGCCGGTGAGGATCAGGATCTCGAATTTATGCGGATGTGCTGCCTGAAGTATTTTCAGCACCTCGAGGCCGCTCAGGCCCGGCATATTGAGATCGAGCAGCAGGACACCGGGGTCGAGATTGCTGGCTTCAGCGAGAAGTGCCTCCCCGCTGTCGAAACTACGCACAGACTGGCCCGGCTGCAGCTCCAGCAGATCGCTGAGGGCTTTACGAAGGTCATTGTCGTCATCGACAATGTAAGTGGTACGTACCATCTCCTTGTATCTCCCAATTCAGCGCCGCTAAGCAATTTCGGGCCGCCCACTCAATTGACGATAGTTGGACCGTGCCGCAACGGACTCTCACTCAATGAAAATATCTCATCAATTTCCCAGCTCTGACTACATAAACATATATTATATTGATTAGTTCCACGGGTAAAAATTTGCTATAAACTTATATAAAGCGTCAGTCTTAATCATCGGCATTTCGCGGTCATAGAGAAAAATATTCGAGCTAATCTTCATCTACTTAAGCGATTGGCATCGCTAGACCTTGCTCCATTGCCGTGGTGAGCCATGGCAGGATGCGCGCAGCGGGGGGCATCTCGGTCGCGTCGTGCGGATCGTCGGGGAGAGCCGCAAGCCAGTCATGCTGCCATGGTTCGAGCCGTTTGCAGACGACCCGGTATTGCACGCGCGAAACGGAAAGCCGGGTTTGGCCGGCCACGGGCAGCGGCGGCGCTTCGCCGCGCTCCGCGCAGGCGAGAGTATCGGTGAAGTCGAACGGCAATGTGAGCAGGCGGACAGTGTCAGGCCGCCACCAGCGACGGGCTCGACCGTGGCGCAGACCGAGGATCGATGCCATTACCGGATCTAAACCGGCCTCGGGCGCGACGGGGCTGTCGCGCTCAACGCCCCGCGCGCGATGGACTTCAGCTCTGGCCCGCTCGATCCGCGCCAGCGCCGCCGGGATCGCCTCGACGGGTTGCGGGGTCCCGTCGCCCACCGGTCGTGCGGCCTCCAGATAGTCGGCAAAGCCCGCCCCGAAATCATAGAGGGTGTAGGACCGCGACGGGTGCGCGGCGATATAGCCTTGCGCGAACAGGCCGAAGGCGGTCGGCCCGGCGAGCGCCGCCAGCACGGGATATTCGGTCTCAAGGCATTCGAACAGTCGCTGCCGATAGCCTTGCGCGTAGATGCCGAGCCGCATCCCGGCGGTCAGCCGGTTGTCGCCGCGAACATGGTCGCGCGGGTCCTGCGCTTCGCCGTCGAGCATCGCAGCTTGCAGCCAGCTCTGGAGATCGGCGAGCCCTGCCATCACGCGGCGACCAGCGTCTTTAAGCCGAGCCGCTCGCGTACCGCTTTCGCCTTGGCGAGCTCGGCCAGCAGTTCGTCAAATGGGGGAATATGTGCATCCCATTCGAGCAGGGTGGCGACTGGACCGCAATGCTCCCAGGCTCGCGCATAGAGCGGCCAGACAGAGTCGGGCACTGGCCTGTCATGGGTATCGATAAGGTGCGTGCCATGGTCGCTCGGCCCAGCAAGATGGACCTGGACGACATGATTGGCGGGCACCGCGTCGATATAGTCGAGCGGATCGAAGCCATGGTTGAAGGCGCTGACATGGACATTGTTGACGTCGAGCAGCAGCCCGCAGCCGGTATCCTCGGCGAGCCGGCCGATGAACTCCCATTCGGGCATCCGGCTCGCCTGGAATTCGAGATAGGTGCTTGGGTTCTCGAATATGATCGGGCGGCCGAGATACTCCTGCACCATGCGCACCCGGCCGGCGGTGTGGGCAAGGCTTTCCTCGGTGAGCGGCATCGGCAGCAGGTCATGGCTGTTCAGGCCGCCAATGCCGGTCCAGCAGAGATGGTCCGAAATCCATAAGGGAGAAACCCGCGCTGCCAGCGCCTTGAGCTTTGCCAGATAGGCCATGTCGAGCGCTGCGGTGCTGCCGATCGACAGCGAGACGCCGTGCATCACGACCGGCCGGTGCGCGGCCACATGCTCGAGGACGCGCATGCCATAGCCTTCATTGTCGAGGTAATTTTCGGAAATCACCTCGAACCAGTCCACCCCCCAGGCGGCGGGCGGGGTGCGCATCAGATGCGGATAATGCTCCTCGCGCAGGCCCACCCCGTCGCCCGGGTTGGGGAGACCGAGGCGTGGAGGAACGGTGCGCGATGCCCCTCCTTCGTCATGCCTGACCCGTTCCGGCATCCATGGTTCCGCAAGCGCCGCAGATGTTGCGGACGCGGGACCATGGACCCCGGAACAAGCCCGGGGTGACGGCGGGGGATGGGGGAAATGTGCTTTCTCCAAGGTCGATCCTCAGGTCGATGGCGGGAAGGCGAGGCGGATGTCGTTCGGCTCCTGCTGCACGGGCGCCTTCAATTTCATGTGCTTCGCCACCGCGCCGAACGCCGCGAAGGCGATGTCCTCGACCTTGTCGCCCTTGTTGAACGGGATGGTGCCGAACTTTGTCGGCTTGAAACCGCCGGCATTGGCCTCGGGCGTCGGCTCGAGCTGATACAGGTCCATCGTCCCGCTGACCGGATAGATCTGGCAGGCCGAGATCGGCACCGCGCACCCGCCGAAGCCGCCGCACCGGTTGTCGCTCGGCGCGGTATAGGTCGTCCCGCTCGGCGTCGGCGTCGGGGTGCCGCACAGCCCGCCCTTGGCCCGTACCGCCACGGCGGAGCAGCCGCCGCCCTGCGGCTTGCCGGGGGTGGGCTCGGACGCGCTGCGCACGCTGGCGCTGCAATTGCCGCCGCCGCCGCTCGGCTGCACGAAGCCGCAGCCGCCCATGCCCTTGCACAGATTCGAGCCGCGGCAGGTGTGATAGACTTGGGTGAGGGCGCAGCTGTTGGTGCCAATGCCGTCGGGCGCGTGCAGATCGAGCCCTTGGCAGGTGTGGTTGACGATCCGCGTATTGGGGGCGGGCACGCCCTTGCTGAGATCAGGCATGCGGGCCATCGCCGCCCATGCCGTCGCCATGCGATCGCCCGAGCCCGACATGGATGGATAGGGGAAGGAAATCGACGCGCCCTTCGGGTTCCAATATTGGTCGAGCACCGTCGTCACGCCCTTGATCGCACCGACCACTGCCTGGCTGAGCGTCGCATGGCTCTGCTCCCGGACATCCTCGGCATAGAGATTGTTGAGCGCGCTCGCGATCTGCTCGGGGGTGGGTAGCTCATAAGGGTTGTCGGTCGGGTCGTAATCGGCGGTGATGAGGTCGGCCGCCGACCAGTTGCCGGCCTTGCCCGCCTTGTCCCAGGTCACGATGCCGCCGTCGCGCATCAGCTGGCGCACTTCCTTGAAGCGCTCGAAATGATCCTCGCCGTCATTGTCGAAACGCGCCGCGGCATCGCCCGAGGGAACCTGCGCGCCGGTATCCGAATAGCTCGGATAATCCGATTCGAGCGCGTCGCGATCGGGGCGGTAGCGCACCTCGACCGCAGTGAGCAGCCCGGCCTCATTGGCCAGCTTGAGCCGCGCCTTCAGCGTCGCACCCTCGCCCTGATCAGTGATCGCGTTCATCATGTTGAGCGCCTGCTTGAAGGCAATGCCGCTGTCGGTCAGCGCGACGGTGGTCTCGACCCCCATATATTCGCGCATCGGATGGCCGGGAAAACTGAAGGTGTTGAACAGGTCGTTCTGCTGGCCGTCCGGATTGAAGACATGGTCCCACAGGCAGGAGCCGTCATCATAGCGGATCTGCAGATAGTCGCGGTAGCATTGGTACATATAGCCGATCGAGCCGAACAGGATGCCGGCGGTGGCCGGATCATAATCGGGGTCGCCGCCGTCGAACGGCACTTTCGGGAAATATCTGCCCTTGTTGCGCTTGATATCATGCTCGGCATCGTCCTGCGGCTGCTCGATCGCGAGGAACAGCTTGATGCGGTCCTCGTCGAGTGGGCCGACATCGACCTTCACATCGGTATAGGTGTCGGTATCACGCAGATCGACGATGTTCGGGATCGTGGTCAGCGCCGGACCGTAACAAGTCCAGCCATTGTCCGAATCCTGCAGGGCCGGATCAGTGAAGGAGGGCGTGCAGCCGATGGCGGTCGCGATATTCGCGGCCATCTGCAGATGCAGCATCTCCTGGATGAAGATCGAGAAGATGATGTTGAAGGCCTGCTTGTTGCCCCAGCCCGGCCTGGTCTTGTCACCCTCGGTGAAATAGGCGGCCTTGGCGCCGGGCCATATCCGGCCCTTGTAGAAATCATTCCCCTTGCCGGTGATCGGGTGGAAGCCCTCGATCGAATAGAGCGTCGTCATGTAGAGCGGGATGGTGAACAGCTCGACATTGACCGCCTGCTGCGCGATCCATCGCACCACGCGCTTGTCGGTCTCGGCAAAGGTGACGTCGCGGGCCGACAAGCTGCCGGCTTCGTGGGTGAGATGCATGGTATGTCCCTCTTCCTGATGCGGATGATTGCTCTGCAACGGGCTATTCCACGGCCGAAGAATCGGCGTCAATCGACTGAAATTGCAGCAAAAATGGTGATAACTTCGGTAAGTGGCGCGAAAGGTTGGGGAAAGCGGTCCGGCACCGGTTATTTGGGTTCGGATCTGGTTCTATCTCCCCGAGGCGGCCCCGTGGTTGCGAGAGCAAAGTAAAGCCGTTGGATCGGCCGGAATTCAGCCCAGTAAAGAGTGATTTTCGTCAGGGCGCGTCCACCCCGCATTTTGACATCGCTACTTTGTCGTTCTCCCGCGCGGCCGTAGCGAGGAGATGGCGCAAAGCATAGTTGCTAGAATTTCACTGAAATATGTGCGAATCTTTACTGATAATTATCTTAACGAATTTTGAGAAGATGCTATTTATTCGTAATATTACATATAGAGATATCAGTATCGCTGACTGAATATTTGCGTGCCTCCTTTCCGCCGAGCGTAGGCTCGAGCCTTTTCGGGAGAAATCCTAGGCTCCGTGCGGCCGCGGTTGAATCGCTAGTGCGCGACTGTACCTTCACAGGAATAGGGGGAACGCGATACCCGGAACCGGAGATAGGGTGCCTGGCACGTCGGCGCCTCCGCCGGAAATGCAGGAGTTCAGCAGACTGTCGTCGAAAGTGAGTCCGGTTTTCATCCGCGAGTCACGGCTGGTCTTCCTGCTGTGGGGAGCGCCGTTCATCCTGGCGGTCGCGCTGTTCTTCGCTGCCTGGTTCGCGATGTTAGCATCGCTGGCAGGGCCGGATGCGCACTCTTCCCTTCGCCTCCTCGGGCGGACATACCCGGCATCGCCCGAAACTGTCCGGATCGCGTTGCTGTTGCTGGGCGGCTTCATCTTCCTTTCCTTTGCCGCGACGGTGGGCCGGCGAATGCTTCCGGCAATGGCCTCAACGATTTCGATCAGCGAGGCGGGCGTGATCGTGACTGCCGGTTGGGAAAGCGTCTCCGTCCCGCTGGACGCCTTGACCAGGGCCCGCGTGAACCGCCAACTGGTCGGCGCCCGGGCGAAGCTGACCCCACAAACCCGGCCCTTGGCCCTGACCTTTGCCGATGGACGGCGGTTGGTTAAGGCGCTGGACCGGCTGGGCGTCGTCTGCAGCACCAATGACGATGCCCTCAAGCCGGATTCCAGCTTTTGTCTGCCCGCTGAAGAGCCGGTGCGGTGGGAGGGCAGGCCCGGCTGGCCGATGGCCTATTGGTTCATCGCCGCCCTGGCCTGGCCTCCGCCAATGATTTTCGCTCTGTGGCTCTGGGCAATCTGGAGTCGGCCAGGGCTGCTTGTGACCCACCTGCTATATTCGTTCGTGGCCCTCCTCTCGATCGGCATCATGGCTATCGGCATGATGGTGCTGATCGTCACCAGGGCGGGCGTGCTGGCCCGCGCTCTCGCCGGCACGATCGCTATCACTGATCGTCGGATCGCATGGCGCGCACCGGGGACGGGCGTGATATATCGCCAGATCCAGGGCGCCGACCTCCTGTCGGCAAGCCTGATCGAGGAGAAATCGGACCGCGGCTGGATCAGCCTGTCGGTGCGTGACGCGAAGGGCGAGGTTCAGGAGATCGATTTGTTCGACCTGCCGAAACCCGATCAGGCGCTCGTGGCGCTTCAAGCGCTGATCGTGCCCGATCCGGCAGCGCGCCGATAGGGCGCGTGGCGAAAAGGGCGCGCATCACGAGAGGCCCTGCACGATCATCGCCCGGTAATCAGCGGCTTGCCTGCGATAGGGCAGCGCCGCCTGATAGGCCGGGCTGTCATACCAGGCTTTCGCATCCTCGACGGTCGGGAATTGCAGGACGAGCACGCCGTCGGGCGTCGGGCCTTCGAGCGCCTCGACGGCGCCATAGACGACGAGCGGCGTCAGCTTGGCGCTGAATTCGGCCGCATTCTCGCGATTCATCCGCTGATATTCAGCCATCGCCTCCGCGTCGCGCACGGGTTCGTCGCGGATCAGGATCATATAGGCAGTCATTAGCATTCCTCTCTTCGGGCTCATCGGCGGGTGCTTGTTCGGATCGGCTCGCGGACCAGCCTGGTCGGCGCCGCGCCGCCCTCCGACCCTCGCGCGGGAAACGCTCCTGCGTTGTTGTTCGAGGCTGATTGCTGAACACTTGATCAGCAATCGCGAATTCGGCAGTTGAATGCAACAAGGGCACGCGGGGTACGATCCGCGGCGCACCCGGATGAGGTTTCAAATCATGTCTTCGCCTGCCGATGTCCTGTTCGAGCCGTTCCGCCTGAAGTCGCTCGGCCTCAGGAACCGGATCGTGATGGCGCCGATGACGCGCTCGTTCGCGACAGGCGGCTTGCCGGGCGAGCCGCATGTCGATTATTACCGCCGGCGGGCTGAAGGCGAGGTGGGTCTGATCCTGTCCGAAGGCGCGGTGATCGAGCGACCCAATTCGCGCAATGATCCGGGCATTCCCTTCTTCTTTGGCGATGCGCTGCCGGGTTGGAAGAAAGTGATCGACGCAGTCCATGCCGCAGGCGGCGCGATGGGGCCGCAGCTGTGGCACTCGGCTTCTATCCGCAGCATGACCGCCAATTGGGAACCCGAGGGCGACGTCGAGAGCCCGTCAGGCCTGGTCAAACCCGACGAGGCGCGCGGCGTCGCGATGAGCGAGGAGGATATCGCCGATTCAATCGCCGCCTGGGCGCGCGCGGCGGTGGATGCGCAGCGGCTGGGCTATGACGTCGTCGAGATTCACGGCGCGCATGGTTATCTGGTCGATCAGTTCTTCTGGGACGGGACCAACGGGCGGCGCGATCGCTATGGCGGGGCGACGCTCAGGGAGCGGTCGCGCTATGCAGCCGAGGTGATCGCCGCGATGCGTGCTGCGGTCGGCCCCGACTTTCCGATCATCCTGCGGGTCAGCCAGTGGAAGCAGCAGGCCTTCACCGTGCGGCTCGCCGAAACGCCGGATGCAATGGCCGATTGGCTGGTGCCACTGGTCGAAGCGGGCGCCGACATGCTGCATTGCTCGCAGCGGCGTTTCTGGACGCCCGAATTCCCCGAGATCGACGGCGAGGAAGGGTTGAACTTCGCCGGCTGGGCCAAGAAGCTGACCGGCGCTGCGACGATCAGCGTCGGCTCGGTCGGGCTGTCGGGGGATTTCATCAATGTCTTCGCCGGGGAGCAATCGACCCCGACCTCGCTCGACAGCCTGATCCGACGGATGGAACGCAATGAGTTCGACCTGATCGCGGTCGGCCGTGCGCTGATCACTGACCCCGATTGGGCGGCGAAGGTGCACGCCGGAGACGATCGCGGCCTGATGGCGTTCCAGACCGAGGATCTCGCCGCGTTCCATTGATGGGCGCGGGGGGGGTGCCGCCCGGCGCTCCCCTGCGACGCAGTCAGCCTTTCTTCGTCGGCAGCTCGATCTCGCCCTTCGCGGTCGCCATGGTGACGCCGAGCTGGTTGGCCATCTTGCAATCGACCTGAACGACATGGCGGCCCTGCTCGTCGACCAGCTTGTCGATGATGTCGGCCGTCATGATCGTCGCGTCGCCGGTAAAGGCAGGCGCGCGATAGGCCGAATTGACGTGGACGACCTGGCCCCATTCGCCAGCCCAGCCGGCGAGATAGTCGAGCACCCAGGCGCCCATCGACGCGCCATAGCCATAGGTACGCGGCATGCCGATATAGCGCGCCCAGCGCGGGAAGAGATGGCCGCGCGAGGGGCCGAAATAGGCGCCGTCGGTCAGCTCGGGATTGATCCGCTCCATCACGCCGTCATTTTCGTGGCCGGCCATCGCGGGATCGAAGCCGAGCGCATCGAAATCGAGGGTCGGGCGATGGGTGTCGCCCCACAAGGTGAAGAGATAGGCGCGCCATTCAGTGGTGATGCTGGCGATACTGTGCGGGCCGAACACGCGGACCGGCAGCTTGTCGCCGATGCTGACATCCTCCCACCAGCGTTTGCCGTGGCCGAGCGCGTGCATCATGTCGATGAATTCGAGCTTGCGCGTTTCGAGCTCGGCGAGTTCGTCATCAGTCCATTCGGGATCCTCGGTCGCGGTCATCGATCCCATCTCGACCGCGAGATCATTGCGGTAGCGGATCGCGGTCGAGCGCTGCTTGGCGATCAGGTCGCCGTCCTGGTTGTAGTAATTATTGTCGCCGCGCTGGAAGCAGGTCGGCCCGGCGAATTTGGTCTCCTTGACGACATAGTCGAACGGAATCTTCTCGTTGGTGATCCGGTCGCCGCCGAAAATGCGCGGCCCGTAGAACCACCATTCGTCACCGCCGAAGATCAGGTGCGACCCCTTGATGCCGCCGACACAGGCAGGGCCGGCGCCGTGACCGTCGTCAGTCGCGACCGCGAAGGACTGCGGCGCGACGAGCCGCCCGTAACGGCCTTCCTTTGCGAAATCATGATCGTAATGCAGCAGGTTCGGATAGTGCATTGCCTGCACCCAGCGGCGGAAGTCGTTATTGTGCAACGGCTCTTTCATGCGCGCCGGCTGGATCGGCTTGCCGAGATACTGGTCTAGGTCCGAGCAATCGAGCGTCCTGTCAGTCACCACATGTCTCCGGATTGAATCGGGTTCGGGCGGTGGGATCCGCCCGTCATGCGTGAGGCTCGTATCGAGCGATCGCGGCGCAAGCCACCATGGGACCGACCGTGCGGCGAAATACCGCGTCGGCGGTAATCGATGATGTCCGACGGCGCCTCCGGTCCGGCCTCGAGGCTGGTGCTGGCCGTGCTGGTTGCGGCTCGAGCTGTGTCGATCAATCGCCGAGGGGTGGCGCCGTGACGCCACAGCCGGCACCTGATCGCAGCCGCGATATGTAATCCAACACCCCTGTATGATTGAGGCCATTGCCCAACATTTGTGCATAACGCGCAGACGAATCGACGTGCCGACGCAGACCCTAAAAGAGGTTGTGCGGTGAAACCCCAGGGGAGGACCCAACTCATGAAGGCAATTATTTCCAGTTATCTGGCGTGCGCTTGTGTTGCCGCACTGGCAGCGCCGACCCAGGCGATGGCGCAGCAGACGCCGCCTGCCGCACCAGCCGCCCAGGCCGATGCGAACGAGGATCTTGCGTCGACGAGCGACATCATCGTGCAGGCGCGCCGTCGCGACGAACGCCTCCAGGACGTGCCGGCCGTGGTCAACGCGGTGACCGCCGCCGATATCGCCAAGCTCAACATCCGCAACTTCACTGAAGTCCAGAACCTCGTCCCCGGTCTGCAGCTGTCGACCCTTCCGAACGGCACCGGCGCCAACGCACAGCTGCGCGGCGTCAACTTCGATATCAACGCAAGCGGCAACAATCCGACCGTCGAATTCTATCTGGACGACGCACCGATCACCGCAGGCGTTATCCTGCAGCAGGTTTACGACATCGGCCAGGTCGAGGTGCTGCGCGGTCCGCAGGGCACGCTGCGCGGCCGCGCTTCGCCATCGGGCTCGATCACCGTCACGACCAAGAAGCCGGATCTCAATTCGATCGGCGGCTATGTTCAGGCGACCGCCAACGACATCGGGACCCAGAACCTGCAAGGCGCAGTGAATGTCGACGTCATTCCGGGTATCGCAGCGATCCGCGTCGCCGGCCTCTACAATGTCGGTGACGCCAACCGCGTCCGCAGCCTCGACCGCAGCTATGACGCGCGCGACCCGCACACCCGGACCGCCAGCGGCCGCGTCAGCGCGATCGTTCAGCCGGTCGACTGGCTGCGGCTCGAAGGCATGTACGAGCGCTTCGACAATAATTACCGCAATTTCGACCAGTATGAATCGTACAGCCAGGCCAATCCGGCCGCACCGGCGACCACTGATCCGCTGATCACCGCCGATGCCAGGCTTTCCAACCGGGCCCGGCCGAACGTGGTCAGCCAGCTCTATGATATCTATAACGGGCGCGCCGAGCTGTCGTTCGCCGGCCAGCAGCTGATCTATCAGGGCCAGCATTACACGCAGAAGATCCGGTCGGCTGTCAGCCAGGATACGGCAAACCTGTTCCCGGGCACCGACACCTATCAGAATACGTCGAGCAACATCTCCTCGACTTCGCATGAACTGCGGCTGCAGAACCAGGAGCGCGTTCTCGGGATCTTCGACTATGTCCTCGGCGCCTTCGACAACAAGAACACGACGCCGACGACGCTGAACTCGCCGACGATCGTGCGCCTTCCACTGCTGTTCGGCGGCGGTGTCGCAGCGCTTGTGCAGACGCCAGTGGCCCGCAACGGCCGGTCGCACGAGCAATCCTTCTTCGGCAACGTGACCGCCCATATCGGCAACTCAACGCAGTTTTCGGGTGGCCTCCGTCACATCAGCTACAAGGATGTCGGGAACCTCGTCGTCGGCGGGAACGTGGTCCTGAACGACAGTCGCGAGGAGAAGAAATGGATCTACAGCGCGTCGGTGCAGCATAACTTCACCCCCGAGATCATGGTCTATGCCAGCACGGGCTCGTCCTTCCGCCCGGGCATCAGCGCGATCGGCGATTTCAACATAGCGAGCTCGGCGCTCGAGCGGTCGTTCATCAACCTTCCCGCGGAATCCTCGAAATCCTATGAAGTCGGGTTGAAGAGCACGCTGTTCGACCACCGCGCGCATTTCAACATCAGCGGCTATCACCAGACCTTCAGCAACTTCGTCTACCGTGCGCCGGGCAATGGCGTCTATTACATCAACACGGTGGCGGTACGGGACGCGCAGGGCAATGTGACCGGCACCTCGCAGCAGGTCGCGAACTTCAACTTCGTGGCCGCGGTTCCGGCTGAAGTGAACGGCGTCGAGGGCGAGCTGTCGGTCGATGTAACCCACCGCTTCAGCATCGGCATCGTCGCCAGCTATGCGCTCGGCAAGATCAAGGGCGGGACGATCCCCTGCACCGATCTGAACAAGGACGGCGTGCCCGATGCGGTCACTTCCGCCCCGACGCTCGCCCAGCTGCAGGCGGCGACCGGCGCCAACAATATCAGCGCCTGCAAGGTCACGCAGCGTTCGTCCTTCCTGCCGCCGTTCAGCGCCACCATCCAGTCGGAATATTCGCATCCGATTTCGGACCATGTCGATGCCTATCTGCGCGGGTTGCTGACCTTCAACGGCCAGTCGCAGGGCGACCCGACCAATGCGTTCGACCAGGTCGGCTCCTATGGGTTGCTCAACCTGTTCACCGGCATCCGCGATCCGCGCGGCATGTGGGAAATCAACCTGTACGCGAAGAACATCCTCAACACCGACAAGGTGCTGACCCGGACCACGCCGAACTCGACCTCCTACCAGCAGCTCGGCTTTGGTGGTTTCGGTCCGAACGGACCAATCCTGACCGGGCCCACAGCGGCAAACACGACAAGCAGCTACACCACCATCACCACGACGCCGAACCGCGAGTTCGGCGTGAACATGGTGTTCCGCTTCGGATCGCACTGACCACTGAAAGCCATTGCTCGATCGGAGATCGGCCGGACAGCACCCGCTGCCCGGCCGATCTTCGTTGGAGGCCCTGAGGCCCGCGGCGCTACCGCTTCATCGCGCCGGCCATCGCCATCAGGGCATCGCGCCGGGGCATTGCCAGGAGCCGGTCGAAGCTGGCTCGGTAATGATCGCTGCTGATGAAGGTCGGCCCTTTCCGGATATTCTCCATGGTCAGGCGAACCACGTCGTCGGCTGACATCACATTCTGCAGTTTCGAGAGGTCGATGCCCTGCCTCTCCGCCGCCTCGGACTCCGTCGCCCCGGGGCACAGGGTCAGGACGTCGATGCCGTCCGGTCTGAGCTCAGCCCACAGCGCCTCCCCCAGCGACACCACGAGCGCCTTGGTCGCGGCATAGGCGGCGGAATAGGGACAGCCGATAAGGCCTTCGACCGAGGCGGTCAGGATCAGCCCGCCCCGCTTGCGGGCACGCAGGCGCGGGATGAAACCATGGGCGAGCTGCATCGGCACGGTGCAGTTGACCATCACCATGTCGGCCATTGCGCTTGAGTCATTGGCGGCATGCTCGCCCTTCATGCCGAAGCCGGCATTGCTGACCACCAGGCCGATGTCGAGCGAGCGGGTTGCCTCGAGAATCGCCTGCGACGCCAGCGGATCGGCGAGATCGACCTGCAGCGCCCGCGTCCGAATGCCATGGTCGCGCGACAGCGTCGCGGCCAACGCCTCGAGCCGCTCGATGCGCCGTGCGACGAGCACGAGATCCAGCCTGCGCGCGGCGAGCGCCTCGGCAAAGGCCTTGCCGATGCCCGACGAAGCCCCCGTGACGAGGGCGACGGGGCCGTAGGCCTCAGCGAAATCAAGCACGTCCATCCTGTGTCTCCCCACGATCTTACCGCCGGTTCACCCCGCAGGATGAACCCGCCCGGTCGGCTCCGATTCGCTCTGCACCAGCTCGTCGACTTCCTCGCGCGACGGTTCGGCCAGCAGCCTGATCCTGCGCCACCCGCCGTAACGGTAATAGAGGGCGGTCAGGATCGCCGCGATGCCGTAGCCGACCGGGAAGCTCCACCAGATCGCGTCGGCGCCCCATGCCGGGCCGAGCGCATAGGCGAAGCCGAACCTGCCCGGCACCAGCGCGACGGTGGCGATGAGGAGCGGCATCAGCGTCGCGCCATTGGCCCGCGGCACGGCGCCGAGCACCATCATCACGCCGGAGATGATATAGCTCCAGCTCGCCAGCAGGCTGATGTGCCGGGCGATCGCGATCGCCCGGTCGTCATGGCCGAGGAACCAGCCGAGCACGAACCGGTCCGGCAGCGTGACGCTGAGCACCAGCGCGCCCGTCAACGCCAGGTTGATCACCATGCCGGCTCCGGTAATCCTGCCGATGCGGTCCCAGCGGCCGGCGCCGATATTCTGCGCCACCATCGCGCTCACCGCCGCGCCGACCGCTACCGCCGGCATCTGGATATAGGTCCAGAGCTGGTTGGTCGCGCCGTACGCGGCGACGGTGGTGGTGCCGTGGCGGTTGACCAGTCCCATCATCGCCAGCGACGCGACGGTGACCACGATCATCTGCAGGCCCATCGGCGCGCCTTTGCGCATGATCGTGAAAACGAGGTCGCGCGCCGGGATCAGATAGTGGAACTCGCGGCCACGCAGGCGGATACCGAGGTCGCGCCGGTAGATGTAGCCGAACAGCAGCGACACCGAGACATAATTGGCGATCAGGCCGGCAGCCGCCGAGCCGGCAATGCCCATTTTCGGCATCGGCCCGAGGCCAAGGATGAGGACCGGATTGAGCCCGACATCGATCAGGGCGCCGGGAATGACCAGCAGGAGCGGCGTCAGCGAGTCTCCCGTCCCGCGCAGCGCCATCTGCAGGAAGAGGATCATCAGCCCTGCGGGGACGCCGATGAAGGTGACGCGCGCATAGACAAGCGCCTGGGGATAGACGTCGGCGGGCGTCACCAGGAGGCGCAGGATCGCCGGCGACGCCAGCCAGCCGCCGACTCCCGTCACAAGCCCGAGCAGGAGAAACAGCGCGACGCCAGCCCCGACGAGCCGCCTCACCCCGTCAAGATCGCGCCGCCCCATCGTCTGGCCGATCAGGATGGCGACCGCCATGCCGAAGCCGAAGCTCAGCGCATAGACCATGAACATGATGAGGTTCGCGTTCGACGTCGCCGCGAGCCCGGTGACGCCGAGCAGCTGCCCGACCCACATCGCATTGATCGATCCGTTGAGCGATTGCAGCACGTTCGACACCAGGGTCGGCAGGGCGAAGGCGAGCAAGGTCGCGACGATCGGACCCGCCGTCAGGTCGTGCGTACGTTTCGGGTTCGGGCCTGTAGTGGGATTCATGCCGGTGCTGCCGCGCCTCGCGCTCGGTGTGGTCCGGGGTCCCGTGCGCAGAAGGAAGAGCCTCGCCCGACGCCCCGACGATACGCAAACGGGTCGACAAGGGAAGGTCCTCCGCGGAGAAATCCCCGGCGCGGTATTCGGTGCTCGAGGCTGCCGACGGTGCCGTTTTCGCTGTTATCGCCCCGGAACAGGGAAAGAACAGCGAAGAAATTTTTTTCGGGCTGTTTTTCGCCAATTTGTTGGAAATATTATCATTTTTGATCAGAGGCTTAACCAAGGTTTTCGCTGTTATTCGATAACAGGGAAACCGAGATGCGGAACAGCGAAGCCGCGACGGGATAACAGCGAAAGATTCAAGCCATAACAGCGAAACCCGATTCAACGGTGCGGCGACAACGGATCTGATGATGCGGTTCCTCATCATCGGGACGCTGACATGTTCGCCCGTGAAGTTGAATCGCGGCGGACCCTGAAACGCGTCCAGGGTGACTAGCGTGTCGTGCGTGCGGCCAGATCGAGGGCGGCGTGCGCGACGCGGAGGCGGTCGTCCAGGGTCAGCATGAGCGTGTCGCAGAAATCATGTGCGGTCTCAGGCAAGGGTGCGCCACGATCGCGCTCGTCGACCAGCAGCGCATCGATGATCCCGGCATAATGATCGGCGATGGCGCGGGGGGTTGCCGGCATGCCGAGCTCGTCCATCAATTTGCGGGTCGGCCCCTTGACTGCGTCGCCCCCCACCAGAGGGGAGACCGCGACGACCGGCGCCACGGCGCTGGCCAGGGCGGCGCGAATGCCCGGCACGGCGAGGATCGGATCGATGCTGAGATAGGGATTGGAGGGCGCGATGAGGATCGCCTTCGTATCCGGGCTGGTCAGGCGGGCGATGACATCCGGGCCGGGCAGGGCCTGTTCGGCCCCGTCGAACCGGACCGCTGTCGCGCGGGGTGCGCAGCGGCGCTCAACGAAATAGCGCTGGAAGGGCAGGGGCCCCTCATCGGTGTCGAGCCAGGTTGCCACCGGCTGGTCGCTCATCGGCAGGATTTCGGCGGCGACATGCCATGACCGGCCATAGTCCGCCATGACGTCAGTCAGCGTCCGCCCGGCCTGTAATCGCCGGCTACGCTCGACATGCAGCGCGAGATCGCCATCGCCGAGCTGGAACCAGTCCTCGCCGCCCAGCGTGCGGAGCACCGCCATGAAATTCCAGCTTTCGCTCGCCCTGCCCCAACCGCGTTCTTCGTCGGATTTGCCGGAAAGCGTGTAGAGCAACGTATCGAGATCGGGCGAGATCCACAGCCCCAAATGGCGGAAATCGTCGCCGGTATTGACGATCGCGGTCACTGATTCAGCGGGCACGGCGTGGCACAGGCCAAGGGCGAGCTTGGCGCCGCCGACCCCGCCGGTCAGGACGACGATGCGACCGCTCATCGAAACAGATCCTCGGCGGCGGGGCGGAGCAGCGCCCGCGCCGGCGATGCGTGCGCACTGTGCAGCGCGACGCCGCGCACGATAGCGGCGGGAATGCCCTCGGCTGCTTCGCCCATGATCAGCCCCGCGGCGGAAGCAACGGCGTCGGCCAGCGCGACCTGGGTCACGCCCAGGATGCGCCCATTGCGATCGGCCTTGCCGCGTTCGTCGACGATCGACGCCAGCCCGGCGGCGCCGATCGCAACATTGACCACGCCGTTCCGCCACGGCCTGCCGAAACTGTCGGAAATCACCACCGCGACGCTTTGGCCGGTGCGCCGATACACCGTGTCACGGATCCCTTCGGCGGACGCATCGGGGTCGAGCGGCAGCAACAGGATGCGGTCTTCGCCGCCCGGGCCGAGATTGGACTGGTCGATCCCGGCATTGGCCATCACCATGCCGAGCCGGTGCCTGGTGATCAGCACGAAGGGAGCGCTGCGTACCACCGCCTCCGATTCGCGCAGGATCATCTCGACCAGCCGCGGATCCTTGCGTGTCACCGCGGCCAGTTCTTCCGCCTCGGGCGAGGGAACGATGTGGCGCAGGTCGCAATAGCGGCCTTCGGCCTTCGAGACGATCTTCTGAGTCACCACCAGGATGTCGCCATCGCTCAGCGCGATTGCGTCGTCCCCCTCCATGGCGTCGGTCAGCACGCGCGCGAGGTCGGTGCCCGGCGTGATTTCGCCGACCCCTTTTACGGGAAGGATGGATATCGTCACGCCTGTTCCGTATGCAGCCCGAGCGACCGGGGGAACCCTCTTTGTAGATGCGGCTTTTTCAGCGCGCCGACGATCTTCATTTTATCACAGATACTTAGGCACGCGGTCGGCCTCACACTTCTGCGGATCGCACCCGCGTGCGGCACGCCAGGCCTTATCGAAACGTTAATATGCCAGGCGCCAGAAAAGGGCCTAGTTTGATGAGTAATTGCCTGTGTGGAGTGAACGGCGTCCTATATCGGACAGGGAGATCGTCAGGTCTCTCGATCGCTGGCTTCGCTTCGTCCCCGAAATACGAATGCGCTACGAGACCGAGCAGGGTGAGGAGCGCATCGCCGCCCTTCGCAGCGCGATCTATGTCGGCGTGGCGCTCTACAACGCCTATAACCTCACCAGCATCGTATTGCTGCGCGATATCGTCTGGTTGTCGGCTGGATTTCGGGTCCTTCTGGTTACGCCGATGTCCCTTGCGCTTGCGTGGCATATCGGCCGCTTTCCCGCGCGTTTGCGCGAGCTGATGGTTCTCGGCGCCATTGTGTGCGCCTATCTGATCCCGGTCTTCCTTTTCTGGCTGACCGACGAGCCATTGGGCGCTTTCACCTTTGGCGAGTTTTCGCTGACGCTCATCTTCGGCAACATGCTTCTCCCGCTTCGCTTCCGGCATGCGGTCGTGTTCACCTGCCTGGCCTTCGTGATGACGAGCGCCGCGATCTTCACGAAGCCGGACCTCGATGCGACGCTGCGTTTCGCCTTTGCGGTTCAGCTCGCGACTGCGTGTCTCTTCAGCCTCTACGCCAACTACCGGATCGAGCGCCGCAGATGTGTGGACTATCTTTCGCAGTTGGGCGCGCGCCTTGCAGCTGAAGCGGCCGAGGCAGCCCGGAAGCAGTTTCAGGATCTGTCCAGGACGGACGCACTGACCGGCCTTCCAAATCGACGGTTCCTGAGCGAGCGCATGGACGAGTGGTTCGACGACGATCGCCCCGCAGCGGTGATGATGATCGACATCGACCATTTCAAGCTCTTCAACGACGTGCTGGGGCATCCAGCGGGCGACGATTGCCTGCGCAGCGTCGGGGCTGTGTTTGCAGCCATGGCGGCCGGCACGGATATGGTCTGCGCGCGGTTCGGCGGGGAAGAGTTCACGATTGCCGTACGGGACATCGGAGACCTGGGGGCAGCCCGCCTCGCCAGAGGCCTTGTGCAGGCAATCGAGAGCCTTGCCATTGTTCATCCGGGACGGTCGGACGGCGTTGGCGTCGTCACGGTGAGTGTCGGCGTAGCATTCAAGCTCCACGGAAAGACTGTTTCCCAGGCGGAGGTTTTCGCAGCTGCCGATCGTGCACTGTATGAAGCCAAGCGTCGGGGGCGCAATCGCTTCGTCCTCGATCATGGCGTTGAGGCTCACAGGGTCCGTTCACCCTGAGGCTTCCCGCAGAACGCATTGCCGCGAACGCGGCTGATCAAAATAAACCAGGCGGCGGCCATGGTCCTGTGGCCGGCACATCGTGACCCTTGTCCGAAAAAGCGACCATTGCCTGGTGCGATTGGTCGACGTGACGACGATCAGCGATGAACGTCAGTATAGGGTCGGCTCCTACCGCCGGAATATTAACCCGTTGTTGGGCACGTTTACTCTGCCGACTTCCTACGCCCGGGCATAAGAAGGCTGGATCACCTTCTATTGGGAATACTCACCGTGTTACGGTTGCAGAATATCATCCTCGAAATGGTGGCGAAGGGCGAGGGTCTGAAACGCACCACCGACCGCCTCTGCGTCGAGGTGGAGCGGATGGTACCCGATATCATCTGCTCCGTGCTCACCGTCGACCATGCGGGCCTTCTTCATCCGCTATCAGGCCCAAGCCTTCCCGAATCCTATTCCGCGGCCCTGGATGGCCTGGCAATCGGCCCGAATACCGGCTCGTGCGGGACCGCCGCCTATCTGCAAGCGCCCGTGTCGGTAACCGACATCGAGCATGATCCGCTCTGGGCGAACTACAAACAGCTCGCATTGCCGCTCGGCTTCAAGGCTTGCTGGTCGAGCCCCATCTGCGGGTCGCAGGGGCGGGTGCTCGGGACCTTCGCCTTTTATTATCGTCGACATCGCGGTCCGAGTGAAATCGAAGAGAAAATCGTCGGCACCTGCCTCCATCTTTGCGCGATCGCGCTGGAGCGTCACGAGCGTGTTCTCGAACGCGACCGTCTGGCCAATGTCGATGGCCTGACGGGACTCTCCAATCGCGCCTGCTTCAGCGCGGCACTCGGCGCCCTGACCTGTGCTGAGCCCGGTGCATGGGCGTTGCTCGTTGCCGATCTCGACAATCTCAAGATGGTCAACGATACTTTCGGCCATCACGCCGGCGACATTCTTCTGGAAGAGGTCGCATCGCGCATCGCGGCGGCATGCGAACCCGACAAGGCCTACCGGCTTGGCGGCGACGAATTCGCCGTCATCGTTCAGGCTCCCGAAGCACTTCGCGATCTCGACGCTGCCGCCGCCCGGATTCTGGAGCGCCTGATCGAACCGGTTCAGTGCGACGGCCATCTCGTTCACCCTCAAGCGACAATCGGGGGTGCGATTCTGTCCCATGCCGACCATGGTGCGGACAGCGTGCGGCAGAATGCGGATTTTGCCCTGTACCACGCCAAGGAAACCGGCCGGGGCGGGTTCGTCCGCTATTGGCCCGGCATCGGGACCGCCATCACGCATCGCCTCTCGGCCATTCGCGACGTGGGTATCGCGCTGCGCGAGAGCCGGCTCGATGCCTATTACCAGCCGGTGGTTCGTCTCGACACCCGCGAAATCATCGGCCTTGAAGCCCTGTGCCGGCTGACGACCGAGAGCGGCGAGATCGTTTCCGCCGCGGAATTCTCTGACGCGACGTCGGACATGCTCGTCGCATCAGGCATGACCGAACTGATGCTGTCGCGGGTCGCAAGCGACATCCGGGCATGGCTCGACATGGGCATCCCGATTCAGCATGTCAGCATCAATCTCTCCGCGGCGGATTTCCAGCGCGGTGGACTTGATGCGCAGCTCATCCGGGCGTTCCAGCGCGAGAATGTCTCCCTGGAACATCTGATCGTGGAGATCACCGAAGACGTCTATCTGGGACGGGGGGCGCTGGTAGCAACGCGCGAGATCAAGGCGATACGCCGAAAGGGGCTCCGCGTGGCGCTGGACGACTTCGGCACCGGCTTCGCGTCGCTCACGCATCTGCTGACGGTTCCCGCCGACGTGATCAAGATCGACAAGTCCTTTATCGGCCGGTTAACGCCGGAGGACGCCAGCAGCGCCATTGTCGAAGGATTGTTCCTGATCGCGCGCAAGCTTGGCATTCATGTCATCGCCGAAGGAATCGAAACCGAGAGCCAATTGTCGCAGCTGCGCGATTTCGGCTGCCTGTTCGGCCAGGGCTATCTGTTTTCTCGCCCCGTGGATCGTCATGCGACGACTGACCTGCTGCTCCGCCTTGCGCAAAAGCCGGCGAAGAGCATCGCGCCACCAGGGGCCGGGCCAAGGATCCTGGCGGTGAAGGGATCGTACCCGCAGCGGGAATTTCCATGGGCTGCTGCCGCGCGCTGACGAAAATGGGAGAGCCGCTCGAGGAGGATAGGGCACATCTGCGTGGTTGCCGGCCGTGAGGGAGCGGCGGGTTGGGAAATGTCGCGTTGCGCAGCCTTTGCGGAACGGCGAGCGGACCGGCCGAACGCCGCGCTGACCGCCCCTCGAAGATGTCGCAGGCGCGGCTGGTTGCGGGTCAAGCGGCGTGAAGCCCGATGTGGCCGCCTCACGCGGCCAGACACTCCCTCAGCCGGGCCCCGTGCCCTCGACGCGCAGGCGCCGGGCCTCTTTCCGCAACCGCGCGCGATCAGCCGAGGGTGTCCAGCCGAAAAACCGTGCATATTCGCGGGAGAATTGCGACGCGCTCTCATAGCCCACATCGAAGGCGGCCGATGCGATCGACGCCGCGCCGGCGACGAGCGAGGTACGCGCCTGGAGCAGACGGATCCGCTTCTGGAACTGAAGCGGGCTCATCGCGGTCACCGCCTTGAAATGGCGATGAAACGCCGAGGGGCTCATTGCCGCCCGCGCGGCGAGCTCCTCGACGCGGAGCGGCGCGGCGAGGTTGCCGCGGATCCAGCGGATCGCGCACTGCACCCGCGCCGGCACCGCATCGGCGGTGGCCAGGCTGCGGAGAATCCAGCCCTGCGGCCCCTGCAGCACCCGATAGACGATCTCGCGTTCATAGGCGGGGGCGAGCCCGGCAACCTCTTCCGGGCGCTGCATCAGTTGCAGCATCCGCAGCCAGGCATCGAGCAATTCGGGTGTTACCGTCGACACCGAAAAGCCGCCTGCCGGGCTGTGGTCCAGGGACAGCGCTTCCGACGCGATCTGCGCGACGAGCTGCGGGTCGAGCGTCAGTGCCGCCGATAGATAGGGCGCCCCATCCGAAGCAGGACGAACGACGCCGACCGCCGGCAGATCGACCGTCATCACGAAATAGGTCGCGGGATCATAGGCCAGGCGGTGGGGTCCAATCGCGAGGGACTTGGACCCGCGCAGTATGAGGTTCACCATCGGTTCGTACACCGCCGAAAGCGCGTGTTCGGGAACCTCGCCCTCGACGATCGATACCCGCGGGATGCCGGTCGCATATCCCCTGCGCGAAGCGCCGGACGCGAGACGGATCAGCTCCGCAAGCTGCTGTTTCATCGCAGCGGCGCCCTCGCTGGTTCGGAGAGAGCAGGATCGGGCAAGAGATCAGCAGGATCAGGCACGCGCCCGCGGCGCTGCGGCGCTATCCGACACGCACTCTCATCCAGTGAGGAGCAAGCATGAGGATCGTGGTCATCACCGGCGGCAGCCGTGGGATCGGGCGCAGCGCCGCGCAGCACTGCGCGCGCGCAGGCATGGGCGTGGTCGTCACTTTCCAGCACCGCCAGGACGCCGCTGCGGACCTGGTCGGCGAGATCGTCTCCGAAGGCGGCTCCGCCGTGGCGCTGCGGCTCGATGTCGGCGATTGCAGCGCCTTTCCCGCGTTTCGTGCGCGGCTCGAGCAGATTCTGTCGGAACATTGGGACGCCCGGCGAATCGACGCGTTGGTCAACAATGCCGGCCACGGCCTGTTTCATCCGATCGATTCGGTGAGCGAGGCGGAATTCGATGGGCTGATGCGCGTACATCTGAAGGGCCCCTTTTTCCTCACCCAGACGCTGTTGCCGCTGCTCGCCGACGGTGGGCAGATCCTCAACCTCACCAGCGCCACGACGCGCGTCGCCACAGCGGGCGTGGCGCCCTATGCAGCGTTCAAGGGCGGCCTCGAAGTCCTGACCCGCTACATGGCCAAGGAATTCGGCGTGCGCGGCATCCGGGCGAACGCGATCGCACCGGGCGCGATCCGCACCGAACTGGGCGGCGGGCTTCCGGCGCCGTTCGAGGCGCTGCTCGCTTCGCAGACCGCGCTCGGCCGGATCGGCGAGCCCGAAGACGTCGGGCGGGTCATCGCCGCCATGCTGAGCGGCGCCAATGGCTGGATCAACGCCCAGACCATCGAGGTCGCCGGAGGCTACGTCATCTGAAGGCAGCGCGGGGCGACTCCTGCCCCGCCGCCAAGGTGCGAAAGGTATATCGAAATGGCCGAAGCAATCGAAATCACCAGCTTCAGGCTGATCGAGGGCAGTACAAGCGCCGACTTCGTCGCGGCGAACGATGCCGGGCTGACGCAGTGGCTCGCGCGGCAGCCGGGCTTTCTCTCGCGCGACATCGCCGAAGTCGACCACGGAAGCATCGTCGATCTGCTCCATTGGGCGTCGAAGGCACAAGCGCAGTCGGCCGCCGACCGATTGCTCGCCGAAACCGCCGATTCGGCCGTCCACGGCATGATCGACAAGCGCACGGTACAGTGGCAGCTGTCGGAAATCCGCGATTCCACGCCGCGCCGCCGATGAGCGCGAACCGTCCGCAGGGTGGTGGTTCCGGGGCTGCACCGCCTACCAGTGCTGCGATCGCTCGATCAGCAAATCGGCCAGCGCGCGCAATCGCGGCAGCCGCTTCAGATCGCGGTGATAGCCGAGCCAATTGTCGCGGGTGGGCGGGTCCTCGCCCAGATCGATCGGCTCGATCCCGGCGATGCCGTCCCCCAACGCTCGCGGCAGCACGGCCAGCCCGGCGCCGAGCGCGCATAGCTGGGCCTGGATCTCGCGGCTGTTGCTGCGCGACGCGATCGTCGCGCGCGGCAGCATCTTCATCAGCCAGCCGACGTCGGGCATCTTGCCGAATGCCGTGTCCATGACGAGCAGCCGGCAGCCTTCGCCGTCGCCGGGTTCGGCATGGCAGGCGCCGGGGCGGCCATAGACCGCGTATCGCACCGTCACCAGTCGCCGCGCGATTACCTCCGGTTCGTCGAAGGGGGCGAGCCGGATGACGAGGTCGGCCTCGCGCCGCGCGAGGCTGTACACCCGCGGATCGGTCAGGGTTTCGACCACCACGCGCGGATGCATGCCCGCGAATTCGGCGAGGACCGGCGCCAGGAGCACGCGGCCGAACCAGTCCGAACAGGAAATGCGCAGCAGGCCGTCGAGCCCAGCCTCGGTGCCGGCGAGTTCGCGCGCCACCGCCAGCGCTTCAATTTCCATCCGCTCGGCATGCCGCAGCAGCACCAGCCCCTCGTCGGTCAGCACGAAGCCGCCGCTGCCGCGCTGGAACAGAGCTGTACCGCAGGCGTGCTCGAGCGCGTGCAGGCGCCGCCCCATGGTCGGCTGCGACTGGCCGCACCGCCGCGCCGCGCCGCCGAGCGTCCCTTCGCGCGCGATGGCGAGAAAGATCGGCAGGTCGCTCCATTCCAAGGCCGCCATTTCGAGTGTCCATCAAAAATGAATGGATATAGTACATTTATGGCTATTTCCCGTCAATAATGCAGGCCCTATCTGCAGATCATTCTCTCCAACGGGACATTAGCCGATGACCTCTTCCTCCATGATCGCCGCCGTCGTCGAAACCCATGACGGCCCCTTCCATCTGCGCGATGTCGCGCTCCCTCAGCCCGGTGCCGGTGAGGTGCTGGTCCGCGTCCACGCGAGCGGCACCAACCCGCTCGATATCAAGATCCGCGCCGGGCTCGCCGCGCACGCGCGCAACCCGCTTCCGGCGACGCTTGGCCTCGACATGGCCGGCACGATCGAGCGCGTCGGAGCGGATGTTCGCGGCTTCGTGCCCGGCGACGAAGTCTATGGCATGATCGGCGGGGTAGGCGGCCTGCCCGGTACCCACGCCGAATATGCCGTCGCCGATGCGCGTCTGATCGCCCACAAGCCGGCCAACCTGTCGATGCGCGAGGCCGCGGTGCTGCCGCTCGTCGCGATCACCGCCTGGGAAGGCCTGATCGACCGCGCGCAGCTCCGCCCCGGGCAGACGGTGTTGGTGCAGGGCGGTGCCGGTGGCGTCGGCCACGCGGTCGTCCAGCTCGCGCTGGCCAGGGGCGCGACGGTTTCAGCGACCGCGCTGGGGGGCGACGACCTCGCCTATCTCGAACGCCTGGGCGCCGCCCCGATCGACGGCGGCCGCGACGTTGCTGACTATGTGCGCGCGTATGGTGACGGCAACGGGTTCGACATCGTCTACGACACCGGCGGCGGTGCGTTGCTCGATGCGTCATTCCATGCCGTGCGCCGCTTCGGCCATGTCGTGAGCAGCCTTGGCTGGGGGCAGCATCTGCTGGCGCCGCTCTCCTTCCGTCAGGCCAGCTATTCGGGCGTGTTCACGTTGCAGCCTCTAATCGACGGCGAAGGCCGCGGGCATTTCGGCGAGATCCTCGCCGAACTCACCACCCTGGTCGAACAGGGCAAGCTGCTGCCGCGGCTCGATCCGCGGGAGTTCACGCTCGCGACGCTCGCTGAAGCCTATGCCGCGCTCGAAGCGCGCGACGGCGCGGGCAAGATCGCCATCACGGCGACTACCTGATCGCACATCGCATTGCCGGCGTGATCCAACTCGCCGCCAGCGTGCCGAACGATGGGTACAGCCGTCTCGATGTGCTGGGGTCGCAGCAGGGCAGCTTCCCTTCGAGACCATGGTGATCGATCCAGAACGGCGTGGGATGAAGAGAAAATACCGCAGATTTCGGAAGGGCTTCACAGCCGCGGATGGACGTCGGTAATTTACGGGATGGAGCGGGTGAAGGGAATCGAACCCTCGTCGTAAGCTTGGGAAGCTTCTGCTCTGCCATTGAGCTACACCCGCATTTCAAGTACTTAGGGCACCTGAAACAAACTTCTGTCTCTCTTTTGTCTCCTACACCGTGGTTGTCGCTGCCGCGTCGCTTGCGGCCTCTTTATCAAATCCCCTCGTGATGGAAAGACGGGAAATGCTTTTCGTCGCTGGTGGGGGAGGCGGGCGAGACGTGGCAAGGTTGCCGCTTTCCGAGGCTCTCAGTTTCAAGGCCCGGTTCATCGAAAAGGCTTGATGCTCCGAATTGGTGGTGGATGGCACAAGCGGGCCAGGCGACAACAAAGCCGTTGAAAGACCTTCGCTGTTAGAGCCAGTCCGAAAAAGAAGTTGGGTGATATCAGTTGTTTGTGATTCAATCGGTGTTGCGAAGCATCGACGGAGGATCACATGTGGACCGACACCACCCGGCAGCAGTTTGCCCGAGATGGGTTGCGCTTGCCAAGCGATTTGACCGACGCGGAATGGGCGGTTCTGGAGCCTTTGTTGGGGCCGCGTTCGCGCCGTGGCCGCCCGCCTTTGTGGAGTTATCGGCAGATCGTCGAAGCGTTGCTTTATCTGCTGCGCGGCGGGCTGCCGTGGCGGATGCTGTCACCCGGTTTGTTTCCGCCGATGATGACGGTACAGTATTATTTCTACGGCTGGCGCGATGCTGGCCTGTGGCGATCGATCAATCACACGCTGCTCATGGCGGCACGCGAGGCGGCAGGCCGCGAGGCATCGCGGTCTGCCGGCGTGATCGACAGCCAGAGCGTCAAAACCACCGAAAGCGGCGGGCCACGGGGCTATGACGCCGGCAAGAAGATCAAGGGCAGGAAGCGTCATATCGTCACCGATACGCAGGGCTTCCTCGTTGCGGCCATCGTCCACACAGCCGATGTGCAGGACCGTGACGGCGCACCCGATGTGCTCTCTAGCATCCGGTACCGCTTCCCCTGGCTGCGCCACGTCTTTGCCGATGGTGGTTATGCCGGTGACAAGCTCCGCGCGGCGCTGACCAAAATCGGCAAATGGACGATTGAGATCATCAAGCGATCCGGCACCGCAAAGGGCTTCGAGGTGCTACCCCGGCGCTGGGTTGTTGAGCGAACCTTCGCATGGCTGAACCGCAATCGCCGCCTCGCCAAAGACTTTGAACGGACCATCGAAAGCGCCACTGCGTGGCTCTATCTCGCCTCGATCCAGCTCATCACCCGAAGGGTAACTGGGGCAAATTCCCGGGCACGCAGTTGCAGCATGGAAAATGCGCATCAGGAAAATTGAGTCATTTGAGTCTGTTGGCGAAGCGCCGCTCGGCTGCTCCAGGGCGTTTTGTAGTTGCTGCCCGGGAATTTGCCCCGGCTACACCCGAAGGATCTCAAACAACTGAAATCAGACCAAATGATTATGAGTCAGATGGGTGATTGGGGCTCACCCGCCGAGTCGGTGGGTGGCTGCTCCTCGCAGATGGTAGAACGTGGTCCGCATCGAGCGGCCACAACCATGAGGAGAAGCAACCATGCGCTATTATGCCGGACTGGATGTATCGTTGGAAGAGACGGCGATCTGCATTGTCGATGAGACGGGCAAGGTGATCCGCGAGCTTCGCGGCGCCAGTGAGCCCGATGCGCTGATCGAGGCGCTGGCCGCGACCGGCCTGGGGTTCGAGCGTATCGGGCTGGAGGCATGCTCGCAGTCGTCATGGCTTCATCAGGGTCTGACGCGCGCCGGCCTGCCGGTGTTGTGCATCGAGACGCGGGCGGCGAAGGCGGCAATGGGCGCGATGCCGAACAAGACCGACCGCAATGATGCTCGTGGTCTGGCACAGATCATCCGGACCGGCTGGTATCGGGCGGTTCACGTGAAGAGCACGCCGTGCCGATCGGCGCGCGCCGCACGATGTTGAACAAGCAGCGCGACATCGAAAACGCGGTCCGTGCGGTGCTGCGGGAGGTCGGACTCAAGTTCGGGACGCCATCACGCAAGCTCTTCGCCGTCTGGGTCCGAGAGCTCGCTTCGGTCGATGCGGCCATCTCCGATATCGTCGAGCCATTGCTTGCGGTGCCCGACAGGATGGCGCGCCAGATCGAGCGGTTGACGAAGCGCGTACTGGATGCGGTCCGCGTCGAGCCGATCTGCCGGCGGCTGATGACAGTGCCAGGCGTGGGACCGCTGACCGCGCTCGCCTTCCGATCGACGGTCGATCAGCCCGAGCGCTTTCGACGATCCCGCGACGTTGGCGCCCACCTTGGTCTCACGCCCCGACGCTACCAGTCTGGCGAGACCGATATCCAGGGATGCATCAGCCGATGCGGCGATGAACTCGCGCGCACCGCGCTCTATGAGGCGGCGCACACGCTGCTGACCCGATGCCAGAAATGGTCGACACTAAAGGCGTGGGGGATGCGCGTTGCGCAACGCCGCGGCATGGCCAAGGCCCGGGTCGCTGTAGCGCGCAAGCTCGCGGTCATCCTGCATCGCATGTGGAGCGACCAGGCCGAGTTCCGTTGGGGCAAGGCGCCGGCGCTCGCAGCAGCATGAGGAGACACGAACCAGTTCCTGCCTGAAGAGGCGGAAAGCGGTCGTTCCCATGGGGACGATGGGCGGGATGACTCTCGTTGAGAGTCCGGATCCTCGGCTTTGCCGAAGGTCGCGAAACAGCTTGAGGCATCCCGCTCTCCTGACCCCATCATGCGGCAGCCCAGCGCTGACCGCGGAGAGAAGCGAGTGATCCATGGGAACGGTCACGAATATGAGGAAGCAGCTTGACCCAAGACTCCCCAATCAGAGAAGACTCTTAGATGGGGTAAAGTTCTGCGTACCATCAACGTGATCGGCGACGACCAGCGGTTCATTCCATCAGTGCGAGCAGTACTCCTACGCACCACGCTCCCGATAAAGGCGCCGGGAGCGCGGGTTTAAACCGCCCAGCGCGGGACAACACCTTTTCATGGCTCCAAATAGGAAGCATCGGTACCGCGAAGAGGCTTTCATGACGGTATCGTTCGGGTAGATTCACACTGTCGGCCGTGACGAATGCGCAGGTAACTGGGGCAAATTCCCGGGCACGCAGTTGCAGCATGGAAAATGCGCATCAGGAAAATTGAGTCATTTGAGTCTGTTGGCGAAGCGCCGCTCGGCTGCTCCAGGGCGTTTTGTAGTTGCTGCCCGGGAATTTACCCCGGCTACAATGCGCAGTACTAAATGACCACATCGGCGACCTCTCCTCCACGTCAACCGTTTGCACGGCTGACCCGAAACAATTTTTACTAGCCTCTATTTCTAACTTCTATAAACTAATAGCGAGAGCAGATCATTACCGGTGTACTCCCTCGCTTATGTAGCCACCTATTCAACACATCAGAATGTGATATTATTGGAGTAAAGCTATGAAAAATACGGCAGATTTCGATTCCTTCTCCAGTTTGGATATCCGCGTCGGAACTATCCTATCGGCGGAACCGGCGCACACCAAAAAAGCAACCTACAAGATGGAAATAGATTTTGGGCCAGAAATAGGACGAAAGATATCGTGTGGAGCATACACCAACTATGATGCGGCGTATCTGATAGGGAAGCAGATAATCGGGGTCGTGAATTTCGCGCCGAGAAAGATGGGTCCAGAAACATCAGAGGTCTTGGTTCTCGGCGTAGCCAGTAAAGATCAGGCAGGTACCGTATTTTTGACTGTGGGTGACCCCGTTGAGAACGGCAACGAGGTATTTTAACTCGCTTACAGAGGGTAAATAAATGCCTGAGGAATCAGCGTCGAGCATTTGGAGCGTAAAACTCCCGAGTTCCGTCATTTCCGTCTACTCCACACCGACTCTTTCAACAACGGTAGCAGCTTGTGTCGACAAGTGTGCGTACGCCTTCGATCGCGAGGGAAAGCAACTTTGGCGCGTGACACTCGATAATGAAGCGTGGGCGGCTTCATCCACGCGAGATGGGTTGTTTTCAGCTTTCGGAACTGCATTTAAGAAGCGATCACAAGGGACGCTGTACATCCTCGACCAGACGGGCGGGAAGGTATACTCAGACCCGGTGGGCGCTCCGGTATGGGGCCTCGACTTCGCCCCCGATGGTAAATTTCTGGCTGCCGCAACGTGGGCTGGCGAAGTGAAGATTTACGCCCTCAGGCAAGGAAAATGGACCTTAGTCAGCACCACGCTGGTCGCGGATGCTGGGGCCTATGGGGTAAGATGGGTTTCATCTGATGAGCTCGCAGCGGTATGCTACGGCTCCGGAGTTGCCATTCTCGGCGCCGATGGAAGCATTCGTACCCGCGTGCCTTCTGCCGATGTTGGGTATAACTTGGCGACAACGGATGACGGGTCCCTTTTTATCGGCGCACGAAATGGGCATTACATCAAGGTCTCCAAGGGGACGCCCGAGCTTCACAAAATCCCCGGCGCATCCCGTGCCGTTTCCGCAATATCTGTGGCCGGAAATGGTCAGATCGTTTACTGCGGCGGCTTCGATGGCCACGTCAGAGCGGTTACGTCCGAGGGCGACCTATTATGGGAGCGTGACCTAATCGGCGAGGTGTGGACGATCTGGTCATCTCGGAACGGCGAGCATATCGTAGCTGGTGTGGGAGACGGAAGTATAGTAGCCATACGGAGCGCCATTACGACGGACGCCTATGACGAATTAGTGCAGCATATCAGCAGGGTTGAAGACACGGACTTGGCTGGGCAGCGCATGCCATACATAAATGACTTTGTAGGTCGGCTTGCCTCTCTCCATCTTTATGGATTTTGCTTGCGCTATCTCGCAAAGTTTCTTGACCTTGGAACTATTTCTCATCAACTATACGAAGAGGCAGTAGCCGATTTGCTAAGGCTGTGCCCTGAGGATTCCGACGAAATCGGATCGATCTATTTTGCTAGAGCGGAAATAGAAAGAGGTCATGCCAAGAACTGGGAAGCAGGGTTATATTACCTCAGAGCGACCAGTGATCCTAGGCTGCGCCTACGTTCCTATACTGAGGCGGCAAATGCTTTTCGCTTGGAGGGTCACCCTGCAGCGGCACTCGCCTGCTTTCGAAGGGCTAGGTCAGCATCTTTGGCTGAGGATGATCTAAAGTTAATATATACTTTAGCTCGGTCTCTTGAAGATGTTGGAGAATCGAAGGCGGCGAGGGATCACTTGGACACGATTATGGTCGAGGATCAAGACTATAGAGACGTTGCCAATAGACTTAAAATATATCGCAGAGATATTAAAAAGAAATCTGACTCTGAGGTAGACTATACAGGAATAACGGTCAATCTTTTGGGGCCGGATGGGCCAACAAATGATGTCGACCCTAAGTTGAGGAAGGTGGTCGAGGCTCGGGCGTCGGAACTATCACTAGACAATAACGAACAAATTATATTTCGTAGCCTTATTGAAGATTTATATGCCAAGGGAATAATGTCGGCCGCCGGCGACGTTGACGCGGTCGGCTACGACAGAAATTCCTATATTAAGTATGATTTTTTATTGCCGGAAGATGACGTAAAGAAAAAGCTCGAGGCAATTAACATGATTAGGGTCGCCCGCTTCGCAAGCGACCTTAACACGACATTGGATGTAGGTACCGCTACGGGCAGGTATCCAGGAATATTTCGCGCGCTGGGTGCCAACGCCTTCGGCGTAGATATCGAGCCTCAAGCTATTGATTATGCGAGCTCTAAATTTGACGGGGTAGATAATAAGCCCATATTGTCGGTCGGCGACGCACGCGCGTTGGAATATGGCGATAATATGTTTGATGTCGTTACCTGCATGATGGGGACCTTTATACACATACCCATAACGGATCAGCTTACCGCGCTTCGTGAAATGTACAGAGTTTGCCGCCCAGGTGGCGTAGTGGCCATAAGTACGTGGGATGTAGAATGCCCGCACCTTACGTTTCTATCAATGTACAGCGTGAGAGAGGATGAGTTAATTATCCGGAACTCCCGCACCTTGGGTGACATGGTTGAAATGTTTAGGGAGGTTCCGTTCTCTGATATCGGAGACGTCAGGTTCGGATTGGTTCCAGACACGATCAGTTATGACCTCGGAATTGAAGATCTAGACACAGACGGGGTGAAGAGACTTTTGGAGATCGATCTCGCCGTGCGTTCATCGGCTCCGGATAAGCATGGGCAAATGTTCATTTGCTACGGAATGAAATAGGGTGTCTCTCATCTATGCTTGCCGGGCTGCTTACTTCAGCGTGAACGACAGCGAAAAGGGTACGCTCCAGGTAGGAGCGAACGGCCGAGCTTTACTTAAGAGGCCGTACTGCAGGTTAGGATGAAAAGGAGGCCCTGGCGGTCGAGTTAGTGAGTGGAACTGATACTTTACTTTATCTTAGCCCTATTTCACTCATCGCGGATTCGTCCTTACATATTATCGCTGTCGCCGCATCGTCCAACTTCCTATTTCTCTGGGATAGGCTAGATATTGAAATATAACTGTAGAGTGCGAATAGTTATCTCAAAACGAACGGAGTATAGTTAAAAATAGAGTCGAAGCGGGCGCATCCACCTTCTCCCAGTCATTGGCGGCAGCCTCTCGGCGAATTTCCTTTTCGCGTGATACAGGCAAGTCAATCGAAATTACTCTCTGCACGGCGGCCCATTCACTCCTATTCGTCTTAAGCCATACGGGGGACAGCATGAAGACTGCCCATAATGCTTCTTTCGCGCGTTTCGCTCCGCCCCTCCGGCGAGCAGACGCGTTGCGCGACGCGATTACCGCAGCGACGCGCATGCCCGAACCTGAATGCGTTCGGAAGCTGATGGATGAAGCTTTCATCCCCGTCGAGACCCGCCTCGCTGCCGCGGCTACCGCGCGGGCCCTTATCGAGCGGCTGCGCTCCAAGAACTCGCGCGGAGGCGTGCAGGCTCTGGTGCAGGAGTATGCACTGAGCAGCCATGAGGGCGTCGCGCTAATGTGCCTCGCCGAAGCTTTGCTGCGCATCCCTGACGCCGCGACGCGCGATGCGCTGATCCGCGACAAGATTGCTGTTGGAGATTGGTCAGCCCATTTCGGCGGCGGTCGTTCGCTGTTCGTCAATGCCGCGACTTGGGGCTTGGCGGTGACCGGAAAACTCATATCCGGCGCGGACGATCGTAGATTGTTAGGAGTCCTGACCCGCATGGTGGCGCGGCTCGGCGAGCCGGTGATCCGGCTCTGCGTCAGTCGCGCGATGCGCATGATGGGCGAGCAGTTCGTCACTGGCGAGACCATCGAGGAAGCTTTGAGGCGTTCGCGGAAACGTGAGGAACGCGGCTTCAGCTTCTCATATGACATGCTCGGCGAGGCCGCCACAACTGCTGCCGATGCCCAGCGTTATTATGACGATTACGAGAAAGCGATCCATGCGATCGGTAACGCTGGGAGTAGGCGGGGTCCCCACGCCGGACCTGGTATCTCGATTAAGCTCTCGGCGCTTCACCCGCGCTATTCCCGCGCGCAAGCCGAGCGTGTGATCGCCGAGTTGCTTCCGCGGGTGCGCGCGCTCGCGGTAATCGCTCGCGACTACGACATAGGCTTCAACATTGACGCGGAGGAGTCCGGCCGGGTTGAGCTGTCGCTTGATTTGATCCAGTCGTTGGCGGAAGATTCAACGCTTGATGGATGGGAAGGCCTAGGCGTTGTCGTACAGTCCTACGGCAAGCGGGCCCCACTGCTGATCGACTTCATGATCGCGCTCGCTCGGAAGACGGGACGGCGAATTATGGTCCGGCTCGTCAAGGGCGCATATTGGGACGCTGAGATCAAACGCGCGCAAGTCGATGGATTGTCCGACTATCCTGTCTACACCCGCAAAATATACACCGATGTCGCTTACATCGCTTGCGCCCACAAGCTGCTCGCCGCGAAGGACGCGGTATTCCCGCAGTTTGCCACCCATAATGCTCAGACGCTTGCGACCATCTACGAACTTGCGGGGCCACAATTCAGCGTCGGCGACTTCGAATTTCAATGCTTGCACGGCATGGGCGAGCAACTCTACGACGAGGTGGTGGGGGAAGGAAAATTGAATCGCCCTTGCCGCGTCTATGCGCCGGTTGGCACGCACGAGACGCTGCTCGCCTATTTAGTGCGGCGCCTGCTTGAGAACGGAGCCAATTCCTCTTTCGTGAAACGCGTAGGCGATGCCTCCGTTCCAGTGGAGCACCTGATCGCCGATCCGATTGAGCTCGTTCGCGCGATGGCTGTTCCGGGTGCGCCGCACGAGGCCGTCTCACTACCTTCTGCAATCTACGGCGCGCGACGCAATTCAGCTGGCCTCGATCTCAACGATGAACTGGTACTCGCGATGCTGACTAAGGCGATGTCCGAGAGTGCGCAGCTCGACTGGACGGCGGGCCCGGTCGGCGACGAAGCAAGACCCGTTTTAAATCCAGCCGACCATCGCGATATCGTGGGTTATGTGAACGAGATTGGCGCGGAGGCCGCTCAGGGGGCCTTGCACCGCGCGCAGGTGTCGTTCGAGACCTGGCGCGTCGTGTCCGTCGGGGACCGCGCATCGTGCCTTGATCGCGCGGCCGAGATAATGCAGTCTCGAATGCCTACCCTCCTCGGCCTGCTCATCCGCGAAGCTGGCAAGTCAGCCGCAAACGCCGTGTCGGAAGTGCGCGAGGCGATCGATTTCCTCCGCTACTACGCTGCCGAGGCGCGACGCAGCTTAAACTACGAAACGCATGGACTTGGTCCGGTCGTATGCATCAGCCCTTGGAACTTCCCTCTCGCCATCTTCATTGGCCAGGTTGCCGCCGCGCTCGTCGCTGGAAATAGTGTGCTCGCCAAGCCGGCGGAAGAAACGCCACTCATCGCCGCCGAGGCGGTTCGTATTTTGCGGGAATCGGGCGTTCCCGAACACGCGGTGCAATTCCTACCCGGCGACGGCGGGATTGGCGCTGCCTTGGTCGATGCTCCTAACACGGCCGCCGTGATGTTCACCGGATCGATTGAGGTCGCGCGCCTGATCCAGAAGCAGCTTGCCGGCCGCCTCTCCGCCGACGGCAAGCCGATTCCATTGATCGCTGAGACCGGCGGTCAAAATGCAATGATCGTGGATTCCTCCGCCCTCGCCGAACAGGTTGTCGTGGACGTGGTTGCCTCTGCCTTTGACAGCGCGGGACAGCGCTGCTCGGCGCTTCGAGTGCTCTGCCTGCAGGAGGACATCGCCGACCGCACGCTGGTCATGCTGAAGGGGGCGGTGCGCGAATTAAGCGTGGGCCGCACGGACAAGTTAGCCGTCGACATCGGACCGGTGATCACTGCCGATGCTCGCGAAAATATCACTCGCTACATTGCCGCCATGCGCGCCGCGGGTTGCCCCGTGGACCAAGGGCAGCTCGGCGACGAAACCCGGCACGGCACCTTTGTCCCGCCGACTATCATTGAGATTACTCACATCGCCGACCTCCGCCGGGAAGTGTTCGGCCCGGTACTCCATGTCATGCGTTATCGCAGCGATGGCCTAGATGCACTCGTTCGTGAGATAAACGCCACCGGATACGGCCTCACGTTTGGCTTGCACACGCGCCTCGACAAGAGGGTGTTGATTTCCACTGAGAGCTGACCCGGGAGGCGCACAATTTCCACTGAGAAGTGACCCATGTTCT
>NZ_BAAAEH010000048.1:0-23043 GCF_039522915.1 Sphingomonas oligophenolica
GTCCCAACTCTTCCCAGTCTCGTCAAACTCGCATCAGCCTGACGCCCGAGAATCTGCCCCAGTTACCCTCGAGATTGATGCCGCCGAAGCTCGGCTCCATCAGCTCGATCGCATCGATCAGCCGGTCGACATCCTCGGTCTTCAGCTCGATGTCGATCGCATCGACATCGGCGAAGCGCTTGAACAGCACTGCCTTGCCTTCCATCACTGGCTTCGACGCAAGCGCGCCGAGATTGCCCATGCCGAGGATGGCGGTGCCGTTCGAGATCACCGCGACCAGATTGCCCTTGGCGGTGTAATCATAGGCGGTTGCGGGATCCTCGTAGATCGCGCGCACTGGAACGGCGACGCCGGGCGAATAGGCAAGCGCGAGGTCGCGCTGAGTCGCCATCGGCTTGGAGGCGATGATCTCGATCTTGCCCGGCCGGCCTTCCGAGTGGAACAACAGCGCTTCGCGCTCGGAAAACTGAACGTTCGATTCGTCGGCCATGCATCTCTCGCTTTCGTCGTCGCCTTCACGCGGGCGCGAATCCTATAGGATCACCGCCTCTAGAGGCAAGGTGACGCTACGTCACCCCGGACTCGTTCCGGGGACATCCCACCACCCATTCAGGTTTGCGGCTCTTGCGGCATGGGGGGTTCGGGGACAAGCCAAAACCCGGGCATTCAGGGGAAGAAACCTGTGTTCCGCTAGGCGCCCCGCGCTGCGGCGGCGCCCCTCGGAGCCGGCCCGGCCACAGGCATATGGAATTCCTCGCGCACTGAGCGCGTCTCGGGCAGGATATAAACGATCCCGTCGGTCCCCGCGAAGGTCGGCCGGATAAAGCCGTCGTAAAAGGCCTCGGAGACGTTGACGCAACCGTGCGAGATCCGCCGGTCGGGCATCGCATCGCTCTTCAGTCGCGCCAGCCGGTCGCGCGTCGTCAGGCCCGGTTTCACATCAGTCGCCCGGTGCAGCGAAATCGCCGCAGCATAGTCGATCCAGAGGATATCCCGCCCGGCCAGGTTCGTCCCGCGCGCAGCAACGAACCGGCCGGCCGGGGTGATCCGCTCAGCCGGTGTGATCGAAGAGAGCTTGCGATCGCCGATACCCGGCGGCGAATCGTCGCCCCGCGCAAGGCCGAGCAATACCGGTGCCGCGGCCCGGACCCTCCCGCGCGGCTCGAACAGGAACAGCCGCGCGCCCACCTTGTCGACGATCAGGAAGGGCAGGCCGCGATTGTCGCCCGATGCGACCACCCAGTCAGCCACCGCACGCGCATCCGGTGACGGTGCCTCGCCCGAGAAATCCGCCCGCGCGTGCAGCTCCATCATTGAATCCATAGGCTTGGCGGCCCGGGCGATCTGCGGTCCAGTAAGAAACGCGAGTATAGCGACAGGAAGGCAAAGCAACGAATCTGGTAAATGCATTCCTAATCTTACGGGGTCATGTCGGGCCGCGTTATCATTAAGATATGGTTACCAACGCCCGCCCCGAAATGGAACGACTCCCCGATCTGTTCATCACGAATCGCTGTCGCTTCGCTCAGGCTCCTGCGACGGGCATGCAAAGGCCCCGCCGACCAGGGTCGACGGGGCCATGCTCAGCCCGGAGGCCGTAGCGGAGTTCAGCGGCAGCGCACGTCGCTGTTGCCCTGGTCGATCGCCTTGCCGGCCAGCGCGCCGAGCACACCGCCGATCAACGTGCCGGCAACCCGGTTGTGCCCGCCATCGATGACGTTGCCGACCACGCCGCCGCCGATCGCGCCGATCACCAGCCCGGTCGTGCCGTCATTGCGCTTGCAATAATAGCGCCCGTCCGAGCCGCGATAGACCTCGTCCTGCGCCGACAGGTGACGCTCCTGATAGCGGGGATCGTCGCGATAGTAGCGCGCCGCGTCATAATCGGTTGCGAAGCGGCGATCGTCATTGCCGGCGACGGCTGGGCCGCCATAGCCCGGCCGGTCGTCTCTCCGCGCCCACCGGATCTGCCGGCTGACATCGTCGAGTCGCCGGTTGATCATGTCGCGCCGCTCGGATGTCATCCGGCCGCGCATGCGCATCAGGTCGTTGCGGATGCTGCGCAGCTGATATTGCACGCGCCGCGCCTCGCGGCGATCAATGCTGCCGTCAGCCGTGCCGCGATTGATGCGCTGCTGGAGGAAGGCAATTCGCTCGCGTGGCGAATCCGGCGCGCCGCGCCAGAAATCGTCATGGTTCCAGCCCGAGCTGGTGCTGGCGCCGTCACGCCAATCCTGCCCGCGTTGCGCGGCAGCGGGGGCGCAACTCAGCAAGGCGACGGCTGCGGCGCCGCATAAAATGTTGATCTTCATGGGAATTCTCTCCTGGTATTCCGGTATCGTCTCAAACACGATCCTCGGCCCAACGCCTCGCGAACGATTTAGTGCCGTCACGGACCGGAATGACCGGCGGCATGGGCGCCCTCGCCCCTATAGCGCCCGGAGAAAATACTCGGTCGGCGTCTTGCCATGGCCGGTCGCGAACCGGACATGCGGCGCATCGGTGGTGCGCTGATTATCGGCGATCATCATCTCGTCCGGCCCCGAAGTGCTGACGACCAGATAGATATGATCGGCACCGGCCGGGGTCGGGTCATTGTCGAAACAGACGCCGACATCGCCGCTGATCTGCTTGCCGATGGCGATCCGCGTCCAGCCGCGATCCGCCAGGACATGCGCCAGCTTGCCGGCGCCCCAGGTCATCGCGACATCGATTCCGGCCTGCTGGAGCAAGGCGCTCAGATGCGCCGCACAACCATTGGTCGGATAGCCGGGCAAAGCCGCCTTGGCGGTCTGCCGCGCTGCCTTCAGCCCGGCGGCCGAGCTGCCCTGCCGGATCAGCTCGGGCACATGCACCGCGTCGGCGATCGCATGCACCGCGGCCGCTGACGGAGCGGGGCCGGCTCCGCCCGGACCCGGCGACACATCCTCGAGAAACGCACCGCTGACAAAGCCGTCGGCGACCCCGTCGCCTTCGAGATCGACCGCCGTCCAGTTGCCCACGCTCTTGAGCGGATGGACCAGCGTGCCGAAGGGCAGCAGCTTCGCGACGTTGAACTCGGTCCCCGGCCCGGCGCGCAGCCTCAGGCCGCTGCGCGCATTCACCCGCATCGGCGCCGCGGCGGACGCGCCCGCTCCGCTCGCCGGTCCGGCCGGCACCGCTGCGGGATGCAGCGCGAAGTCGCCGATATCCTGGTCTTCGCCGGCGGTATCCGGGTCGCACTCGACCCCGGCGACGGTAGCGACCGCTCCCTGGTTCAACGCCCAGCGGTTGGAACTCAGGAAAGCGGCGTGACCGGCCCAGCCGGTCGACTGGGCCAGCCAGGCCCGCGCCGCGAGGCCGGCATCGAGCACCGCCTTGCAGGTTGCCCCGCTGCCATAGACGCCGACGATATAATCGGGTTCACCGGTCGCAACCGCGAAGGCGTCCGCGACGCCCTGGAAATAGGGCAGCACCCGGTCGCGGATCTCCGCCGGGCTCGCGTCGAAATCCACCCCGAAATAGATCGCCGACCCGGCCGGCTGGCCGATCGTCACGGCGCCATAGGTCCGGGCATATTGCGCATCGGCGACTCCGGTCGGCCGGTCGAAATTGCTCGCCGTGTCGCCGTGCCGTCCTTCATGCACGATCCCGAGCCGCAGGCCGGCGGCGGCGAGTTGTTCGGCCTCGGCAAGGCTCAGCCGCTTCGAGGGGCGGATCGTGTCGCGCGAATAATAGCGGATGACCGTCCTGACCCCGCCCGCGAACAAAGCCGCAGCCTTGCTGCCGCAGGTGCTCGAGACGTCGATGATCGATGCCATGGCGAATGCTCCCGGTTGCCGCGACGAGGACCATCATATCGATGCGGGACGGCACCTAGGGCAGAGATTGCACCGATCCGGTGGCAAGTCCGATCGGGTCGCGCCACACACGGAACCATCCGCAAATGGCGGTTTGCGACCAGACAGGTTTTTTGCCGAGAACAGGAGCAGCCAGGATCTTCGCCGCTCTCGCAAGTGGATCGCATCGATACTCGAATACTCGGCGATCTGGCGCAAACCCGCGCAATTTCCGAAGCAGTTGCTGTGCGACTACCGTCCCGTCGCCCCCTCACGATGGCCGATCCGCAACACCCCGCCGCATCTTGCGGCCGCACGCGCCACCTCCCCGATGACGAGGCCGAAATTTCCCGCTACCTCCCGCACGATGCATGCCCCCGCTCCCACCCCGATGATGGCGCAATATCTCGCGCTCAAGGCGGAAGCCGATGATTGCCTGCTCTTCTACCGGATGGGCGATTTCTTCGAGATGTTCTTCGACGATGCGAAGATCGCCGCCGCCTGCCTCGATATCGCGCTCACTGCGCGCGGCGAGCATGAGGGCAGCGCCATTCCGATGTGCGGCGTCCCCGTCCATGCTGCCGAAGGCTATCTCGCCCGGCTGATCAAGGCAGGCCACCGGGTCGCCATCGCCGAGCAGACTGAAAGCCCGGCCGCGGCCAAGGCGCGGATGGGCTCCAAGGCGCTGGTTTCCCGCGCGATCATCCGGGTGGTGACGGCTGGCACGCTCACCGAGGAGGCATTGCTCGACGCCCGCACCGCCAACTGGTGCGTCGCGATCGGCGAAGTCGGCGGCGGCATCGCCATCGCCGCCGCCGATGTCTCGACCGGCCGCTTCGAACTGATCGAGACCAGCGAGGCCGGGCTGACGGCCGAGCTCGCCCGCCTCGCCCCGGCCGAGACCATCGCCTCGGAAGCCACCGCGTTCGGGGAGACAGCGACCACGCTGCGTCCTCGCACCGAATTCGACAGCGCCGCCGGCGAGGCGCGGCTGAAAGCATTGTTCGGCGTCGCGACGCTCGACGGCTTCGGCCAGTTCAGCCGCGCCGGCCTTGCCGCTGCGGGCGGGCTGGTCGCCTATCTCGACCACACAGCCCGCGGTGCGCTCCCCTTCCTGCGCCCGCCGCGCCTGCTCCAGACCGCGCAGCACATGGCGATCGACGCCGCCACTCGCGACAGCCTCGAACTGACCTGCACCGCCACCGGCCAGCGCAAAGGCAGCCTGCTCGATGCCATCGACCGCACCGTCACCGGCGCGGGCGCCCGGGCGCTCGCCGCCGATGTCGGCGCGCCTTTGCTCGACCGCGCGCGGATCGAGGCCAGGCTCGACCTCGTTCAGCTGCTCGCCGAGGATTCGGGGCTGCGCGAGTCCCTCCGCGCCACGCTCCGCAGCCTTCCCGATATTGGCCGCGCGATCGGCCGCCTCGCCGCCGGGCGCGGCTCCCCGCGCGATCTCGGCCAGCTCCGCGACGGCCTCGACGGCGCGTGGAAGCTCGGCGAAAAGCTCGATCACGTCGCCGAACCTCCCGCCCTGCTTGCCGAGCTCGCGCCCCAGTTGCGCGGCCATGGCGGGCTGATCGACCTGCTCACGCGCGCGCTCGTCCCCTCACCGCCGATCGACGCCTCGGATGGCGGCTATATCGCAGAAGGCTATGACGCGGCGCTTGACGACCTGCGCGATGCCGGCGCCGGGGGCAGGCGGGCGATCGCCGCGCTCGAGGCCGAGTTCCGCGCCCAGACTGGCGTCTCGGCGCTCAAGATCCGCCACAATGGCGTGCTCGGCTATCATATCGAAGTCCCGGCCCGCTTCGCCGACGGCCTGATGAAGGCGGAAAGCGGCTTCACGCATCGCCAGACGCTTGCCGGCGTCGTCCGCTTCAACGCCCCCGCGCTCCACGAGGTCGCGCTGAAGGTCACCCAGGCGGGCGCCCATGCGCTCGCCGCCGAGGCAGCGCATCTCGAAGACCTGACCGCGGCCGCGCTCGATCGCCGCGAGAGCGTAGCCGCCACCGCCGACGCACTTGCGCGGCTCGACGTCGCCGCCGGCCTCGCCGAGCGCGCCGTGGAAGGCGGCTGGACCCGCCCCGCGCTGGTCGAGCATAGCTGTTTCGAGATCGAGGGCGGCCGCCACCCGGTCGTCGAGAATGCGCTGGCGGCCCGTGGCGAGCGCTTCGTCGCCAATGACTGCATGCTGTCGGAGGATTCGCGGCTCTGGCTGGTCACCGGACCGAACATGGGCGGCAAATCGACCTTCCTGCGCCAGAATGCGCTGATCGCGGTGCTCGCCCAGGCCGGCTCCTATGTGCCCGCGACGTCAGCGACGCTCGGACTGGTCGACAGGCTGTTCAGCCGGGTCGGCGCCTCGGACAATCTCGCGCGCGGCCGCTCCACCTTCATGGTCGAGATGGTCGAGACGGCGGCGATCCTCGCCCAGGCGACCCCGAAGAGCTTCGTCATCCTCGACGAAGTCGGTCGCGGGACGAGCACCTATGACGGCCTCGCCATTGCCTGGGCGGTGGTCGAGGCGATCCATGAGGATAATCGCTGCCGCTGCCTGTTCGCGACTCATTATCACGAACTGACCCGGCTCGCCGAACGCTGCGATGCGCTCACCCTCCACCATGTCCGCGCCCGCGAATGGAAAGGCGAGCTGGTCCTGCTTCATGAGGTCAGCGAGGGCCCGGCCGACCGCAGCTACGGCCTCGCCGTCGCGCGGCTAGCGGGCCTGCCGCCCATCACGATTGCACGGGCCAAGGCAGTGCTTGCCAAGCTCGAGGCCGGCCGCGCCAAGACCGGCGGACTTGCGGCAGGGCTGGACGATCTGCCCCTGTTCGCGGCCATGGCGGCCGAGGTGGAGGAAGAAGTCGATTCGCTCCGGGCTGAAGTCGAGAAGATCGACGTCGACGCCCTCACCCCGCGCGAGGCGCTCGAGATACTGTACCGGCTCAAGGCACTGGCGAAAGAGTCGTGAGCGACTCGCACCTTGCCCGAGACGATATCGCGGGTCGGTGCGCCGATCGCCGCCGCTTCCTCCGTTTCGCCCTTAGCCTCGGCGTCCGCCTCGAGCGCCGCACCCCAGCGCGCGAAGGCATCGGGGCCGCGCCAATGGAACGGCGCAACCTCATCGATGATCGAGACCCGCGCCGACATCCCATCGCGGCGAGAATGAAGCCGAGTATCGTCGTAGCGATCCCCTTCATCGGAAAATCCCCCCAAAAAACCTTATCGAGACAGACATGAATAGCCGATTCTGCCGAAGGAAGGTGACGCTACCTCCGCCAGCGACTATCTCCGGCTGATGCCCAGCCGCTTCGACACCCTGCCCCACCGCCGCGCGATCATCGATCGCCGTGTGCTCGCCGATGCGCTGATGGCGATCGAGGGCGACGACCGGATCGCGCTCCGCCGTGACGCCACCGCCATGCTTCGCACTGCGCTCGAGGCCGGACGCGCCGAGATCGCCAGACGGCTGATCGAGCATCCCTCGCGCGGGCTCGAGGCAGCGGCGGCCCAGGCCTTTCTTACCGACCAGCTGCTCCGCCTGCTCTACGACTTCACCACAAAACGCCTCTACCGCAGCAGCAACCCGACCGCCGCGGAGCGGATCACCCTGATCGCCGTCGGCGGCTATGGCCGCGGCGAGATGGCGCCCTTTTCGGATATCGACATCGGCTTCCTCACGCCCTGGAAGCAGACTGGCTGGGCCGAGCAGATCATCGAGACGATGCTCTATGCGCTCTGGGACCTCGGGCTCAAGGTCGGCCATTCGAGCCGGTCGGTCGACGAGATGGTCCGCCAGGCGAAGAGCGACGTGACGATCCGCACCGCCCTGCTCGAGGCGCGCTATGTGTGGGGCGACCAGGCGCTCTACGACGAGGCGGCAGCGCGTTTCCGTGCCGATGTCCAGGCCGGCACCGCGCGCCAGTTCATCGCCGACAAGCTGATCGAGCGTGATTTGCGCCACAAGAAGATGGGCGACACCCGCTACGTCGTCGAGCCGAACGTCAAGGAAGCGAAAGGCGGCCTGCGCGATCTCCATACGCTCTTCTGGATCGGCAAGTACGCCTACAACGTTACCGAGCCGGCCGAGCTGGTCGAGGTCGGCTTGCTCAGCCGTGCCGAATATCGTCAGTTCCACCGCGCCGAGAATTTCCTCTGGGCGGTGCGCTGCCATCTCCACAGTCTCGCCGGCCGGGCCGAGGATCGTCTGACCTTCGACCTGCAGCGCGAGATCGCCGAGCGGATGCGCTTCGCCGACCGGCCGGGCAAGTCGAGCGTCGAGCGCTTCATGCAATATTATTTCCTGCAGGCGAAAACGGTCGGCGACCTCACCGGCGTCTTCCTCGCCCATCTCGACGAGAAATTCGCCGCGCGCGGCCGGCGCTTCGGCTTCCCTTCGCTGACCCGCTCGCCGGGCAAGCTCAACGGCTTCACCCTGGTGCGTGGGCGTCTCTCGCTGCCGAGCGACGACTTCCTCCAGAAAAACCCGGTGCGGCTGATCGAGATGTTCGCGCTGGCCGACAAGCACGGGCTCGAAATCCATCCGGTGGCGATGCGCGCCGCGGCGCGCGACGCCAAGCTCGCCGACGATATTCGCCGCAATCCCCAAGCGAATGCGCTGTTCCTCGATGTGCTGACCTCGCACCGCGATCCCGAAACGGTGTTGCGCTGGATGAACGAAGCCGGCGTCTTCGGCCGCTTCGTGCCCGATTTCGGCCGGGTCGTGGCGCAGATGCAGTTCGACATGTATCATCACTACACCGTCGACGAGCACACCATCCGCGCGATCGGCCTGCTCGCGAAGATCGAGCGCGGCGAATTGAACGAGGATCATCCGCTCTCGGCCGCGATCATGAAGCAGATCGTCTCGCGGCGGGTGCTGTATGTCGCGGTGCTGCTCCACGACATCGCCAAGGGCCGTGGCGGCGACCATTCGCAGCTCGGCGCCGAGGTCGCGAACCGGCTCGGCCCGCGCTTCGGCCTCACCCCCGCCGAGACCGAGACGGTCGCCTGGCTGGTGCGCTGGCATCTGCTGATGTCGGCGACCGCGTTCAAGCGCGACCTGTCCGACTTCAAGACGATCCTCGATTTCTGCGAGATCGTGCAAAGCCCCGAGCGCCTGCGCCTGTTGCTGGCGTTGACCGTCGTCGACATACGCGCGGTCGGCCCGGGGGTGTGGAACGGCTGGAAGCGCCAGCTCCTGTCGGACCTCTATGAATCAGCGGAAGAAGTGCTCCGCCTCGGCCACAAGCAGAAGGGCCGCAGCGAGCGCATCGCCGCAAAGCAGCAGGCGCTCCGTACGGTGCTGGGCTGGGACGAGGCCCGGTTCGCCGCGCTGGTGAAGCGCCTGCCCGAACCCTATTGGGTGGCGGAGCCAGAGGATGTGCTGGAGCGCAACGCCAGGTTGATCGAGGAATCGGGCGATTCCCAGCTCTCGATCGCGGCGCAGGTCTATCCAGAGCGCGGCGCGACGCTCGTCACCGTCTATGCCGCCGATCATCCCGGCCTGTTCTACCGGATCGCCGGCGCCATCAGCGTCGCTGGCGGCAACATCATCGATGCGCGGATCCACACCACGCGCGACGGCATGGCGCTCGACAATTTCCTCGTCCAGGATCCGGTCGGCCGGCCCTTCGACGACAGCACGCAACTCGCCCGGCTGAAAGGAGCGATCGAGGATGCGCTCGCCAACCGCAACAAGCTGGCCGACCGGCTATCCGCCAAGCCACTGCCCCGCGCCCGCGCTGAGGCTTTCGACATCGCGCCCAATGTGCTGATCGACAACCGGGCGTCGAACCGCTTCACGGTGATCGAGGTGAATGCGCGCGACCGCCCCGCGCTGCTCCACCAGCTCGCGCACGGCCTGTTCCAGTCGAAGGTGACGATTCATTCGGCGCATGTCGCCACCTATGGCGAGCGCGCGGTCGACACTTTCTACCTGACCGACCTGACCGGGGACAAGATTTCGGGCGCGACACGGCTCAAGGCAATCGAGCGGCGCCTGCTCGAGGCGGCCGCCGGTACGCCGATGAAGGAAGCGGCCTGAACTGAGGAGAAAAACAATGCCGGTATTGGGAATTGGCGGCCTGTTCTTTCGCGCGAAGGATCCCGATGCGCTCAACGCCTGGTACCGCGAGCATCTGAACGTGGGGGCCGGCTGCGTCGCGACGGTCGACGCCGCGCCCGATGAATGGTCCTGGCTGACCGAGGGAGGGCCGGTGGTGTTCGCGCCGTTCAAGGCGAGCACCGATTATTTCGCCCCCGACAAGCAATGGATGCTCAATCTGCGCGTCAGCGATCTCGATTCGCTGCTCGAACAGCTCAACGCATCAGGCATCGAGATCATCACCAAGCCTGAATGGAACGACCCGGCCGTCGGACAGTTCGCGCGAATCCACGATCCCGAAGGCAATGCGATCGAGCTGTGGGAACCGCCGGCCGCCTCTGGCTGACCGGTCGCCCTGGCACTTGGGCCGGTTATTTCGGCGCGAGCACCATCAGCATCTGGCGGCCTTCCATGCGCGGATAGGCTTCCACCTTGGCGGTCTCGACGACATCGGCCTGGACGCGCTGGAGCAGCGCCATGCCGAGCTGGCCATGGCTGAGCTCGCGGCCGCGGAAGCGCAGGGTGATCTTCACCTTGTCGCCCTCGTCGATGAACTCGAGCACCTTCTTCATCTTGGTGTCGTAATCATGGTCGTCGATGTTCGGACGCATCTTGATCTCCTTGATCTCCTGCGTCTTCTGGCTCTTGCGCGCCAGGTTGGCCTTTTTCTGGGCCTCGTACTTGAACTTGCCGACATCGAGGAACTTGGCGACGGGCGGATCTGCGTTGGGCGACACTTCGACAAGGTCGAGCCCGACGCTCTGTGCCTGCTCCATCGCTTCGCGGGTGTACATGACACCGAGGTTCTCGCCGTCCTGATCGATCACGCGGACCTTGGGCGAGACAATGAATTCGTTGAAGCGTGGGCCGTTCATCGGCACGGGCGCCCCTTGGGGACGCCGGATCATGGGAGGACGGATAGGTATTGCTCCTTGGAGGTTAGGCAGGGGGATATAGTGAATTTTGGCGGCCAGCGAAAGGTCCCGCTTTGTCAACCGTCCTTATTGCCACCCTCGCGCGGGCGAGGATGGCAAAAAGGTCACAGGTCGGGCGGCGTCGCGCCCTTTTTCAGCATCGCGATCGCTTCGTCGAGGCCAAGCACCTGCTGGCGCTCGCTGCCGAGCTGGCGCAGTGCCACCGTCCCCTCCTCGGCCTCGCGCTTGCCAACGACGAGCAGGTTAGGGACCTTGGCGAGCGAATGCTCGCGCACCTTGTAGTTGATTTTCTCGTTGCGAAGATCGGTCTCGACCCTGAGGCCAGCCGCCGCCAGCTTCGCCGCGACGTCGCCGGCATAATCGTCGGCGTCCGATACGATCGTCGCGACAACCGCCTGCACCGGCGCCAGCCAGAGCGGGAAGCGGCCGGCGTGATGCTCGATCAGGATGCCGAGGAAGCGCTCGAACGTGCCGAGGATCGCACGGTGGAGCATCACCGGCCGATGCCGCTCGCCATCGGCGCCGACATAGGAAGCGTCGAGCCGGTCGGGCAGCACCGTATCGGCCTGGATCGTGCCGCACTGCCAGGTCCGGCCGATCGCGTCGGTCAGGTGGAATTCGAGCTTGGGCGCGTAGAAGGCGCCTTCGCCCGGCAGCTCCTCCCAGCCGAATTCGGGCGTGTCGCGGCCCGCGGCCCGCACTGCGTCGCGCAGTTCCTGCTCGGCCATGTCCCACATATCGTCGCTCCCGAAGCGCTGGTCGGGGCGAAGCGCGAGCTTGATCGAATAGGTCTCGAAGCCCAGGTCCTTGTAGATGCCGTCGAGCAGGTCGCAGAACATGCGCACCTCCTCGATCACCTGGTCGGCGCGGCAGAAAATATGCGCATCGTCCTGGGTGAACTGGCGGACGCGCATGATGCCGTGCAGCGCGCCGTGCGGCTCGTTGCGATGGCAGCAGCCGAACTCGGCCATGCGGATCGGCAGGTCGCGGTACGACTTGATCCCCTGGCGGAAGATCAGGATGTGCGCCGGGCAGTTCATCGGCTTCAGCGCCATCAGATCGGCCTTGCCCGACAGCACCGGTGCATTGTCGTCAGCGTTGGGCACCTCGTCGGGCACCGCGAACATGTTCTCGCGATACTTGCCCCAATGGCCCGACGCCTCCCATTGGCGCACGTCCATCAGCTGCGGCGTCTTGACCTCGCGGTAGCCGGCGGCGTCGAGCTTGCGGCGCATATAGGCCTCGAGCTGGCGCCACATGATATAGCCCTTGGGGTGCCAGAATACTGAGCCCTGCGCCTCGCTCTGGAGGTGGAACAGGTCCATCTCCTGGCCGATCTTGCGATGATCGCGCTTGGCCGCCTCCTCGAGCCGGTGGAGATGCTCGTCGAGCTGCTTCTTGTTGAGCCAGCCGGTGCCGTAGATGCGGCTGAGCATCGCGTTGTTCTGGTCGCCGCGCCAATAGGCGCCCGACACCCGCGTCAGCTTGAACGCCTGGGGATCGAGCTTGCCGGTCGAGGCGAGGTGTGGCCCGCGGCACATGTCGAGCCAGGTGCCGGCGCGATAGACCGTCAGCTCCTCGCCCTCGGGAAGCTCGGCAGCCCATTCGGCCTTGAAGGTCTCGCCCTGCTTCTTCCACAGCGCGATCAGGTCGTCGCGCTGCCAGACCTCGCGGACCAGCGGCTCGTTGCGGGCAATGACCTCGCGCATCGCCTGCTCGATCGCCGGCAGGTCCTCGTCGGTAAAGGGCCGGTCCTTCGGGGCGAAGTCGTAATAGAAGCCGTCATCGGTCGAGGGGCCGAAGGTGATCTGGGTGCCCGGAAACAGGTTCTGCACCGCTTCCGCCAGCACATGCGCATAATCATGCCGCGCGAGCTCGAGCGCATCGGCCTCGTCCTTCGCGGTTACCAGGGCAAGGTGCGCATCGCCCTCGAACGGGCGCATCACGTCGCGCAGCTCGCCATCCACGCGCGCGGCGATCGCCGCCTTCGCAAGGCCCGGACCAATCGCCGCGGCAATGTCCGCCGGGGTAGTCCCCGGGGCTACCTCACGGACGGAACCGTCGGGCAGCGTAATTCGGAACATCTCGGACACGGGATTGGACTTTCTGTGCGGTTGGAGTGCGCGGGCTTATGCACGCGGGCCCCATATAGGCAAGCCGCAGCGTGATCGTAGTCCTGCCGGCGACCCCTCGCATCTACACCGGTTCGAGGATCACCGTTGCGGCGGCGGTGTTGCTGATCGGGACGTGGTAGTTGCGGCTCGCCTCATGGAGCGCGAGATCGCCGAGCGCGCCGCGTGCGGCGATCCAGTTGAGGATCTCGACCCCCTGCGTGCCGCCTTTCGCGACGATCTGGCGGATGCTGTCGCGGGTCAGTGCATCCGGGTCGGCGGCGAGATGGTCGAGGCAGAACCGGTCATAATCCGGGTTGATGAAGCCGGCGCGCTGGCCGTCGAGTTGATGCGACAGCCCTCCGGTGCCGATCACGACGATCCGCTCCTTGCCCGGCCAGCTCCGGATGGCGCGGTTGACCGCCCGCCCCAGCGCCAGGCAACGCCTGGCCGATGGCAGCGGATGCTGGACCGTGTTGATGGCGATCGGCACGATGCCGACCGGCCACGCGTCGCAGTCGGGCCAGGCCAGTTCGAACGGAATCGAGAGCGCGTGATCGACCAGCATTTCCTGGCACATCGTCACGTCGAACTCCTGCTCGACCAGCGATTCGATGATGTGCCAGCTCAGCTCGGGCGCACCGCGGAACGGCTTGTAGACCGGCAGGCCCCAGCCCTCGTCGGCGTTGCGATATTCAGCCGCCGCGCCGACCGCGAAGGTCGGCATCTTGTCGAGGAAGAAGTTCAGGCCGTGGTCGTTGTAGAAGACAACTGCGATCTCCGGCCGCTTGCGCGCAAGCCAGTCGCGCACTGCGGGAAAACCGTCGAAAAAGGGCTTCCAATAGGGGTCCTGCTCGTCGCCGCGAACGATCGCGCCGCCGATCGAGGGGACGTGACTGGTGAAATAGCCGCCCAGGACTTCGCTCATTGCACCGCCTCCGTCATCCCGGCTCGCCCGGCATCCGCCTGCCCGAGCAGCATCGCCTTGAATTCAGGCACGCTCATGCCCGTCTGCGCCGCGCCCACGTCCTGCACGTTCAGACCCCAGATGCCAGCCAACTTGGCGAGGTAATAGATGTTGCCGCCCGCCGCGAGGAGACCGAGCACGTCCTTCCCGGCGACCGCCCGTCGCTGCTCGGGGTTCAGCTTGAATCGATCGCAATAAGCCGCCTCGTCGCGGCGAAAAGCGTCGCGGTTGGCGGCCTCGTTGAAGCTGAAGCACATGGCGTTCAACGCGTAGCCCCGTTGCGCCATGCTGCCGTCGAAGATGGTCGTGCCGGCAATCTCCTCGCAGGCCGGTCGCGCTGTTTCCTGCATCATATGTTCCCGCCTCCTGATTGCGCGAAGCATCTGCCGGGCGGGACGCGCCATCATTGACGAAAATCAAATGCGCGTATCGAGCGGCTCGCAAGGCCCGATCGGGAAATCAGGGACGCGCCGCCGCCCCCTGGAGGCGTCCGAACGGCACGACCTTGTTGTCGGCATCATGGCCGATATCCGCCAGGCCGAGGAAGGGCACGCCCATCTCGCGGCACCAGCGCTCGATCATCTGCGGCGCGTCCTCGGCGAAGGGCGGATCATTGGGGATGACGTCGTGAACCCGGCCGAGGCGGATTCCGGCGACCCCCGCGAGCTGGGTGGCATGGGCCATCTGGAACAGCATCCGATCAATCCGGTAGAGCGGCTCCGAGACTTCCTCGATCATCAGCACATGGCCCCTGAGGTCGGGCAGCCAGGGCGTGCCGATCAGCGCGGTCAGGATGGCGAGGTTGAAGGCGACCACAGGCTCCTCCCCGACGCTCGGCTCGAGCGCCGACGGATTGCGGCGGGCCAGCCAATCGAGCGTGCGCGCGATCGCAGCGTCGCCGCCGGCCCGGTTGATCTCGCCGACCAGAGGCGCATGGACCGGGTGTCCGATCCGCTTCGCGTAGAGCGCGCCGAGCAGGAAGCCGGTGTCCGAATAGCCGCAATAGCTTTTCGCCGATGCGGCCGGCGCGAGCTTCGCCATGACCGCGTGCAGGATGCGGTTGGCGCCGTAGCCGCCCCGCGCGAACCACAGCGCGTCGAAGGCGGGATCATTGGCGAACTCCAGGAATGCCGCCGCGCGGACATCGTCGGGCCCGGCGAAATGGCCGCCATCGCTCAGGAAACATTGCGGGTGGAAGACGAGGTCGACCGTCGGAAAGGTGATCGCCGCGAAGGCTGCCGCGCGCGCCGCGGTGCCCTGGTCGATCGGCCTTGCCGGGGCGACGATACCGATCCTCATCAACGTCGCTCCCGCACCAGCTTGCCCCATGCCTGAAATCCCGCGATAGCCCGCAGCCATGCAAGACGGCAAATCCTACTTCTTCGTCGGGATCGGCGGCAGCGGCATGATGCCGCTGGCGATGATCCTTGCCGGCAGGGGCGCGACGGTCGCCGGATCCGACCGGACGCTCGACCAGGCGCGGCTCCCCGCCAAGTTCGACGACCTGCGCGCCAAGGGTGTCGCGCTGTTCCCGCAGGACGGCAGCGGAATCGTCTCGGCTGACCAGATCGTCGTCGCTTCAGCGGCCGTCGAGGCGACGGTGGCCGATATCGTGGCGGCCGATGCGGTGGGCGCCAGGCGGATGAGCCGGGCCGAGCTGCTCGCCGGCCAGTTCAACGCAAGCGCGCTGCCGATCGGCATTGCCGGCACCTCGGGCAAATCGACGGTCACGGGCATGGTCGGCTGGATTCTCCATGCCACCGGCCGCGATCCGACGGTGATGAACGGCGCGGTGATGAAGAACTTCGTCGCGGAGGATGCGCCGTTCGCCAGCGCGCTGGTCGGCGGCGGCGAGGCCTTCGTCAGCGAGGTCGACGAGAGTGACGGCTCGATCGCGCTCTACTGGCCGAAGGTGGCCGTGCTCAACAATGTGAGCCTCGACCACAAGTCGCTGGACGAATTGCGCAGCCTGTTCGGCACCTTCATCGCCAGGGCGGGGACGGCGGTGATCAACATGGACAATGGCGACGGCGCCGCGCTGGCGATGACGCTGCCGCGGGACCGCCGCCTGACCTTCTCGATCGGCGGCGAGGCCGACCTCGTCGCGATCGATCTGGTCGAGCGTCCGTTCGGGGTCGATTTCAGCCTGTCCGAAGGGGGTGCCGCTCCGGTTCCGGTATCGCTCAGGGTGCCCGGACGCCACAATGTCTCGAACGCGCTCGCCGCGATCGGCGCCGCGCGCGCGGCGGGCGTGCCCCTCGACGAGGCGGTGGGGGCGATCGGCGGCTTCACAGGCCTTCGGCGCCGGATGGAGCTGGTCGGCGAGGCGGAGGGCGTCGCGGTGATCGACGATTTCGGGCACAACCCCGACAAGATCGCCGCCACGCTCGACACGCTTCACGCCTTTCCCGGGCGGCTTCTGGTCCTGTTCCAGCCGCATGGCTATGGCCCGCTCAAGGTGATGCGCAGCGAGCTCGTCGCGACGCTGGCGACCAAGCTCGGACCCGACGACCTGCTCGTGCTGCCCGATCCGGTGTATATGGGCGGGACAGTCGCGCGCGAGGTGACGAGCGCTGACATCGTCGCCGATGTCGCCGCGACCGGGCGGACCGCACTCCATATCCCGGCGCGCGACGCAGCGGCGGCGCATCTCGCGGCGGAGGCGCGGCCCGGCGACCGGATCGTCGTGATGGGCGCGCGCGACGATACGCTCAGTCAGCTCGCCGCTGATATGCTGACGCAGATCGCGAACAAGGCTGGCAACGCAGCACAGGCGTGATATCGCAGCTGCTCCGCCGAATGATGAGGCCTGTCATGTTCCGTCGCCTGTTTCTCGATCACCCCGCCTCGGTCGGCGAGAGCTATGGCGAGCATTTCGGGGTCGCCTCGCGCTTCGGCGTGGCAATGATCGCCGGCGGCCTGGCAGGGATCGTCCACGCCTTCCTGCCCTTCGCGTTCAAGACCACGGGCAGCCGCACCGTGATCCGCCTGAACAAGCAGATCGTCGACAAGCGGGCGGCCGTGGCGGCGGATGAGCTGCAGAAGAAGACGGTCGAATATGTGATCTGACGGGCCGAGTCGCTGGTGGCGCGGCCGGCGTGGTTTCTCCCTGTTCCGAGCGGATAACAGGGAGAGAACAGCGAGGCCGATTTTTTTCTTCCTGCAATTAGCCGATCTGTTGGAAAATTGCCGTAATTATTCCTTTCAAATCAGTGATTTAATCACGATATCCCTGTTATTCGATAACAGGGAGGCTGCTCTCCCGAACAGGGAGGAACAGGGAGGCCTGCGCGCCCACCACCGCTGGCCGCCCGGAAAGCGAGCCGGATCAGTGCGGGAGTGCCGCGTCCGCCGCCACAATGGGGCGGCTTTATGCCAGGTTGAATCGATGATCATTTGGGAACGAGGCAGAGCCGACATGCTGCCTATTTACGCAGAATCCCGCCCATTGCCCGATCAGAGCGCGCCGTCGTTCGTGGCGGTCTGAGCAAGCAAGCTGGGGAAAACGACCTCGAGCGGCTTGGTGTCGGGCAGGACATAGACATATCCGCCCTTCTTCTGGAAAAGGGGACGCACACGCTTGCTGTAGAAGGCAGTGGGCACGTTGATGCACCCGAAGGTTATGCGGTTGTCATCCGGCGTAGGTGACAGCATCCGCTGGCGGCGATGCTCCTTCTTGCTGGCCCCCGGCGGAATCGGATGGAGCGCGACCGACGTGGCATAATCGACCCACAGCACTTTTTGCCGGCCCGCGGCCAGGCCATATTTCGCGAGGAAGCGCCCGGCAGGCGTCGTCTTCTCCGCAGGGCCGATCTCGGCGAGATTCTTGCTGCCGACCCCGGGGGTAGCGTCATCCCCCACGGCGACTCCGATCAAGACCGGAACCCTGCCGAGCGATTTCCCCTTTGCATCGAAGAGGAAAAGGGAAGCGGCCTGTTTGTCGATAATGATATAGGGCAGGGAATGATTGTCCCGTGTGGCAGCGATCCAATCGGCGACCCGCATGGTCGCCGGCGATGGGCTCGCCTCACCGTCGGCTGCCTTGTTGTCCGGCTTGTTGTCCGGCTGTGACGGCATTGATCCCGGGGACTGAGCGCTCTCCGTCGCCGGTGCGGACACAGGGACGGAGAGCGCAAGCCCGGCAAGCGCCAGAAAGACATTGATCATCGCTTGAGGCGCTCGACATGAAACGGTCGCCCCGAGATAGGGCCAATGCAGAAAATCACAACCAGATCGGCCTTTGGCCGATCAGCATCAGCCTTGCGGCATCAATTACGCGGTTTCTTCCGCTGACTCGCCTGCATCCGCTGCTCGATGCCATCTACCCGGGACGTGAGCTGATCGATTCGCTGCCCGTTATTCTGCGCCTGCCCGGATGCGGCCTGCGCCTGCGACAATGCCGATTTCGCGGTGGAGTCGGTCTCCGCCAATCTCGATTCGAGCGCGTCGACGCGCTGGCTCACCGGAGCGATCTGGTCTCTCACATATCCCTTGGTGGCGCAGCCACCCAGGCCCAGCGCGCCAACCAGGATCGCAACCGCAGGGGTTATTTTCATTACAGACGGCGACATCTCATTCTCCCAATGGTCAACGAGACTGTGCAATCCGGGCCGGGCGTCACGGTTCCAACGATTCCGTTCGGCTGTGCATCTGCTCCGGTGAGTCGAGGATCCCGGCCGATGTGCGAACGGATCCGCTCCTGCGATCCGCGCGAAAATGCCCCGCGAGACTTCGGGGCTTGCATAAATTATAGTCATTTAGCTATATAGCTAAATGGCTATCGAATCACCCCATCTCGACCGCACCTTTGCTGCCTTGAGCGACCCGACAAGGCGGGCGATCCTTTCTCGCCTCGCCTTGGGCGAAGCGACCGTATCCGAGTTGATGAAACCCTTTCCGTTCACCCAGCCGACCATTTCCCGTCACCTCAAGGTTCTCGAGGAAGCCGGGCTGATCGAGGGCGGGCGGGACGCGCAGCGGCGCCCGCGGCGGCTCAACGCACGAACGATGAAGGAGATGGCCGACTGGCTCGAGCCGTTCCGCCAGATGTGGGAGAGCCGGTTCGACAATCTCGACCGCCATCTCGCCGCGATCAATCAACAGGAGAAATAACATGCCAGCCCATCATGCCACAGCCTCCGGCTTCGACCTTGACCGTCCAGCCCGAACGATCCGGTTCGAGCGCGACTTCGCCGCCAGCCCGGCCCAGCTCTTCGCGGCATGGACCGAGCCCGAGCATGTCACGCAGTGGTGGGATGCCTCCGGCAAGCCGCTCGTCCGCTGCGAGATCGACCTGCGGGTCGGCGGCCATTTCAGCTATGTGGTGCAGGACCATCCCGAGATGCCGTTCGCTGGCGTCTACCGGGAGATCGTCCCCAACGAACGCCTGGTCTTCGACGCGCTCGGCGCGGTCGGGCGGGTCACCTTGCAGGGGCGCGACCATGGCACACACATGATCGTCGAGATCATCTGCGCCTCGGCCGAGCAGCTGGAGCAGTTCATCCAGATGGGCGTCCATATCGGGACGAGCGGCACGATGGACAATCTCGTGCGGCATCTCGACGAGCTCGTTGCGCCTCCTGTGTAAGTGACGTCATCCGGGTCGCAGAAATGTTGCCGAAACACGCGCGCGCGAAAGCGGACCTCCATGGAGGTTTTGACGATGCACGGTTTCGAGTCCATTTTTTTCTTTCTCAGCCGGCGTGCGCTGCAGGAGCAGGTTGCGGCGATCAATGCAGCGAGCGAAGCGGCTGAATCCGCGCATGCGCGGCTCTCGACCCTGCACGCCCAGGCGCTGAGAGCAGCTTTCGAGAGCGCTGCCGACTGGCCCTCGCCTGAGCAGGCGTCTCAATTGAACAGCGCCGTCGCATGATGCTACGCGGTGCACGCGTTGAGGAAGCCGTCATGACTGTCGAAGCCACCACCGGCAGGGAGCTGGCCGCCCATATCGTCGTGGTCGATGACGACCGCGATATCCGCCAGCTGCTGTCCGAAAGCCTGGCCGACCATGGCTACCAGGTCAGCATGGCCGCAAACACGCGCGAACTGGATCAGCTGATCCGCCTGGGTTCGGTCGATCTCGTCATCCTCGACATCATGATGCCGGGCGAAGGCGGCATCGACGCGTGCCGCCGGTTGCGGCGCAATGGCGGCCCGCCGGTCATTTTCCTCAGCGCGCTCGGTGAGGAAGTCGATCGCATCCTCGGGCTGGAAATTGGCGCCAGCCACTATCTTTCCAAACCATGCAGCGCGCGCGAGGTGCTGGCGACGGTCCGTGCCGCCCTGCGCACGCGCCAGGTCGGCACCGAGACCGCGGGACAGGTGTTGATGTTCGCCGGCTGGCGGATGAATCTGGACGCCTGGGAGCTGACTGACCCGGAGGGCGTCCTGATCGACCTGACCGACGGCGAGTTCGCCGTGCTGCGCTCGCTGGTCGAGCGGCCGAGGCGGGTCCTGTCGCGCGAGCAATTGCTCGCGGGCGCGCGCGGCCCGGATTCGGACGCTTTCGATCGTGCGATCGATGTCCAGATCAGCCGATTGCGCCGCAAGCTCAGGGCGCCGTCCGACGACATGATCCGGACAGTCCGTAACGAAGGATATATGTTCGTGCCGGCCGTAAGCCGGCGATGAGGCAAAGGGAGCGGCCGAACTGGGGGATGCTGACGCGCGTGCTCGCTGTCATGCTGGCCGGTGTGCTGGCCGTTCAACTGGTTACTTTCGCGCTGCTCCAGTTCGCGCCGCTGCCGCGCCCGCCGGTCTTTTCAGTCGCGCAGGTGGCGACCGTGCTTCGGACCGGCCGCGCCTCGAAGGACGAATTCCGCTTGCACCTGCCGTCAGTACCAGCGGCTACCGGGGCCGGCCGCGCCGCGGCGCTGGCGGCGTCGCTTGCGCGGGAGCTCGGCGTCGCGCCGGCGCGAATCAGGCTGACCCTCGACGATCCCCCGTTTTTCCGCGAAGGGCCGCGCGGACACCGCCCGGATCAGAACGGCATGCAGAATGCCAACAGGCTGCTGGTCGGTGACTTCACCGCGTCATTCCAGCGTCCCAACGGGCAGTGGCTGACGGCGCAGCCGGTCCGCAGCGGAATGGGCGCCTGGCGGACGCGCCTGCTGCTTTTCCTCCTGGCGGCTCTGGTGACCGTCACGCCGTTCGCCTGGCTGCTGGCGCGCTGGGTGACTCGCCCGGTCGCGCTTTTTGCCGATGCCGCCGAGCGCATCGGTCGCGATCCGCATACCGCGCCGCTCATCGTCGGCGGCCCTGCCGAGATTGCCCATGCCGCGCGCGCCATGAACGAGATGCAGCAACGCCTGAACCGCTATGTCGATGACCGGACGGTCATGGTCGGCGCGATCGCGCATGACCTCCGCACGCCGTTGATGCGCTTGTCGCTGCGCCTCGAGCGTGCGCCCGAGGCGATACGACAGGCGGTCGAGCGCGATATCCTCGACATGCAGGCAATGATCACCGCCGCGACTGATTATGTGCGCGGTGCGATCCAGACCGGCAACCGCCGCCGGCTCGACCTGCGCGCGCTGGCGGAGAGCGCTGTCGACGACCTGGCCGATCTCGGCCAGAAGGTCGCCCTGCTGCCCGGCGAGCGAGTCGTGATCGAGGGTGACCCGGTTTCGCTGCGGGCAGCGCTGGACAACCTCCTGACCAACGCAGTGCATTATGGCGGAGACGCCGAAGTATCGCTGACGCGCGCGGGAGGGCTGGCGGTGATCGAAGTGCGCGATCACGGGCCGGGCATGTCCGACGAGGAGATCGAGCGCGCCTTCGAGCCTTTCTCCCGAGGCGAGCAGTCGCGCAACCGGGAAACCGGCGGCATTGGACTGGGCCTCGCCAGCGTCCGTGCGGTCATTCGGTTGCATGGCGGTGAAGCGAGCTTGCGCAACCACGCCGAGGGCGGCCTTCTGGTACGCATCGCGCTGCCGCTTTGACCGGTGTGCCCTGGTGCCCGGCACGGGCGGTCTGATCGGTGGCCCCTGACGGGGCCACCGATCAGGATCACGGCACGAAGCGCCACCAATGCCGGGCCGCGAAAAGGACGATGCGCATCATCACTGGAAAGTCGCGCCACCGGCCAGCGCCCTGGACGGGCTGAGGCCCTGCTGCTCGAGGAAGTGGTTCATCCCGGCGACCAGCTCGAGCGCTGCGCCGGTGGTGAAGGCGATACGACCCACCACGACTCGTTCGAGCGTCGGTTGCGGACGACTATGATCGTGCCGCACGCTCTCGAGCGTCAGCACGATCACGCCGCCGAGGTTGGAGAGCCCGGAAAAGCCGGTGACGAAGATCTCGGGGGCGAAGGGGTTGTCGATATAGGGCGGCTGTTGCGGGACCGTCTGATCGGCGGCGGTCGGATTCTTGACAGTAAGGAACATCGGCAAGCCTTTCATACAAGCGCTCCGATCAGCGGCGCGCGACCCGGTGATGCACCGCGCGGATGTCTGCCGGATGTCCGGTGCAGCGTGATCACGACTGACATTGCGGCACGATTCTGCCGCGAGCCCGACTCTGTGGCGAGCCCGCCCCATTGGAGCCGTTTTTGCGAAATGCGCGAGACACATGCAGTGCCTAGCCCCGCCTCTCCCTGGAGATGCGATGATGTTAGTGGCGTTGGCCGTTGTTCCGATTGTTATCGCCGCCGCCGGCGCACCAGGCCAGGGAGCTGCCGCCAAGCCGGCGCAACAGGTTTCGCCCATTCCCCACACACAGGCCGGCAGGATCACGTCGCTTCGGGTGGAGGGATCGCAGCGCATCGAGCCCGAGACGGTGCTGTCCTATACCAAGCTGCGCACCGGCCAGGCCTTCACCAACGAGACGCTCGACCAGGCGATCAAGGATCTCTACGCGAGCGACCTGTTCGCCGATGTGACGATCAGCGGCGCGGAGACGGGCGATATCGTGCTGCGGATCCGGGAGAATCCGGTGATCAACCGGGTGCTCTACGAGGGCAACAAGCGGCTGAAGGAAGACAAGCTCAGGAAGGAAGTGAAGCTTGCGCCGCGGCAGATCTTCACCCGCACCGCGGTGCGCCAGGATGTGGCGCGGATCATCGAGCTGTATCGCCGCCAGGGCCGCTTCGCTGCGTCGGTGTCGCCGA